>WVXP01000243.1:1728-3719 GCA_011773445.1 Pseudomonadota bacterium | reverse complement strand
CCAAATCAGCGAAAAAAAGATAGACCGATAGAGAAAAAATGAGAATCGATGGAGCTATTATCCTCGTCAAGACCGGCGTTGGAGATATGATGTAGACGATAGGAAAAGGTTAAGTACCTCCCCTCAAGGACTTTGTAGCGAACGCCTACGCCCCCCTGAGGCGTGAAATTGAAGTGGGAACCAAATCCCTCAGGGTTGAGGTCAGTATAGAGAACACCGACACCTAGTTCAACAAAAGGGACCCATTTTTCGGATAGCCTGATATTATATGCGATAACCCCAGTGAGCCCCCCTGCATAACGGTCTTCCGAATCCTGGCGAACAAAACTCAGGAAGCCCTCTCCCACAAACTCGAGGCTTCTTCGATCCTCCCACGTCTTCAGGATTTTCCCCCAGAACGGCTTCAGAAAATAGAATTCAACGTCCGCCTCAACGTTATTGACCTGAAAATTGTCTCCATAACCAGAGCGAAAACCCCATTCAGTCGCCCCCTGCCGAAATGGGCCCTCCGCCCGAGCAGACCCATTCCACAAGACAAGCGTGCCCATGAGTGTTACGATAATGAGGTTCCCCTTTTTCATCGACAACGTCAGCGGAGACAACGGGCGGCGCAACCGGGCCAGGTGCTTTTTCAGCGGGACCAAAGGACCCTAAGCGAGGCAGGGCCCCTTGTTCTCATGGTCTCCTTATTTCCTCTCTCTTCCTCCTGATTCTGTCCGACCCGGTCCGAGATGCGTGGCCTCAACTCAAGTATTCTTGCTCGATAGCTTTGATGAACCGAAAAAGGGTCTCATTCACTGGCGTTTCGATTCCATAACGATTCCCGAGTTCGATCACTTTGCCTGCAAACATCTCGACTTCGGTCTTTCTTCTTGCCTCAACATCCTGGACCATGGAGGTCTTTCCATCCGGGGACAGGCGGGATAGGAAGGCATACCAGTCTTCGATGTCTTTTTCGAAGAGATTGACCCCGGCTGTCTTGGCAATCGCCATCACCTCCCGCATGGCCGACTCCATGAGGTCCCGGGTCTTCTGCGATCTCTGAAAGACCCCATAGGGCGCACCCAGTACGGCTGAGACCTGATTGATTCCGACATTGATCATGAACTTCCACCAGAGGACCCGAATCATATCATCGGGGGTCTCATAAAGGATCCCGGCACGATCGAGAAGCGATTGGAGCTTCCTCACGCGTTCGGTGAGTTCAGAATTCCTGGCTTCGCCAAAAAACAGCTTTCCCTGGGTTGTATAGGTCATGTGGTTTCCTCGAACAACCGCATCAATCCCAACAGCAACCGCGTATAATACCCTGTCCATCCCATAGACGGCACCAATCTGCTCCTCACTGTCGATGCCATTCATGACCGAGAAAATCACAGTATTTTTCCCGACTCGATTTTCAAGATCTTGAATCGCTTCTCCAAGATGATGATTCTTCACAGTCACAATGATGAGGTCAGAAGGTGGTATCCTATCGTCCGGTCTCACCACAGGCAGCGAATAGTGCGTGTTGTTGACAATCAAACCCCTTTCCTTGAGTCGGTCGTAGCGCTCCCCCCCTGCTACGACTGATATGCTATGGCTATCCATCTCGTAAAATCGACTCGCGTAAAAGGCCCCCATGGCTCCGACACCGATCACCGAAATCCGCTCGATAGACGACATAACGCAAGCCCCATACATCTCACCGGTAAAGCCCAGATTTCAAATGGGTCCTCCCACAGACCCGAGTTCAAATCGTTCTCCTGCCCCGAAAGGTGCCCGAAAAATCGGATACTAAAGAATGGATCAGTGGAAGTCAAGTGGAATTTCCTTGGGATCATCATTTGGAGTTTAGGGAGACGGTGGTAAAGTCCACGAAACCGAGATTACTTCTTGCTTTCGTGGGGCATTTCTTTATATAAAACAAACGAACTTTCCTCAGCTGTCCCCGAGAGAAAACGAGGTGCAATGATGAGGAATAATTATCCGTTTATCCTTGGAACCTATCT
>WVXP01000243.1:0-1716 GCA_011773445.1 Pseudomonadota bacterium | reverse complement strand
TTTGAACCCACATGCATTCAAGGAAAGGTTTGGTATCGGACCCCGGCCGACTCGAACCCGGTTCCCTATCCTTACGTTCCCGTCACTGCCTGGCTGCATGGAACAGACCAGCCACTCGGAGAAACCAAGACAGATGGAGCCGGCAATTACTGCATCGAGGTGCCTCTTGGGATACGTGTGGATCTTCGGATCTGGGGAGTTCGGCGTATGCAGGGGACGAGTTACAGCTGTAAAGGTTTTGAGGAGGATATTGCTCCTGGAACGATCTCCCAGGAATGCGGGGGTGACTGTTTGAGGATCGATATTGTTACCGACTGTGGCGAATTCGAACCACCCTACCGCCGACAAATGTAGGGCAACCATTAACTCATAAATTCGAGGTGCCCTGATGTCAGCTCTCTCTAACATTCTCGGCAAACTGTTTACGGTCCGTTCCGAGGAATACAAGGCTTTCGGCTGGGCCAGCGGATTGATGTTTCTCATCCTGTCCAGCCAGATTCTTTTTGCCAATTTTGCCGATACCGCCTTTATCAAGCGATTCGGTGTCGAGTACCTCCCGGAGATGTTTGTCATCGATGCTGTTTTCGTATTCTTTGCTATGGACCTTGTCCGGGCGTTGGTGACAAAGTACTCCCCCATGACACTTTTGACCCGGATCCTCGTGATCTTTGCCACCATTGAGGTCCTCTGCCGGTTCCTGATCCTTCTCGACTTCTCCCTCCTCTACCCACTCATGTACCTCTTGAGGCTGCAAATCGATGGTGTCATACTCATCATCTTTTGGAACATCTGCAACGACCTCTTCGACACGCGCCAGGCCAAAAGGATCTTTCCCCTCATTACGGCAGGGGGGATTTTGGGGCGTGTTCTTGGAAGTTTCTCCACAGATCTCTTGACCCGGACCACAAACATCGACAATCTCCTCCTTGTTTCTGCTGGCCTGCTCTTCCTGGCAGCCATGGCTAGCCAGAAGGTCGGACGACTCTTCCCTCCCCCAATCGTCGCTCCCAAGGCTCGAGTCACGGAGAAAAAGGGCTGGTCTTCACCGATTGCCGGTGTCAAAGAGATGAGTGCTCTGGCCAAGGGGTCCTTACTTTTCATGCTTCTTGCTGCCATCAGATTCCTGCCGAACATTGTCGGCCCCATGTTTGATTACCAGTTCAGCGTCATTCTCGCCCATACGTTTCCCTCAGAAGAAGCGCTGGCCCAATTCTATGGGAGTTTCAGAGGCGTACTGAATGTCATTACCTTTGTCGTTCTCATGTTCGTTGGGAAGGTCCACACCCGCGTGGGCATCCCCAATGCCCTTCTCTTTCGTCCGGGCAACTACTTTCTTGTTTTTTCGCTCCTCCTCTTTCGCTTCGATATTGTTGTCGGCGTGTACGGGAGGATAAGCATCGGTGTTCTTACCACGACCCTGCACAATCCTGCAAACAACATCATGGTCAACCTTTTTCCGGATGAATTCAGGGCAAAGATTCGTCCCTTCCTACAGATGGTGTCACGAGCCGGAAGCCTTCTCGGATCCCTGATATTGCTGGGACTCAAGGCCTTTATCCATACAAGTTACTTCTCCATTTTCGGCCTCATTTTCGTGGCCCCGTGGATTCTTTTGACTTTTCGTCTGAAAAGGAACTATTCGCACTTTCTCCTGGAAACCCTTTTGGACAAACAGGTGGATCTCAGGGAACTCGAGGATGTGGATTTGACCGTTCT
>WVXP01000155.1:2043-10432 GCA_011773445.1 Pseudomonadota bacterium | reverse complement strand
ATTTAGGAAAATATCCTATGCTCTAAATTGATAACTCTGTAATGTTTTGAGTTTCATTGGTTTTGTCATTTGAATTTGTTTCGTGTTTCGGATTTCGTGCTTCGAATTTACAACTCCAACCATGGATATGAAGCTTGAGTCGGTGTAACCACGTTCACCCAGTTCCTTGCAAATACCGCTATTCGGTTAGGCATACCGAATACGCGGATTCAGGAACGTATAGGCGATATCCGCCACAAGCTGCGTGAGCACGGCAACGCTTACCAGAATCATAGCCCCGGCTTCGAGGGCATTAATGTCCTTGAACAGGGCGGAATCCAGCAGGTACTTACCCAGACCGGGATAGCCGAAGACCACCTCGACGATCACGATTCCGCCCATAAGCCAGTTCACGTGGAGCATGATGACCGTGATCGGCGCCATTAGGGCGTTTCGGACCGCATGCTTCAGCACGATCCGCCAGTAAGGCAATCCCTTGAGATGGGCGGTGCGGATGTACGGAGACTTCATGACCTCCACCATGCTGGCCCGGGTAATGCGTAGGATGTAGCCCAGTTCGATAAGCGTAAGGGTCAATACCGGAAGAATGAGCATGTCGGGTCTTTCCCAGGGCGCTTTTTCGCCGAAAACCGTGGCGCCGGGGACCAGGCCCAGCCACACCGCCATGATGAGGATGAGAAAGATCCCGGTGGCGAACTCCGGGGTCACCGAGAACATCATGCCGCCAACAGAAAGCACTCGATCCCGCAAACTGCCCTCCTTCAACCCGGCGAGCATGCCGAGGAACAGGGCCACGGGCATGACGATTACGAAGGCCGTTCCTGCCAAAACCAGCGAGTTGCGTAGCCGGATGAATATGCTCTTGGAAACAGGGCGTCCCGTTCGAAGCGAAACACCGGGATCTCCCCGGATGAACCCCTTCTTTAGAGGGATGTATTCCACCGGTCCTCCCGAGCTCTCCATCCATCCCGTGCCGACGATAAAGGTCCAGACTTTCCGATCGGTTCCCTTTTCCCACAAGACCACATGGTTCTGATCATCAACGCCCCAAAAAAGGCTCGCCCCCGTCTCATCGGTCTGCCATCTTTCATTATTCTTATACTCGCTGATGCCGCCAACGGCGAGCTTGGCAGTCGCGACTAGATTCTCCCCTTCGAGTGTCCACCGGACCAGGGCTCCGTCTTCTCTAACAGCCCACCATTCGTCAAAGCCACCTTCTGTCGTGATCTGCCTCAAAGGCAAACCGATCTTCCGCGATGCGTACCAGTCATTGCCGAGGAGCCAGGAAAGGTAACGGATATGGATTGGCTTGTCGAGCCCCATCTGGGCCAGAAAGGAGGCTTCCTGTTCCGGGGTCACGAAAGCGCCTAAAACGTTTCGCGCCACATTACCGGGAGAGGATTCCGTGATCAGAAAGACAGTCACTGAGACCAGAAACATCGTAAGGAGAAGCAGAAAAAACCGTCTCAGAATGAATTTTGCCATAACCGAACCTGTTCTCACTGGATGGGGGCGTTAAGTCCCTGACGCGCGCCCCTGATGTCAGGAATTAGACGGGGAGCACCTTGAGGAAACAAACAGCGGCTGCCGGAATGGCCAGCCTGCCCGTGCCCGTGGGGTCTTGATGCTTCCATGAAACGGGCAGGCTGGTCTGTTGTCGGCTTGGCGGATTCTAGGCCAGCCAGACCCTATTAAACAGCATATAGCCGGTGGGATGTGCTTTGACGTCCTGGATTCGCTTGCTTAGCACGAAGAAGTAATTGATCCAATAGGTCAACCCAATCGAACCCCGCTCCCATTGAATCCGTTCCAGGTCACAGAAGATCTTGCGCCGTGCATCCACATCGATGGTGCCATTGGCCTGTTTCAGTAGCCTTGAAAACTCATCGTCCACCCAGCGCGTCTCGTTCCATGGAACGGGTTTTCCCGTATCGTCAGCAATATAGGCGAGATTCAGCACCATGGTGCCCAGAGGTCGGTGAGCCCAGGTCGTAATGCCGAGGTCAACCTCTGTCCATTTTTCCCAGTACTGGGGATTGGGTACGGGCTGTATATTGACTCTGAATCCAGCTGGAGCGGCGTCCTGCTTGAGGATTTCTGCCCAGCGGACAATGTCGGCCCATCCGCTCCCGACGACCAGGTTGATGTCGAGGCCATTGGGGTAGCCCGCCTTTTTCAGCAGATCTTTCGCCTTGTCAGGTTGGTACTCAGGAATCGGTTTCTGGCAGTACTCGGGATGTTTTGGAGATACATGGAAGTCCTGCCCTTGGAGGCCCTGGCCAAAATATGCGAGGCTCAGGATTTTCTCCCGATGTGAGCAGAGTTTCAAGGCCATTCGCACGTCATTGTTATCCCATGGCTTCATGTCGACCCGCATGCGGAGGACGCGAGTTTGGTTTGTTGGAATGGTAAGGATATTGACATTGGGGTTGTCCTTGAGAGCCTGGTACGCGCTGACGGGTGAAGTATCGCTCGCGTCGATGAAATCAATTTCTCCAGACTGAATAGCGGCAATCTGGGGAGCGAGCTCGGCTCCCATGTCGGTGAATTCCATGGACTCCATGTAGGGAAGCCCCTTCTGCCAGTAGTCGTTGCGTTTTCGAACCACACACCGCTCACCCTCTCGATACAGCTCCAGTGTATAGGGGCCGGTTCCGTGGGGTGCTTTGATAAAGTCTCCCTCAAAGGTCTTGTGATTCAGAACAAGCGCGGGATAATGAAAGAGGTGCTCCGGGACGGCAAGCTCTGGTTGTTTGAGATGGAGTTTCACCTGGTATTTGTCCGTTTTTTCGATGCCGGTCACGTCAAGATAGGTTCCCATCATACCGAGGAGTGATGATCCCACGTCCTTGTTCAACCACTCATTTAGGGTAAAAACAACATCATCGGCCGTGAAGCCATCTCCATTATTGAACTTGATTCCCTGTTCCAGGTTTAAGGTCCAGGTCTTCAGATCATCGCTGGCTTCCCAGTTTTTCAGAAGATAGGGATGGGTGATATTGTCCCCATCGGTGTAGGTGAGATACTCTGCGACCTGGCGTAACTGATTCGACGGCTCGATCCACGAGAATTGGGCCGGGTGGGTCACCTTTTGCACGGTAGCCGACACCTTAAGCGTACCCCCGGGTTTGGGGGCAGCCGCAAAGGATCTTCTTGGCCAGGCTAGCCCCACCATTTGGCTCGCCGCTCCGACAGACATCCCGAGTAAGGCAGCGTACCTGACAAATTCACGTCGAGTCAGCTTTCCCTGCCTCAGGTAGTCTGCGAGGTCAGGAATCCCGGGGTGAATCTTTTTCTTTTTGTCCATGTTCTCCCCTCCTTTTCTTCAATAGAATTTGAACATAGCCGGCTTTCTCTCGAAAGAATCCCCCTTTGACACGCCGACTTTAATCCTCGTCCCACCGCAAAATTGGATTGTACCCAGCGTTGGACTGCCCACCCATATCATGAAAGTATAGGATTGTCAATATGATAATGGCCGGAGTTTCCTCAGTTTTGTGGACCCCCATGTCCCTGAGGGACGTTTGCGGAAGCGTTGGGGGACCCATCGAGGGCGGGCAGGAAGGGGAAAACCCCGCCTTCAGAGCGGGGAAGGGGCAAGAATTCCCCACCTGTGCGCCCCGAGGGGGTCAACGCGAGAGCAAGGGAGCGAAGGGACGGGAGGCTCCCATTTGAAAGCTCGAATATATTAAAAAAACCAATAGCTTGTGAGACATATGTCTTCATGGGGGAACGCTTCGATACTGGGCCTGTGCGGTCAGGGCTTGCGTATATCCGAGCCTTGCCTTGGGACAGGCTCAAGGAGGTGATTGATGTGACGATGATGGGCGTGGAGACTCCAGGAGGATGAAAGCATGAATTTTTTATGCCGGCCTCCCTCCTAATGACGGGTCTTTCTTTTGGATCGCTTGGGGGGAGGTTAGTTGAGTCAGGGCTGTGACGTCGATATTGCCACCAGACAAAATGACCCCCACGTTGGTCCCACGTTTTCTCAGCTTTCCTTGTAGAACAGCCGCTGGAGCCACCGCGGCAGTGGGTTCGACCAAAATTTTCATGCGCAGGAGAATAAATCTCAAAGCGTCGATTACTTGGGTATCGCTGACGAGAATGATACCCTCGACCTCCCTTTTTATTATGGGAAAGGTCAACTCGCCGGGTTGTTGCATCCGCATGCCATCGGCGATAGTTTGAGGCAGGGGTATTCTCACCCGTTCTCCTTTTTGGAGAGATAGGGACCAGTCATTGGCGTTTTCCGTTTCAACACCGAAAATGGTAATTTTGGGATTTAGGGCCCTGGCAACAGTAGCGCATCCACTGAGTAAACCTCCGCCCCCGACAGGGGCAATGAGGATTTCCAGATCGGGAACATCTTGCAAGAACTCTAATGCGACCGTCCCCTGTCCGGCCATGACATGAGGATCGTCGTAGGGGTGGATGAATGTCAAGCCGTGGTTATGCACCATTTCATCAACGAATCTCTCACGTTCCCCACTCTGACGGTCGAATGTCCTCACCTCTGCCCCATAGCTCTTGGTCGCAGCGATTTTATTCTCGGGCACGTCGTCAGGCATTGCGATGAGAGCAAAACTACCAAGGAGCTTCGCGGCCAATGCCAATCCCTGACCGTGATTTCCTGATGAGATCGTAATCACTCCCCGGTTTCTCTCGGCTTTCCGCACTTGGGCAAGGGCATTGTAGGCGCCCCGAAATTTAAAGGACCCGGTTTTCTGGAAATTTTCGCACTTAAAGTAGACCTTGCAGCCCGTTAGGTCGTCTACTGTGCGTGAGGTCAGTACGGGTGTCCTTGCAGTAACGCCTTTTAGGAGGTGAGCCGCAGATCGGACGCCGGCAAAAGAAATAGCTGGTTTCAAGCTCTATTCCTCCTGATAGACAAGCAATTCGATTCTTCGAGTACAAAGTCTAAGAGGCTGCTTTTCCTCGCTTCTCGTCGACTCCCTTGACAATCTGTCTCACTTGCTTCTGCACTGAATCAGGAAGGGACACGGGTTTATGGTTTTCTAGGATCCAGCGTACCTTCTCACCGGCTTTATCTTTGAGCGTCTTTCCCCCTTCTGTCTGCCAGCCCTGGTAGTCCTGTCGGTCGAGCATCTGAGAAATCCAGATTTCCTTCTTGAAATGGTTTAACGTGTGATCCACCGACAAAAAATTTCCTCCGGGGCCAACCGCCTCGATCACGTCGAGGGCGAGCTCTTCCTCGGAAACACCGAAACTTCGGAGAACCCGCTTGACGGTCCCAACGATCTCATCACATATTGTCAGAAGTTCCAGGGAGGAGGTGAAGCCAGATTCGATGTAGCCCACGTCGTGCACGAGATCGGACCCTGCAAGAGAAGACAGCATCAGGCTGTTGCCAGCTTCGAAGGCTGCCTGTTGGTCGATCGTCTTGGCATCGGTGCATCCACCGGTGCTAAAGGCGGGAAGACCATAAAAATGCGCCAATTCGGTCCTGACGATTCGGCTGATGAGCGTCTCAGGTGCACCGTAAGAGAAAACGGCGCTTCGCGGATCGAGAGCATTCGGGCCCCCACCATACACGAAGGGTGCACCCTTCCTCCTGAGCTGGGCAAGGACCAAGCCGCTCAATACCTCCGCGTTTGACAGCGCAAAACCTCCCGCCAATGTGACCGGTGCGGTACCACCTGCGGAAGGTGCTGGAACATACATGACCGGAATTCGGTGGTCGACTGAAAACAGGAGCTTGTCGATCGATTCCTTCGGATGTTTCAGGGGGGATATGGGCTCTATATAGTGACAGATAAAGGGGTTGGCTCTAAAAGCCTTCCCTGACCCCGCGACTGTCGAACAAATGTCGTTAATGCCCTGAATCCCGTCAAGATCCCAACTGGTAAAAAAAATGGGTTTTGTCGTATTCAACACCATGGCCTCGAAATGATGGATATCCTCAGATCGCTGAGGAACGTCGGTAGCCAGGGCGAAGGACATCACAAAATCCATATTGGGAAGGTAGTCTACGACTCTAGCTGCCCTGACAACATCTTCTTTAAGACAGGATCGTCTCGCCCCGGTGTAGGGATCGCTTGTGAACGGGGTCTCGGAGCCAGGTCCATAGTAGACGTGATTTCCCTCCAAAAAGAGGGTCTTTCTCCCCGTTCGGTCACTCAGAACCACCCTCTTGGGTGCTTTGGCGAGAGCCAGTTCTACCATGGATGGTGGTATTTGCACCCGATTGCCTCTAATCACTCTCGCACCTGAACCCGATAGAATCTCGATTGCCTCTGGAGAATTGAACTCCATGCCAGTCTTCTCCAGGATTTTGAGGGAGGCCTGGTGGATTCTTTCTTTCTGCTCCCGAGAGAGATACGTTAGAACGGGTCGTTGCCAATAGGTGGAATCTTGGTTTTCTCCCATGGTGTTTCTCCCCTGGGTTGTCGATCAAACTTGATTCAGTGCCTGCTCCAAATCATTCAGGAGATCGTCTCCATTTTCGATTCCCACAGACAAACGGATGAGACTTTTTGGGATCTCGGCCTTCTCCATCTCCTCATCGGTCAGGTCGGCAAAATTCGTGCTCGGAGGATGGCAAATGACACTCCTCGAGGAGCCTTCATGGATGGCGTGGGTTATCGTCCTCAAGGCGTTGAGGAGATCGAATGCCTTTTCCATCCTTTCATCCTTGAGCGAAAAAGAGAGGAGCCCACCATAGAGCCCGTTCATTTGTTTCTTGGCAAGTTCATGTTGGGGATGGGTTTCAAGACCTGGGAAGTTTACCGTCCCGACCTTTGGATGATTCTCCAGGTACGCTGCGACTCTTGTTGCATTCTCCGAATGTTGGATCATCCGTAACTTAAGGGTTTCTAACCCGAGCAGGCAAAGCCAGGAATTGAAAGGAGATGGCGCCATTCCATATTGTAGATACTCGGTTTTACGGATCTCTTCGACCCAGTCCTTCCGGGTTATCAGCGCGCCGCCCAGGGTCGTGCCATTTCCGGTGACATATTTAGATACAGACTCAATGACGGCAGTGGCCCCGAGCCCAAGGGGTTTCTGGCTGACGGGCGTCGCTAAGGTGTTGTCAACGATGAGCGGCACGTTGTAGCTCTGGGCGATTTCAGACAAGGCTTTGATGTCACTGATGACCAAACCCGGATTGCTCGGCGTTTCGACATATAGCAATTGGGTCTCCTTGCTGACTGTCTGTTCCCATTCGGACAGATCCGTCGGATCGTTGACGACGCGAACGGTTACCCCAAACTTTGAAAGTGTCTTCGTGAAAAGCTCAAATACCCTCGTATAGACCCGATTTGAAATGACGGCCTCTGCGCCATTCTCCAACAGGTAGCTGGCGACACAGAAGATCGCAGACATTCCTGAACTCGTGGCCAACCCCGCCTCGCCTCCCTCCAGAAGGGCCATCCTCTCCTCAAAGATACTCGTCGTGGGGTTATGTCGCCGAGTGTAGATATAATCGGTGTACGGGTCCTCTTGATCGAAGACTCTTCTTGCGACCTCGGCACTTTCTAAAGGGAACGAGATGGTCTGATAGAGTGGCGGAGCGAGAGACCTCTCTGATATAGCTCGGGCCTTATCATAGCCTCCGACCATGCTGAGACTTTCGTCCGCGAGTTTTGGTGCCCTCATTTCCATTTCCTCCCATTTTAATTCGGAAGATGCTACTGAAAAATGCCCTCACAAAAATCGAGACCGAGGGCATCCTCCGATTTCTTAAGCCGTGGTTTGACGATGACTCTGAGATACCTTTTCACAGACCCAGACGGTCAGCCACCCAGCCCAAACTGAGGCGTTCAAGAGTCTGGCGTGTGGGTGTCCCGGTTTCTCTGTCCCATCCTGACTGTTTGTAATATTCGTCCAATGCAGCCTCAAATTCGGCCTTGTTCACCTTCCAGCCATCGCTTGGGCCCCCATCAAGACCTTTATCGAAGAACCTCTTTGGCAACTTGTCCTGATCCCGAGTTATACCCTCACGGGCGTTGAAGGCACGCATCATATTCAGGCGGCGTTCTCCAACAGTTAAGAGTTCCTCTAGAGTCACGTTCCAACCCGTGACTGCTTGCACGATCTTCACAATTTCCTTAGGGCCGTAGAGCTGCCACGAGGGGCCACAGGCAAACTGGCAGAGGTTGACACTGTCCAACATGCTGTGCAGATGTTGGGTCTTTCGAGCAAATTTCACCTTCTCAGGCCCCAGGCTCTGCGGCTCCTGGGGTCTGTTTAGACCCATGGGAGCGAGCCTATCCTTGTATTTTTCGAAGTCATTTTCATAGGATGGGTCGTGGTCGCTACTCATGTGATCGGCACCGAATGGGTTGATCGCGTAGATGAGAGCAAGGCTTCGTTTCACCTGAGGCATATGGGCTGGTGCTTCCTGGCCTTTGCTGGTGATGAGATA
>WVXP01000155.1:0-2030 GCA_011773445.1 Pseudomonadota bacterium | reverse complement strand
CTCTGTCACCTTCACCATGGCCTCGGCATTGCCGAATGTGAGCTCAATGCCGTCTGTGTCCTCAGAGGTCAGCATACCTGTTTCAAACCCTTCCATCGCCCAGGCAATGGTGGCACCACAGGAAATGGTGTCGATCCCGTATTGGTTACAAATCTCGTTTGCCTTGGCGATTGCAGCCAGGTTTTCGACACCACAATAGGAGCCGAAAGTGGACACCGTCTCATACTCCGGACCTCCATAATGGGGATCCACCTTGTAGGGTCCTTCTTTGATTTCAACGACCCGCTTGCAGCGGATGATGCAACCGAAACAGGTGTCACGGCCCTCCCGGTCCTGGTTTCCCTTTTCACAGCCTCTAAGTATGGTGTCATACATTGTCGTTCCGTCAATGGCTTTCCAGCCATGGAAGACACCACTTCTGTAGTTCATGGTGGGTAACCCTCCGGCGGTCTGTTGGAAAGAGACAACATTTGCTGTTCCGTATTTGCCTAGACCGGCTACCCCCGATTTGGGGAAGGCCTTGGCTCCCCAACGTGCCAGTTCTTTGAAGGCCTCTCTGTCGGCCAGGGATGGCTTTTGGCTCCCTCTCACCGCGACGGCTTTTAGATTCTTGCTGCCCATCACCGCGCCCATGCCCGTTCGTCCGTTTGCGCGGTTGGACATGTTCATGAGGGCGGCAAAGCGCACCTGTTTCTCTCCGGCAGGGCCGATTTGCAGCACTTCGATTCTTGGGTCACCCAGCTCTTTTCTGATCGTCCTCTCAGCTTCACCGGTGACTTTTCCCCACAGCAGCGAGGCATCGCGGAGCTCGGCCTTTCCATTGTGGACCCATAGAAACACAGGGTCGGGAGCCTTACCCCTGATAATGACAGCATCGAAGCCGGCGGTTTTCAATTCTGCTGGCCAATACCCCCCACACTGGGAATCCCCAATGGCGCCCGTTAGGGGTGATTTGGCATTGGCCGTCATGCGACTCTGTCCGGAGATGGGCGCACCCGTCGTCACACCGACACTCAGGGCCAGAATGTTTTCAGGACTCAAGGGGTCAACACGAGGGGATATTTCTTTCAGGAGATAGTAGAGATTGAGGGCGCTTCCCCCCATGTACGTGCGATAGAATTGTTCAGGTGGTTCCTCGACCGTGAGACTTTTTTGACTGAGGTTGACATGGAGAATCTTTCCGCTGTATCCGTAAGGCATCGTGTCCTCCTTAAGGGTTTTGGGGTGCGGTTTTCCCGCCTACGAGTAGACAGGGAGACATCGCCGTGAAGGATTTCGAGTTCTATCTGCCGACGAAAATCTTTTTCGGTGCAGGAAAGCTACTCAAAATCGGGGAAATGGTCAAGTCTGTCGGTAAGAGAGCAGCCCTTCTATCCGACAAGGGGCTTGCGGATTTGGGTCTCGTGAGCCGGATCAGAGAGCTCCTGAGTGAAATGGATATTCAAACGGTTGAATTTACTCAGGTTGCATCCAATCCCACTTCAACCATGATCGATGATGTGGCCACCTCATGGAGCGAAGAGAAAATCGATCTTCTGATCGGTATCGGCGGTGGGAGCCCCGTCGATTCTTGAATGCGGATTTGAAGATTGATTTTAGAAGGGACAATTCTCGGTTGATCGTAGCATTGGTCACGAACTGCCTCTGCCTCTTCACTTTATAGTCATCAACCATCGAGGAATTCGTGTCGTGAGGTTTGCAGGGGTAACTCCTCTCAGGACTTCCCGAACCCGCTTCTTCCCAAGGTAATAATCAACCTGGTAATATTTTCCGAGTTTTCCTACAGCCGCAGTATTCCTCTTTCGTGTTCCTGAGTTGCCGAAGGTGGGTGCCCGGATTCTTTTGGGCGCCTCGCAACTCGTAACCTCCATTCCCACATCGGAATTGCCTCTAGTCAAGAATCGTTCAAAAAACAAGGGGCCGACAAAAACTGTCAGCCCATTTGCGGTGTAACCTCATTAATAATAGATATAAAAAACGTGCCGGGAGGCGGAATCGAACCACCGACACGGGGATTTTCAGTCCCCTGC
>WVXP01000216.1:616-2949 GCA_011773445.1 Pseudomonadota bacterium | reverse complement strand
TCCGCTCGAAATAGATCCCGGCAAAGAGGAGGAGGATGGAGAGGGCGAGGGGTATTTGGAATATCTCTTTTCCCCCCGAGAGAACGCTCTTACCCATCACTGCGGAATCCCTGAAAACTCCGTGGAGCTCATTGCCCGAACTGAGGTGGATATATTTCCCGCCCGTCGCTTGGGAGATTTCCCGTAAGATCCCCTCATTCAATTGGGTGACAGCCTCTTTGCCCTCGATTTTGAACCACTCTTTGAACTCACCTTCCTCATATACGGGAATTCTCGAAACCCTATGGCTTCCAACGCCGACTGAGATGACCTTGATGCCCCGAGCTGCGATGTCGGTGAGAATTCCCTCGAGATTTTCTTGACGCACATGACCGCCATCGGAAAAAAGAAGGATGATCTTTTGCTTGTCGCTCTTTTCAAAGCATCGGACCGCCTCGGACAAGCCCTCTCCGAGGTTGGATCCCTGAAAAGGGGCCGAATCCACCCCCACCCAATGTCTCAGGACAAACGTGAGGGCTTGAAAATCATCGGTGAGTTCGGCCTGGGGAAAACTGCTCCCGGCAAACGTCACCATGCCAAGCCTATTGCCGGCTAAATCTGGAAAGCATCCGAGCAGAACATCCTTTGATCGGTCCAGTCGAGAAACCCCTGGGCCAGCATCCTCAGCCGCCATGCTCTTGGATACGTCCAAAACAGCCACCGCGTCGAGCGTCCCCTTCTTGATCTGATCGGAATTCCCACAAAGCAGTGGCCGTGCAGTGGCCACAATCAGCAGGGCAAAGCAGAGGACTATCGACACCTTCTGGTAGAGGACTTTCCGACTGAAAGGGAGCCGGGAAAACTGTGCAAGCAAATCCAATGCTCCAAATTCGCTCAGGATGGCCTTCCTCCGCCGCAGCCCCCACACAATGACTCCCAAGACAAGGGGGAGAGCAAGCATGACCCACAATGCCTGAGGATTCAGAAATTCAAGAGACATGGCCCTCCTAAATGTCTGGCCGGTCCGCACCGTAGTGGCCCATCTGACCCCTATCCCCTTTCTCGTCCCCTGGCTCCGGCTCAAGAGAGGCCTGACCCCCTTCATCAGGCGAGAGTATGGGATAGAAGGCATAGAGCCGTTCAAGGTTATACTTGCTTTCCCAATCGGTGGGATCGAGCCGAAGGGATTCCCGGTACATCGCAACTGCCTTCTTCGGCAGTTCCAGCTGAACCAGGATGTTGCCGAGATTATAATAGGCTCGTTTCTTTAAGAAAGAATCATCGCCTTTGTCTATGACATCATAGAAATGCTCAGTTGCCTTCTTGAGGTTGTTCGACCTGTAGGCCCTTACCCCCATATCGTACGAAATGAGCTCTTCTGATGCGAAGAGGCTTTCCCTCGCTCTTTCGAGGTACTGTTGGTCTAATCGATTCTCCTCGATGGCCTTCACCGCCTCTCCAATCAAGTCGCAATACCAGTACTTCTGGTAGATTCCGGAAAAAAGGCAGAGGCCTCCGATTATGAGCAAATAGACCCGAATTGAACGTATATATGCGACCACACCCATAGCACATCTCCTAACAGAGCTCGATAAAGAGGGTATTGCGCAACAGCGTTACCATAAACATGAGACACAGGGCCACAAGGGCAAACATGGGATAGAGCTCCTTGCTCTTCCCCTGAACCTCTATTTCGACCATGCTGGGCTCCAGGGAGTCTATCTCGTCGAAGGCCGCGGTTAACTCTCTTGCCGACTCAGTCGCGCTGAATCTTCCCTGGACCCCTTCCACGATTTCCAAAATGTCGCTATTCTCCTTTTTCAGGCTGATTCCCAGGAGATAGAGATGGACTTTCATCTTTTTCAGTTCCGTGATGATCCTCTCCTTCACCGGTGCCGGGATTGTGGCTTCGCCGTCTGAGAGAAAGATCAGAATGCGACTCGTCGACTGCCCCATCTCCCTGAAATGATCCACGGCCTTCAGCAACGCTTGTCCAAGATTGGTTCCACCGTAGAACGTGGACCCGAGCCTNNGCCGAGATCCCTGGTCAGGGGCCAGCTTCCGAAGGTTTCATCCCCGAACACCAGGAGGCCGATCCTGTCGTTCTTCCGCTTTTGAATGAACTGGAGGGCTGCTCTTTTGGCAATATCTACCTTCCTCGTTCCATCCCCTGTGATGAGGGTGCTCCCCATATTGTTTTCCATACTGTGGGAGAGGTCCACGACCAGGATGATGTCACGGGCGAAGAACTTCTCCCGTTGAATGGCCATCTGCCACTGAGGCCGAGCCAGTCCCACAATCAGCAGGGCGAGCGTCAACGCCAAGAGAAATTGTGGCAGGCGTTGCCAGAGCTG
>WVXP01000216.1:305-477 GCA_011773445.1 Pseudomonadota bacterium | reverse complement strand
CCCTCGTAGATGACCTGGTTGATTCTTGCGACGAAGCCTTTGAGCTCCTCGTAGAATGGACGGTCCTTCAACTGATGCATAATCTCCATCGATGGCCTATTCGCCGTATGCAAGCCGCAGACATCCCTCAAGAAACTCCTCAGAATCGCATTGATCTCAAAGAACAGTCGCT
>WVXP01000216.1:0-146 GCA_011773445.1 Pseudomonadota bacterium | reverse complement strand
TCAAAGGCCTGGGAAAAGAGGCTCCGATAATGATACTTGGATTCGACCGGATTCCAATCACCTTCGGTTGCGTACGAGATGGGGAGCGGAGGAAACTTCAGCCTGTCTACAGCAATGGCGGGCTCGAAGGACTGCAGCCGATAGAG
>WVXP01000087.1 GCA_011773445.1 Pseudomonadota bacterium | reverse complement strand
AGGCTGATGACCGACTCCCGTTTCTCTCAACCTCCAGAACGCAGGTCGGTGGGCATGGTATTCCAGGACTACGCCCTTTTTCCCCACCTCACGGTAGCGGAAAACATCCTTTACGGGCTGAAAGCGTTGGAAAAGGAGCGACAGAGGAAGATACTCGCCGGAATGCTGGAGCGAATTGGGATGGAAGGTTACGGAGGTCGTTATCCTCATCAGCTCTCCGGAGGACAGCAGCAAAGGGTCGCTGTGGCACGGGCGCTGGCGCCTTGCCCAGCAGCCGTACTTCTCGATGAGCCTTTCTCTAATTTGGATGCCGATATGCGTTCTCAAATGAGACAGGAGGTGCTCTCCATACTGCGTGAGGCCAAGACAACGGCGATTTTCGTGACCCATGACCAGGAGGAGGCGTTCACCCTGGCAGACAGGGTAGGGGTACTGAACCAGCACCGACTGGAGCAGTTGGACACTCCAGAAGCCATCTACCATCGTCCCCAAACTCCATTTGTGGCACGATTCGTGGGTCAGGCCGATTTCATCCCGGCCGAGATCAACCAGGGCCGCGTGTCGACTGAACTCGGATCATTCAGAGCTACTGGCCCTCTTCCAAGCACTCGACTGCGTATCATGATCAGACCGGATGACATCGATTTCACACCCCACGATCACGCCACAGCAATTATCGTCAGCCGGGAGTTTCGAGGGTCTGAGAACATCTACAGTGTCCGCCTCAAATCTGGTCAGGTAGTACGAAGCAGCCAGTCCTCCACGACAGTCTACCCATTGATGCAGCACGTGGAGGTGCACGCTAATCTGGATCACGTCGTTATTTTCCCAGCCGAGGAGGTGAAAGAGGCGAATAACGAGCCCCCTCATCTCGATGGCCATCCCCCTATCTGAGCGGTATGAAGCTGTGACCCTCCAGGGATCGGCACCGATCAACCCTCCATCAGGCTTTCGCCATGAAAATCGTTGCCTTTCACTTCCCGACGACTGCCCAAACCTGACATTGGGTTTATCCTCCGAGGATTTCGGGAACCCGTCGGTTTCAAAGATGACCTTTGGGGGGAGTCTTTGATATAATCTCGGCTGAGAAAGGGGGAAATCCATGGGTTCAGGAAACACAGACGGTGAAGTCAAAAGACCAATCTATTTGGACTACAATGCCACAACACCTCACCATCCGGAAGTGATCGCTGCGATGCGTCCCTTCTTAGAGGAAGCGTTCGGCAATCCCTCGAGTTCCTATCCGTATGGAATCCAAACGCGAGGAGCTATCCAGCATGCACGCCAACAGGTTGCCGCTCTCCTGAACTCTCAGCCCGAAGAGGTCGTTTTTACGAGTGGGGGAACAGAATCGAACAACCACGCCATCAAGGGAATCGTCTTCTCCGCCCAGGCCCGAGGGAGGCATATCATCACGACCCAGATCGAACACCCGGCTATTATCGAAGTCTGCAAATTCCTGGAACAGAATGACTTCGAGGTCACCTATTTACCCGTGGATGAAGCTGGTCTGGTAAGAATCTCCGACCTCGAAAAAGCGATCACCCCTCAAACGATTCTGATTACCATCATGCATGCCAACAATGAAGTGGGCACGATCCAGCCCATCGAACAGATTTCTCAGCTTGCCAAAGAGCGTGGGATTACCATGCATACAGATGCTGCCCAATCGGTTGGCAAGATTCCAACCGATGTGAACGTTCTCGGTGTGGACCTCCTATCGCTTGCAGGTCACAAACTATATGCGCCAAAGGGAGTCGGAGCTCTCTACATCCGCAAGGGAATTCAGCTCGCGAAATTTATGCATGGTGCAGGACAAGAGGGAGGCAGAAGAGCAGGAACAGAGAACGTTTTGGAAATCGTCGGACTTGGGAAAGCCTGTGAGATTGCTCGCCAGGATTTGGTAGAGAATATGGCCCACTTGACCCGGATGAGGAATCGATTGCACGAGGGATTGCAGGCAAGGTTAGGGGAGTTGAGACTCAACGGAGATCCAGAGAGACGGCTACCAAACACTCTGAGCCTCAGTTTCCACAGAATCGATGCGAATGCACTTTTAGGCGAGTTAGAAAAGGACGTGGCCGCCTCGGCAGGAGCTGCGTGCCATTCAGGTGATGTTGAAATATCCCACGTTCTTGAGGCAATGCACGTCCCCCTTGAATGGGCGAGGGGGACCCTACGATTTTCCACGGGGAGAATGACAACAGAGACTGATATTGAGAGAGCGATAGATTTGATTTCCGGGGCTATCACGCGGTTCGAAAATAGGCAATTGACCAAAAAGTAACTCCTGTCACCGATTTGAACGATTCTCAAGAAAATACGTGGCCTTTTAGAAAACCTGAAAAAATGGGAAAATGAACAAGATTCAGAAGGGAATCGTCGTGTTAGGTGAAACCAATAGCGAACAAAAATGCAAAAAGCTAAGCCTTGGAAAATAGTCAAGAAAAGGGGATTATATCTCCCTGCCTTTACCATCGTCATGGTGGCTGTCACCTTGACGGTGATGCACACGATCTCGACTTTGAGAACCCTAGATCGAGAGCGACGCCATTGGGAGAGTCTTCTCGAAAGAAACGGCCGAGACATCATTTCCATGGTGAGGACTGAGATTCGGCTAGGAGGAGCATATTCTTCAGGACGGCTACAAGAGTTAGTCGATCGGATAGTGGAAAACCTGGACGTTGCCTATATCGGCCTCTTGGAAAAGAACGGTCAGTGGGCCATCGGCAGTAAGTTGCCCAAAGCACCGCTGCTTCCTCTCCCTGAGACAAAAGGCAATGGCAACGGCGAAGCAGGGGTGTATCGCAGGGTTAAGAAATTGCCAGACAGAGGAACCGTTTTCGAGTTTGGAGAATTTGCTCCCCATGGGGATGTTCAGGCTACGATTGTGGGGTTATGGATGACCCACTTGGAGGAGGCACGGGACCAGGATATTCGCCATGCCCTTACTATGGGGGTGATTCTCCTGGTTCTCGGATCGGCTGCCTTCTACTTTATCTTTGTGGTCCAGAATTACTACCTCGTGGATCGAACTCTGGCTGAGATGAGGAGCTACACCCAGAACGTTGTGGAGAGCATGGCCAATGGGCTCATAACGGTTGATACAGAGAGACGGATCGTCTCCACAAATCAAATGGCTTCCCATTTATTGGGATTAGGTTCGAGACGCGTTCGCGGGCGTTCCCTTGAAAGTGTGATCCCTCATCAAAATCTCGACATCGACAATGTCCTCCAACGCGAAAGGCCTATCATTGAGAGAGAAATCGATTGCCCAGCCGGAAAGAACACCATCCCACTGAGCATCAGCGCAACCCCTCTAAGGAGCCCAGATGGGGGCACCATAGGAGCCGTTATCATACTTCGGGACTTGAGGGAAATCCGTGAACTCCAAGATCAAGTGCGCCGTTCAGAGAGGCTTGCCTCCTTGGGACGGTTGGCTTCTGGAGTCGCCCATGAAATCCGCAATCCCCTTAGCTCTATCAAGGGATTCGCCCAATATTTCGCGGACAAATTCAAAAAGGGTAGCGAGGATAAATCATACGCAGAGATCATGATCCAAGAGGTCGATCGGTTGAATCGGGTGATCACCCAGCTTCTGGATTTCGCCAGACCGAAGGAACTCCGCCCACACCTTTATCCTCTTTCCCAGGTCGTGGAACATCCTCTCAGGTTAATTCAGACCGATTTAGATAAAAGAAGAATCAAGCTTATCCAGTCGCCATTTCCTGAGGCCAAGATCAATGTGGATTCAGATCAGATGACCCAGGCCCTCCTGAATGTTTTCCTCAATGCCATCGAGTCTATGGAAAATGGCGGAGAACTTCGCGTAGAAACCTCCTCCAGATCTGAAAAAGGGGTGGTTGAGATCCGGATCTCTGACACTGGGTCCGGCATTGCTCGGGAGGATCTTCCCAGAATTTTCGATCCATTTTTCAGCGTGAAAAGGAAGGGAACGGGTCTCGGCCTGGCGATCACCGCCAAGATCATCGAAGCCCACGAGGGGGAGATGTCAGTGGAAAGCGAAGCGGGGAAGGGGACGACTTTTAGACTCTATTTCCCGTTTGTCCAGCAACAGGACAAAAACGGGGAGGAGCAGAATGAAAGAGAAGATACTGATCGTCGATGACGAACAGAGCCATCGAACCATGTTGAAAGCCGTCCTGTCCATGGAGGGCTACGTCATATCCGAGGCAGACGACGGGATTTCGGCAATCAAGGCTGTCGAGAATGAACCCTTTGACCTCGTTCTGATGGATATTCGAATGACTGACATGGATGGGATCGAAGCCATGAGGGAAATAAAAAAGATAAGCCCATCCATTCCCGTCGTGATGATGACCGCGTACGCTTCCGTCAAAACAGCAGTGGAGGCACTCAAATCAGATGCTTACGACTATCTGACCAAACCACTGGAAATCGAGGAACTCAAAATCCTCATCCAAAAAGCACTTGATCACTATCGTCTCCACGAGGAGAACGTTTTCCTCAAGGAACGCCTCGCAGATCGGTTTGANNGGAGAAAGTGGGACGGGTAAGGAATTGGTGGCTAACGCCATCCACCAGAACAGTCTCAGAGTAGAAAAACCCTTTATTAAGGTGAGCTGCGCCGCTCTGCCAGAGACCCTTCTAGAAAGCGAGCTTTTCGGACACGAACGCGGGGCTTTTACGGGCGCACTCACCAGGAAAGCAGGCCGATTTCAACTCGCGAACGGGGGAACCCTTTTTCTAGATGAGGTGAGTGAAATGAGTTCAGCGACCCAGGTGAAGCTCCTCCGTGTTCTCCAAGAGCGAGAATTTGAACCCTTGGGTAGCACCAAAACCATTCATGTGGACATTCGCTTGATCACGGCGACCAATAAGGACCTTGAAGCGGAAGTGAGGGAAGGACGTTTCAGGGAAGACCTATTCTACCGGCTCAATGTCATACCGATCCGACTCCCGTCGTTGAGGGAGAGGAGGGAAGACATTCCCCTTTTGGCAGAACACTTTTTTAGACATTACCAGGAAAAGAACAGAA
Source organism: Pseudomonadota bacterium (assembly GCA_011773445.1). GTDB lineage: Bacteria > Desulfobacterota > BSN033 > WVXP01 > WVXP01 > WVXP01. The sequence goes on along the minus strand of WVXP01000087.1, from coordinate 6,037 downwards.
GTTCCGTCAGAGGATATCTTCCCAAAACGATGGACACGCTGATCCGTTATGATTGGCCAGGGAATATTCGAGAGTTGGAGAATACTGTTGAGCGCGCTATCCTTCTATGCCGGAGCGAATACATCATGCCAGAGGATCTTCCTCTCACCGTGCAAGGGGCACAGAATGGGGCTCAGCCGATGGTATCAGTGCCCCCCGGTATGCCCTTGAAGGAGGTGGAGAGAGAGGTCATCGTTCAAACGCTTGAGGAGACTGGAGGGAATCGGACGCAGACGGCACGAGTATTGGGGATAAGCCGGAAGACACTTCAGAATAAGATCAAGGAGTATGGTATCGACTAAGAGAGAGGAGACGTGTAAAAATTTCTCAAATTTNNGAAGGCGTTCGTGGAACGCCTTTTTTTTATCAATATATGACACAAACAACAACATCGATTTTATTCTCAACCACTTAAGCCATCGCTAAGTGGGAGGTTTCTGATGACAGACGGAAATGGTACGGAATTTGTTCTAGCCCCATGGACACCGCGAAAGAATTTTGTCAGGAGTTAGTCACAGGGCCGAATGTTTCCTCGATCGTTTTATTTCTGATGATATCTTCGGGCCTGGGGGCGGCGGAAATGAGTAGAGAAAAACCGGTATTGTTCGTTTTAGCTGGACTTTTGGCCTCGGGTCTCCTCTTAGTTACCCTCTGCGCCCATCTGTGTCCCCCTACCCATGACAGCGGCACCCTCTTCCGATCTGTTATGTGTCCGAACTTATCTCACTCGGTTACCTACGCGGACTATAAACTGGTGACTCTCTTCATTCTTCCTTTCACTGTTTTGTCAGGTTTGCTCAAAAGACACTTCCTGCCGGAGGGTGTTACACCTCCTTTTTTTCGACCCCCACGATTTTCCTTTTAGATCTCAATATGCCGTTCAGCGAACCTGAGTATCTTCGGACCGTCAACTGAATAGGTAATCGAGATGGTCCTTAACCTACATCGCAGGAGGCTTTCATGGGAAGAAAAGAAAAAGCCTTGTTGATTGCCATTGGGGCAAACGTTTTTTTGATCGCTTTAAAGTTTTTTCTCGCCACGATTTCAGGGAGTATGGCACTCCAGATGAGCGGATGGCATTCGGTTCAAGGGCTCTTTGTTTCTCTTGCCGTGTTTGTCGGATTGATTCTCTCAACAAAGGAAGAAAGTCGCTTTACGCGAGGAATCAGTCAAATCGAAAACGGCGTAGCCCTGCTCATATCCCTCTTTGTCTTTTACCTGGCCTACAAAATGTTTATGAAGATGACCCGACCTCACGTCCATATGCTCACCAATGTCCCCATCGTTACCCTGGGAGCGATTTTGGGCGCGACGATTTGTTATCTTATGTCGAGGTTCAAGATCTACGTGGGACAGGCGACTCACTCCCCGAGTTTGGTTGCCGATGGATATCACTGCAGAATCCATGTGGTGATGGAGATTGCGGTCATCATTGGACTGGCTGGGTATCTCGTTGGGTTTTCAAACCTCGATATGTTGGCTGCGGTCGTCGTGACACTGTTTGTCCTTCAGACGGGGTTCCGGTTGTTTAGCCGGTCACTGGTTTCCCTCACCTCAAGGAATGTATCGGCTGATTATTCGTGCCACATTGAGGAAAGGGGGCTGCGGCTAGGCCGACCAAAAGTCGCTATCACCCTCGCCGTCATCGTCTTTATCGCCTATTTGTCAACTGGGTTCTACACCATCCAATGGAACGAAAGGGGGATCGTCAGACGATTTGGCCAGAAGGTAAAGGAAAAGGTGCCACCGGGTATTCACTTCTCTCTCCCCTGGCCCATCGATTCGGTGGATCGAGTCAAAGTAGCTGACGTCCGGAAATTGGATACGGGGAATTTCCTCATGTTAACCGGAGATGAGAACCTGATCAAGGTGAACGTGGCAACCCATTACCGGGTCAAGGATGCTTCGAATTTTCTCTACAAACTGGAAGACCCCAAGAACCTCGTCAGAGATGCCACGAGATCGGCCCTAAGACAGGTTGTCGGGGAGATGGGGATCGATGTCATACTGACCACGGCGAAGGCTGAGGTTCTGGAGAAAACCAGACACAGCACCCAATCCTCTCTCGACGATTGGGATTCGGGAGTCCAGGTCGTAAGCGTTCAGCTTCTGCAAGCTGATCCGCCTGCCGAAGTCATGGAGGCCTTTCGGGATGTAGCGAGTGCCCGTGAAGATCGGGAAACCTACATTAACGAAGCCTATGGTTACAAAAACAGTATCATTCCCGAGGCAAGAGGAAAGGCCGAAAAGATAGTCATGGAAGCTGAAGGATTCCGCGCTGAACGTGCCAACTATGCTCAGGGAGAGGCCTTTCGATTTCTTAAACAGCACGATGAGCATAACAAGGCGAGAGAGATCACAGAAACGAGATTGCATTTAGAGACCATGGAGAAGGCTCTCCCCGAAGTCGAAAAGATCCTCATCAACCCAGAAGTAAAGCAAGGAGTCTTGGACCTCTGGTTCTTCAGCGAAGGCGCAAAGAAAGCCGTTATCGAATAATTAAGGAGGTAGAGAGATGAAGCGGAAAATCTTGATGATCCTTGTCGCCCTTTTGGTCATACTGGCTAGTGGGCTAATCTTTTTCCAAGTGGACGAGCGGGAATATGTCGTCATCACCCAATTCGGTGATCCTATAAGGGCGATTAAGAAAGCAGGACTGAACCTGAAATGGCCCGATCCAATTCAAAGTGTCCACCGTTACAACAATAGACTGATGACCTACGAGATGGGCGAGACAGAATACCTTACGGCAGATAAGAAGAATGTCATGGTGGACGGCTACGTGATCTGGAAGACCGATGACCCGATCAAGTATATGAGGACGGTCAAAAATAGGGTCGGAGCCGAGACGAGGCTAGCAGACATTATGTCTTCAGAGATCGGCATTGGCCTTGGGCTATATGACCTCTCCTCACTCATCTCCACAGAACTTGAGCGCATCAAGTTCGGTCAAATGATTTTGGAAGTCAGGGAGGAGATTTCCCAAAAGGCGAAAGATTACGGGATCGAGGTTGCAGATGTGAAGATCACTCTCCTCAATTTCCCAGAACGAAACAAGTTGAGTGTTTTCAGGAGGATGAAGGCCGAGCGCGAGAGAATTGCGAAGGGATATCGATCGGAGGGGACGGAAAAGGCCCTGAAAATTAGGGCGGACGCCGACAAGCAGAAGCAAATCATTCTATCAGAGGCATACGAAAGGGCCCAGAGGATAAAGGGAGAGGGCGAAGCCGTTGCCATAAAGACTTATGCGGAAGCCTATGAGAAGGATATCAAGTTTTACGAGCTCATTAGGACGCTGGAGTCCTACGAAAAATTCATCGACGGCAAAACGACCGTCGTGCTTACAGCCGATTCTGAGCTTCTCAAATTCATCAACACGTCTCGCCCAGACCTTCTGAGGTTCTCGGGGGACCTGAAGTCCATCGCAGCTCGGCAAGCCGAGGATGAGTAAGGAGGGTTCAAGATGGAAGGAAAAGACCCGTCGAACAAGGGACCTAAGGTCCCTGAAAATGCCCAGAGTATAGAGAAGAATAGGGAGCCAAAATCCTCATGGTTTCATCAGATTGCGTTCCTTAAGGGCGTGGCTCAGAGTGTTTTTCTGGCATTGAGAAGCTTAGGGCGCCTGTCAAGGCGCGCTTACGCCCACGTTTTCAAGCTCGAGGGGGAGGTCAGCCCGATTGATGATATCAAAGGAGCATTCAGCCACATACCTTTGCGGAAGGGCTGGGTTGGATACATCCTTCTTGGAATGATCCTGACCGTCTATTTCCTATCAGGTACATACACGGTCAAACCTGGTGAGGAGGCGGTGGCGCGGATATTCGGCAGGGAAGTTCGCGGGCAAATAACGGAAGGACTCCACTATCGTCTTCCCTGGCCTTTTGAGACTATCGAAAAGGTGAACGTGATGGAGATCCGGCGGGTTGATGTAGGGGTGCCGCTCTCTCGAGAACCTCTCCTGTTCCCTACGGATAGATCTCAAGCGGCTGCAGGTGGAGAAGAGGGTCACGCGGGCCACGGGACTCCGTCTGCGAGCCCAGCCAAGCCCCGTCGAGAAGCTGGATCTGCAAAAAACCAATACCTTACGGGTGACGAGAACATCGTTGAGATCAAAATGAACATCCAATACCGAGTCAAAGATGCTTCTGACTATCTTTTCAACCTCAATTCCCCCGATTTCCTCGTCCCCGATGTAACGAGGACAGCGGTCACCGAAATTTTCGGAGGGATGCTGGTGGATAACCTGCTTACCGTAGCGAAGTCCCAGATTCAGAAGAAAATTGCACTCAAGGTCCAGAGGAGGCTCGATGAGTACGGGGCAGGACTGCAGATCGTTAACATTAATCTTCACGAAGTTAACCCACCCAAGGCGGTCGCCCAGGCTTTCCGTGATGTATCCAGTGCCAGGGAGGAAAGGGAGGAAAGAATAAACAAAGCTCAGGGATATTGGAATACGGTCATCCCTGAGGCGCGAGGGAAGGCCCACAAGATGATCAGCGACGCCGAGGGCTATCGGGAGGAGGTCATAAACCAGGCTCGCGGTGACGCTGAGAAATTTTTGGCTATGCTCAGGGAGTACCAAGAGGCAAAGGAGGTTACCGAACATCGCCTCTATTTAGAGACAATAGAGAAGATCCTGGCTAAAACCAAGAAGATTGTGGTGGACTCAGACAAGGAGCAGATTAACCTGAAATTCGTCAAATAGAAGCCCAGGGGGAGGTATTGAGATGGTCCCGAGGCGCATTTTGTCTCTTATGCTTTTACCTATTTTGGTGGGCTTGGGGTGTAACCGCGGGGAAGTTGGTTCTGATCCCCTGAACGCCGAGGTGGTTGCCTCGTTCAACGGCGGCATGATCACAAAGGACCAGATAAAGGCGAAGTATGATGGCCTCATGCCCTGCTGCAAGGGCCGCTTCCAAGGGGTGGACGGAGGCAGAAAGCTCATAAAGGACATGGTATTACCTGTGGTCATTGCCAAAGCCATCAAGGAGAAGAAAATCGATCTTCGCGGAAACATCAGGGAGGAATTGGGGAACATCACAGATGAGCTGAACATGTCTTTTCTCCATATGAAATTCCATGAGCAGATCCTCAACAGCCATGAAAAATATGCGGATCTAAGGGAGCGGTATGAGTTTCAGAAGAGGAGGTTGGAGGGGCTACCGCTATCGGAGCGTTTTCAAAGACTCGTTCAGCTCCATGACAGAATCCACCCAGAAATCGCCGAAGAGGTGAAGAAGGTTTCCGAAGAATATGTCCGGAAACTTAAGGAGGGTGCATCGATCACGAAAAACCACGAGGTGCTGAAGGTCAACGTCACAGAAGAGGAACTGAGAGATTTCTACCAGAGACACAAGGAGGGGCTCCACGGAGAGGAGTATCGCGTACCTGAAAGGGCTAAGATCCAACAGATCCGAATCAAAATCGACAAAGAGAAACAGGATTGTCCGCTCTGTGAAGTAGAAGAGCAGGCAAAACAAATGGCCCAGGACGTCTTGATCGAGCTTAGATCGGGGGCTGATTTCCAAACAATTGCCCAGAGGTACTCAAGCGATAGAGAGAAAAAGTTGGACTCCACGTGGATTTCCCGGGGAAGCAATGGTCGGGCCTTCGACAAGGCAGTCTTTTCATTGGAGACAGGCGAGATCAGCGAGGTTTTCAAAGAGGGGGAATCGTTCTACATCGTCAAAGCATTAGAAAAACAGGCTGGCTACTTCAAGCCGTACGAGGAGATTCGTAGCCAGCTTGAACGGGAATACCGATGGCAAAAGGGGGAGAATTATCTTAAGGAGAACAGGGATCGGATTCTCTTCACACTCAATGCAAAACCCTACACGATCGGCGATTTCCTCAATGAGTACAAGCAAAATACACCCCCCCACGAGTGTCACCATATGGAGGAGATGGAAGGTGGCGGACCGAAAGACATGGCTCGTCAGCTTTGCGATTTCGCCCACAACGAATTCGAAGATCAGAAAAGGCTCGTGGATCAAATGAT
>WVXP01000095.1 GCA_011773445.1 Pseudomonadota bacterium | reverse complement strand
CAACACATTTTGAACACTTGAATTTCGGATTTGTTTCAAATTTAGATATTCGAATTTCGAGCTTGTCTTCTTGGAGCCGCCACATGTGCAAATATGTAGGAATCATCTCGTCTATTCACGCGTCCCGAACAAGGAGTGGACATGGTTAGCAACGAAACCATAGGGACCGAAAAGATCGAAGTTGAAGCAAGAACGGAGCGACTTAGGCGCATTTGGCAAGGGGTTTCGATTGTCTTTGCGTCCAGGATTGCGACGATTGGACTCGTCATTGTCCTCTTCTGGGTATTTGTTGCGATTTTTGCTCCTTATCTCACCCCCTATACACCATTGGAGCAAGACTGGAAGGCTCCCAACCAGGGACCATCGATCGCACATATTCTCGGCACGGATGAACTGGGGCGAGACCTCTGGTCCCGACTGATTTACGGTGCACGAATTGTCTTGGTGGTTATGCCGATATCAGAGAAGTTCTGGATACCCGGGGGCACAGCGATCTGGGGCGTTTCCATCGCACTGCTCGTCGGAACGACACTCGGGCTGTTGGGGGGATTCCACGGCGGGTGGATTGACGAGATCGTTATGCGTCTCTTGGACGCCATGATGGCGGTTCCTATTATTCTTCTCTACATGATCATCATGGCGGCTCTGGGTGCATCCGCCTTGAACGTAGTGATCGCCATCACCATCGTGGGAACACCCGGTATTGCCCGCTTGGTTCGCAGCCTGACCCTGGACATTCGCACCCGGGAGTATATCCGGGCCGCTGAGACCCGGGGAGAAAACCCCTGGTACATCATGTTTGTTGAAATCCTTCCCAATGCCCGTGGCCCCATCATTGTCGATGCCATGCTTCGCGTGGGCTATGCCATCTTTGCCATGGGAACCCTGGGGTTCCTGGGTCTAGGGATACCGCCACCGTCTCCCGACTGGGGAAGCATGGTCGCCAAGGGAAGAGAGTTCATTCTGGCCGGTAGCTTCTGGGCTGCCCTCTGGCCTTCTTTAGCCATTGCCTCACTAGTCGTCGGTTTGAATTTGCTGGCCGATGGCCTGCGGGAGGAGTCCATGCGGTACCAGTAGAAGCGAAGTGGGAACTTGAAGGGAAATTAAGGATAACGATGAACATGACGAACGATGCAAGATCAGCCACCGTCCTCGAGGTCGATAATCTCCAGATTTCCTACGAAACACGAAGGGGCGATGTGGAGGCCGTTGAAGGCGCTTCCTTTACGGTACGCGAAGGTGAGACGATCGGCCTAGTGGGGGAATCTGGATGCGGCAAGAGTACAATTGCCTTCGGAATTGTCAACTTCCTCGGACCCAATGGCAAGATCGTGGACGGAACAATCCGCTTTCAGGGAAATGAACTCGTCGGCCGGTCACAGGACGAATTGAAAGCGCTGCGTGGTGACAGGATCGCCATGGTGTTTCAGGATCCCATGCAGGCCCTCAACCCCTCAGTTCGGCTTGGCGAGCAGCTCACTGAAGTCCTAACCTGCCACCGTCGGGATATCTCACGGGAAGAGGCCTGGAAACGATCCGTCCAAATGCTTAAAAAGGTTCACATGCCAGATGTTGAGAATGTGATGATCCGCTATCCCCACCAGATCTCAGGAGGGCAGCAACAGCGGGTGGTCATTGCCATGGCCATGCTCAACAACCCAGCCCTCCTCATCATGGATGAGCCGACAACAGCGCTTGACGTCACGGTGGAAGCGGCGGTTTTGGATCTACTTGAGGAGCTGAAAAAGGATTTCCATGCAGCCAACATCTTTATTACCCACAATCTGGGAGTGGTGGCACGGGTGAGTGACTATCTCTGCGTGATGTATGCGGGTCAAATGGTGGAAAGAGGGCCCCTATCGGAGATCTTCCGAAATCCGCGCCATCCCTATACCATGGGGCTGTTGGCATGTGTACCTCGCCTTGGAGAGAGCAAGTTGGAGTCTCTACTTGAACCCATCCGGGGCCGTGTGCCCCCTCCAGCAGAGCGATCGAAAACGGAGTGTATCTTTGCCCCTCGCTGCGATTATGTCACCGAGGAGTGTCGGAAGGCACGCCCAAGCTTTAGGGAAATCACGCCCGAGCATGTAGCTCGGTGCATCTACGCCCTGGAAATTGGGAAACAACCACAAACCTCGAGAAGACAGCAAAAGGTTGAAAAAGAACTGGCTCAGCCTAAACCCCCTGAGGAAGATCTCCTGGCCTTTGAGGGACTCAAGATCTACTATCCACAGGAATCGAACTCAGTTGTCAGTCTGTTTGGTCTAGGTGAGAAAAAATTCGTCAAAGCGGTAGACGATGTAAGTTTAAGAGTGGCAAGGGGTCGAAGCCTTGGTGTTGTCGGTGAGTCGGGGTGCGGTAAATCCACCCTGGTCAAGGGGCTCATCGGTCTGGAACCGGTGACTGATGGTGGCGTAGAGTTTTTGGGCTTTGACGCGACTCAGTCTATCTCCGTACGTGATACCAGACTGATTCAGGAAATGCAGATGGTTTTCCAGAATCCTGACTCCACCCTTAACCCTTCTTACTCCGTTGGTACACAGATCGCCCGACCCATTAGAAAATTCAGAACCGTGCCGAAGAATCAGGTCAAGAGTGAGGTTATTCGGCTCCTTAAGGCCGTCCGTCTCCCTCCAACCTACTATGACCGTCTCCCTAGACAGCTGAGTGGCGGGGAGAAACAGCGGATCGGTATTGCCCGTGCATTGGCCAGTCGGCCTGACCTGATCATCTGTGATGAGCCGGTTTCTGCTCTCGATGTCTCGGTCCAGGCAGCCGTTATCAATCTTCTCTTGGAGATTCAACAGGTATTCGGCTCATCGATGATTTTTATCGCTCATGATCTGAGTGTGGTCCGCTTCTTCTCGGATGATATCGCGGTTATGTATCTAGGGCAGATCGTGGAGATCGGCCCGGCAGAGGCCATCTATGCCCCACCATACCACCCGTACACCGAAGCCCTGCTGTCAGCCGTACCTATCCCGGATCCGGATGCAGAACAGAAAGAGATCCGCCTCAGCGGCAACGTTCCGAGCGCCCTCAACCCACCGTCAGGATGCCGCTTTCATACCCGGTGCCCTCGAAGGCAAGAGATGCTACCCGATGACGGGAGAATCTGTGAAACAGAGGTTCCGCCCTGGCGGGCTTCGGAGAAGGGCCATCGGATACTCTGTCACATTCCTATTGAAGACCTCGAAAAGGTGGAGCCGGTTGTCCACTCCCATAGGGAAGTGGCTTAGTTTTATCCTTCCTCATGTTTTCCTAGCCTCGCCGCCACGGTAATAAGGCCTTCCCAGGAAAACCGCTCTTGCAAAAGAAATTCGTCTAATTCCCGAAAAGGAGAAAATTCAGGCTTTGAAGGGGCAAACATGAACGGTGTCTAAAACAGCACCTAATCGGACGTTCCTTCAAAAGAAAGCCCGGATTCACATGAGTATCTGAAGCTGATTATTGGCCATATATACTTGATTGTGGAAATTAGAAAAGGGTGTTATTCCTTCCACTTGACGGAAACCAACAGGAAGGAGGTAACACCCTATGAAAGCCCGAAGGCTTCCACAAGAAAACAT
>WVXP01000150.1:1331-3846 GCA_011773445.1 Pseudomonadota bacterium | reverse complement strand
CATCTTGAATTCATCAGATTCCATTATGGTTTGAGGGATCCTTGGTGCTGATTTGGTTCTACCCCTTTTGCCAGTCAGGCTCAAGTCTGTGGCATGGTTACTTGGAATAAACGGTAAGGCAGGGCTAATCACCTCACCCTGCCTTACCTGGGCTGAACCCAAGACTTGTTTGTCTCCGTTTAGTCCACGGCCGCTCCAAAACACAAGTCCTGCTTCACTTTAGTCGACAATTGCCTGCATAACCAGGATCTTGGTAAGCATACCGTAATGTGCCATCTTGGCCATGTCATTTGGTTGAGCCATGAAGACCGAGAAAAGCTCCTCATGCGGACTCACAAAAAAACTGGTGCCTCCCGCGCCCATCCAAGAATAGTCGCCGACCGATCCCGGCACCGCAGAGACGCCCGGATACTCTCGGACCGCAAAGCCAAGCCCGAAGCCGCGGCCAGATCCCACGAAGTAACGCGGACCAGTTTTGGGGATCGAGCCCAGATGGTCAGCTGTCATGTATTCAACCGTTTTGCGCCCCAAAAGTCGTACTCCATCAAGCTCACCGCCATTCAGAAGCATTTGCAAGAAGCGTGCGTAATCGCTGGCCGTCGAAACGAGGCCTTGTCCGCCCTGCAGCAGTTTTGGAAGAGCAGTGAAATCGGGTAGAGGCCATTTGGCTTGCGGGCCCGGCTTAGCTACCCTGCCGAGCTTCTCCTCTTTCACAAAAAAGCCCGTATCATTCATTTGCAGCGGGCGCAAAATGCGGTCCTCGAAAAACCGGTCCAGTGAGGTGCCGGAGACAATCTCGATTACACGGCCAAGAACGTCGGTCGACCTGCCATATTCCCATGTTGTTCCCGGCTGATAGGCCAGTGGCAGCTTGCTCAGTTTTTCGACCATCTGTGTTAGCGACTGGTCAGGGCTAGGAACCCCTGCTTCCGTATACATCGTGTTGACCTTGGACGTGCCAAAAAAACTATAAGTCAACCCTGATGTTTGACGCAGAAGGTCCTGGATAGTCATCTCACGTTCCGCGCGAACGGTGGAGAAGGTCGTTTGGCCCGTGGCGGTGTCAGTTTCCTCTACGCCCACGTCCAATTCCCCGAGCTCTGGAATGTACTTTGAAATCCCGTCACTTAGAAAAATACGCCCCTCCTCCTGCAACATCATAACCCCGACACTGGTGATAGGCTTGGTCATCGAGTAGATGTGGAAGATCGAGTCCTTTTGCATCGGTGTACCGGCCTCTAAGTCGCTCATACCGAAGCTCTCGAAGTAAGCAGATTTCCCCCGGCGGGCCACCAACACCACCGCCCCTGGGATCACCCCTTTCTCTATGTCCGCCTTCAATATGGCACCAATCCGATCGAGACGCTCAGATGATAAACCTACCGCCTCCGGTTTGGCGACAGAGAGATCGGCCCAGGCGGTTGAACCAATTGACAGGCACAACAATGTGAAAACAATGAGCACACCATAACGACGTTTCATGGTTTCCTCCTTTCTGTTAGACAATCTATATGAGAGTGGTCGTTGACTTCAGACTACGCATTCAACTTCAGTCCAGGGTTGGATGTGCTCTCCACAGGCCAAACTCCACGCCCTTGACAAACTCTTGTTAGGCATATTTAGGCAAGCTGCGAAGAGAAGGACCATCAGATGAATACGACCGTGAAAAACGTCCCCAAGAGAATATCATACTCCCCTTGGAGGCTGGATATGGGCAACTTCAGGAAACCCCTTTTCATGGCCTAATCCAGAGGACCTATATTCTCGTTGATCAGTGATTATTGGTTGTCAAAGAAGGCAGGATACTGGGTAAGAGCTCTGGTTCACAACGGGAACCGTAGCATGGAGGTGATTGGTCAGCACCGCAGGGTGAGATATCCTGAGTCTAGAAGAATTACAGTGGTCAGTGATCGAGGCGGATTCCTACCCCCCTCAATATTCTAGTCTATACCCTCGGGATAGGATGTCAAGAAGAAATCGGTCGTATCGTCAGACCGTTGATTGCTAGCTCAAACAGTTTTGCCACCCTCCAAATCTGTTGATTAGCGGTAGGGTCGAGAACTGGCGCGGTGGTCTTAGGCGATGGGGAGTAGCCGTTTCCGGCGGCTTTCGCCAATGGCCGGTGCCTCAGTCCATTCCATGGCTCCGTTTCCAGCTCCCGCCACATCAAACCCAGCGTGCAGAGTAGGGTCAAGAGATGGCGCCTTGGACTTAGGTGTGGCCTATCTGTTTACTCCTCGTTTCCTCTGGGAGTGCCTCACGAGCTCCACCCTATCCTGGTTTCCATCCCCTGCCACATCAAACCGCTCGTGCCCTTTTCGAGCAAGCGGCTTTCCTTTTGTCTTCTTCCGAGAGCATTACGACCAGCAGTACTCAATGCGACCCATGCCTATACATGCGAGCCCATACCGCTTGTATAGGATGCTATTGGGCAGGTCCCGATACCTGCCGACCCCCTTTTTCCTGCGCCTGTAGCGTATCGCCTTCCGGATTCGATCGTTGGTGTAACTTTGGA
>WVXP01000150.1:467-1303 GCA_011773445.1 Pseudomonadota bacterium | reverse complement strand
AGCACCCGAAATACCCTGGAGCTATTCGTATGCCGATAGTATTGAGTCCACCCCAAGAGGATAGGATTCAAGCGGCCCACTATCCATTCCAGCGGCACGTTTTGATATCTCCTCTTATCGGTGTACCACCTCACCTTCTCCCACATCCGCTTCCTGGATTTGTGCGTCGGTACAATGTAGGTGGCCTCTTTGGCCTTTTTCTTGGAATACCCTCGTACAAAGTGAAACCCCAGATAGTCGAATCCCTCCCTTGCATGACCTCTATAGGTCTTCTCCTCACTGACCTTAAGCCCTAATCCCCTCAGTATCGCCCTTGCCTCCTCCCATATCCTGAGATCCTCTCTAAAAGCTTGGATGAGAATGTCATCGGCGTAACGGGTAACCACCGCCTTCAATCTACGATGATTCCCCCTCCTGTGCCATCTCTCATCGAATTGATGCAGATATAGGTTCGACAATAAGGGCGAGACAACACTACCCTGAGGAGATCCCTGTTCCGGAGTGATGAGCTCCCCTTTATCAACGACCCTGGCCCTTAACCATCCCTTGATCAGCTTCAATATGTTTCCATCGGCTACATAGCCTGCTACCAACTCGATGAGACGATCATGGGGAATCGTATCAAAATAGGAGCTAAGGTCTACATTGATCACCCAGTTGTACCCAAAGTTCATGTACTTCCGGATCCGGTTCGATGCGTCCTTGGTGGATCGCCTCGGCCGAAACCCGAAGGAGGAGCCATGGAAGTGAGCCTCAAGAATCGGCTCTAGCACCATCTTTACCGCCGTCTGAACGATACGGCACCTTACACGAGGTATACCTAAAGGCCTGAGTCT
>WVXP01000150.1:0-441 GCA_011773445.1 Pseudomonadota bacterium | reverse complement strand
CCAGGGGCACCCCTGTTGGCTTTTACCCGCTTCCATGCCTCCCACAGTACATCACTCCGGTACACCTTGTCATACAAGGAGTGAAAGCACCGCTCAGGGTTCGTCTTGGCTGCTCGGTATAGATTTCGCTGCAATTCTCGGACTCTGTTCCTCATGGCTTACCTTTCGGACTCATGAGGTCTTTCCTCGCTTTGAAATCATGACAAAAGCAGGGAGACTTCCCTAAGAAAGAGTTATGTTGTCTCTTCCCTCAAACGGTACCATTCTCCCCTCCGACTCCCATAGATGCTTCATGTCGCACTTCGGCTTCGCCTTATAGCAACACTTACCCCTCGGGTCGGGACATCTATGGGCCTCCCGTGTTACCCCTCAAGACTTTCCTCACATGCCACCCCTGTTACGCCGGGGAGCCATGGCCCTTTCACCTTGCGGTGCCTCATT
>WVXP01000257.1 GCA_011773445.1 Pseudomonadota bacterium | reverse complement strand
GTAACCACAGCAGCCAGAGCTGCCTTCTGCCAGCGTCTTGGCCCTGCCTTCTCCTCTCTTGCCACAGTAGCTGCAGCCTCGGGGCCAACTCTCATCCGATACACCCGAACCGGCTCCGTGATGTTCTTGACTGTATGCTCGCCCAGGGACTCGTAGCTCAGCGAGAGCTTGTTCTTGATGCTGTCATAGACGGTGCCGGAGATACAGATTCCTCCTCCTTCAGCCAGTCCTTCCACACGGGCCGTGATATTGACCCCATCGCCGTAGATCCGCTCTCCCTCTTCGATCACATCCCCGAGGTTGATCCCGATGCGAAACTCCATTCTGCGGTTTTCAGGTAACTCAGCGTTCCTAACCCTGAGTTCCTCCTGGATCTCCACGGCACACCGCACCGCATCCACAACGCTGGCAAACTCAGCCAGAAGGTTGTCCCCAGGGGAGTCCACCACCCGGCCCCGGTGTTTCTGAATAAGTGTGGACATCAACTCCCGATAGGTAGTCAAGGTCCGGATTGTCGCATCCTCATCCTCGCCCATAAGGCGGCTGTAACCTTCAACATCCGCACTGAGGATGGCGGTGAGCTTGCGCTTGAAGCTCTCTTCGGGCATGGGATTACCCCCCCATAAGGCTTTAAGAACAGAGGTAAGGAGCAAAGGGAAGATATAGGTAAATCGAGAAGGAACTTGAGGCGTCGCTATCTTCTATGAGATGGGCACATATCCGAGATGAATAGGAACGGGAATCTGCTGAACTCGTAGCTTTCTGTGTCTACCTTCCCAACGGTATGGCCTTAACAACAACCAAACACAAAAGCCTCTGAGGAGACATAAGACACCTCAGAGGCTACATATCGGCACCTTCTGGTTGATCCTCTCATAACTCCCTCCATAGGCTGGAGTTATGTTCTTAGATAGGCATCATGGATATCCGCGGTTTACCACGTTGTGGTATGAGATGTCAAGTTCTTATTCTGTCTGAAACGCGTCATTTTGGTCTGCGTTTGACTCTGATCCAGGGTGTTTAATACAAGATGAAAGGCTCTATTGCCTCCTCTCATAAAACCCGTTTATTTCTGTCGGAAATCGTAAGTTTTATGAGAGGGTCCCAGCGAAAGGTCTCAGTTAAAAACCTTTCCGGATCATATAGGCGCTCACCCGTCTATTATGTTAACATTTATATGCTGGATGATAATGTTGATCCAAAAATTCTAAAATGGAAGTCGGCAAAAATGGGAACCCATTCGAGACTTCAGAGGAGAGCGCTTGGTTTGTCATACATTACGGTGATCTATAATGTTTTGGAAGGATTGGTCTCCCTCTTTGCCGGCTTTTTAGCTAATAGCATAGCATTAGTCGGTTTCGGCCTTGATAGTTTTGTTGAATCTCTTTCAGGGGGCGTGATGATTTGGAGATTCAGGAAACATG
>WVXP01000189.1:320-7197 GCA_011773445.1 Pseudomonadota bacterium | reverse complement strand
TTCAAAAAACAGAGAAAATAAACTGCTAATTGCTTCGCAAGCCCTGACTTTACCTTGGGGAAAAAGAAAGTTCATTGACAATATGTTGATATACGAATAGATTTCATGAGTGGTTAAGGGCCATCCATAACGGGGATATGGGCCAATCACCATATCACAGTCAGTTACCACACCTTTTCAGCAAAGGATAGAAACATGAAAACCATATGGGTCACGTCCGTTGGTGCATCCCAAGATCCGGTCAAGCAACTGATGTCCCAAGTAAAGACCTACGGCTTAGAGGTTCAGGGCCACTTCTGGAAGGATGACTTGAAGAAAATGGCCTGGATGGCGGCCAGGGATAGTCTGATCGATCAGAAGATCTCCATGTGGGGGATTTTGGGTTCGGATGAGGAACTGCGTGCACCGGACACGCTTTATGGGCTGTCGCTGCTGGCGATAACCGTCCAGGCCCGAAGGGGCCTTCATTTTCCCGTCATGATCCTTCAGACTCGGAAGGATCTGATCTCTTCCGAACAACTGAGCACTCCGCTCAAAGGGGCGGATGTGATGTTGGCATCAGATTCAGGGCTTGGAGCAAAGCTCGTGGCCCGGATCCACAAGCCGCTCAAGCCGATTTCATCTGAATATCACCTGGATATTTACGGCAATGAACAGATCGGGCAGTGGTTCGAAGTGCGGCCGACGCAAGCGAGCTGGCCGGGGGCGATGTTCGGTGTGGCCGGCGCCGAGATTACCTTTCATGCCGTCGGCCCGACGGGCAGCCTTCCGTCCAAAACCGTGCTCAACTACCCGATGCAGGGGCTGAAATTGGAAATGGGAGGTAAAGAATACCTGGCCTGGGCCGCNNTATTCGACCGAGGAGGAGGCGGATGTCTTTGTTGTGAGGCTGAAGTAAATGAGCAGGGACACAGGAATTCCCCGCTGTTTACCATGAAAAATCAAGTTCCACCTTTTCGCGGGAGGGCAAAATCTCCCTTGAGGGTTCCAGGAGTATCCGAACTGCAATCCGGCCGTCGGGCGCGGGCTTGCCGACCGAAATCGAAAGATCTTCAGGGCCTTGTTGCCCGGTACGTTCCCAGAACGCGCCAAAGGCCTGCCGAAGCTCCACTTCCAGATCCTCTCCCTTCATCCCTTTCTCCAGGTGATCCCTGCACCACAAAATAAACTGGGTGATTCTGGAGACAACCAGCTGATAACACAAGGAGACACCGCCCGTTGTGGTTTCATCGGGGACAAAGGCGATGTCCTTGCCCCCCACCGAGGCGAGGGGGATGATCCCGCTTCGGATCAACTGGTCCATGCGGTCCCGATCAAAATAGGCCTCGGTGGGCAAGGGTCTCTTCGGGTCTTCCGTGTTCAGCGGGAGATCCTCGATCCTGATGCGTTGCCAGTCCGTGAACCGGGTGGGCCACCCTGTCTCAGCAAAGCTCTGGCCGATAAGGCTTCCCAGCGCCCACACCGGGCTGATCCACAGGGGGCCGTGCTCCTCGAAATACATACGGCGCGGCGTATTGTCCTTTCCGTAAGGGTAGCGGGCCAGAAAGCGGTTGCAGGTGACGGCGAGCCACCTGGCAGCGGGAGCCCTTTTCAGGCTCTGCCATTTGGCAAAGGGCGGCTCCTCTAGGTAATGGGGCACAAACGAGAGCTTCTTGATGTCCCTCCAGGTGTCGATGTGAAAGAAAGCCGGCCGAATCCACGTGATCGCCGGAACAAGCAGGGTTTCTGAAAACTGCGCTACCCTATGGAGGAGCTCCAGGCTCCTTGGGGTACTGTCAAAGGGAAGGTCCACCAGGACCACCGACGGAAGTTCATCAATCACCTCCGCAGTCAGGGCGCCGAGCGTTTCATCCAGCGAATCAGGAGACACCGGGACGATCTCGATCCTGACGTCGCTGGACCTATTATCCAACTGCCGAAGGAGCAGATTCAGCCCGCGCCAGGATGCCTCAAGCGTTCTGAAGCTTTCGTCCAAGAAAATGTGCCTCAGAATCTGTTTCAGAATGTCATCGATCCGGCCTGTGGCCTCCTGTCCTTCGGACGAAACGCCGGATTCCTTATCTGGAACGGCTACCATATCGAGGATCTTGTCCAGAGGCTCACGCGGGGCCTCTCGTGGTCTCTTCGGGGCGGTTTCAACCCTGATCGGGGGGAGATTCGGCCATTGCGCAAGGCGGGCATTGATCTCGTGGGGAGAGAGATTTTTTCTCCGGGCCTCTTCCAGCCACGTTTTCGCTGCCCAGAGGTTTCCTAAAACGGGACTGTTTTGAAGCAGGCTGTCCGGATGGAAGTCTCTCAATCTTCTCAATGGAATCTCAAGATTTCCCTCCGGATACAGATCACCCGGTATGGGCACGGTACAGGTCGGCCCGATCTCTTCGATCACCTGGTCCACATTTGTCGGGTCGACTCCCAGAGGCCCTTTGCCCCAGGCAGGGCCATCCGGGCCGAGAAAGGGCGCCAACGCCAGAATCTTGAGAGGAACAAAAGGAACTTTCATGAGCACTCCGGAATTCGAGATATTTGCAAAGTCCCTCAACCGGTTAATTCGGCTGACGGGGTGAGCGTAATTCAGACTCAGCTAGTTTGTTAAGCCCATGCATGATGAGTCGATGACTGATGAAGACATCACTAACCTGGAAACCTTTTGGGGAAGGCACATGGGAATTGAACTGGCTCAGTCGTTTGGTGCAGGTTCTTCATGTTCTGCGAGACGACCCTCGCCCAAGAACCGAAATGTTGGCCCCTCGGGGCTGAGGGACAACAGGCTGTCGGGATTTAACGGTGCCTGAATGCCAACGGGTCGACCATTAATCGAAATCAAGCTCCGGCCGGTCAAATCCTTCACCCAGTATTGATCCTGATCAAAAAAAAGCTGGGCATGCCGGTCGAGGATTTGTGGATGGTCCAGGCTGAAATCGCAGTTCGGGTTTTTCCCGATCGTCACCGGAACTTCTCTGAACGAACGTAGCGTCGGGCCGTACTGAATGACAAGCGGTACTTGAACCTTTTTTTCCGAGACCCGGGGTTCAGCGCCCGGTTCGGGTCCGGGGGCAGTCGGTGGTATTTCCTTCGCCGGTTCCATTTCCGGTTTCCCTGGAGCACTCGGTTGGGTGACTTTTTCAAACGCTTGCACGCCCTCTTCGATCCGGGTCAGAAAGCTTGCCTTTGGCCCACCTTCCGCAAAGATCAGTACATCCCCGGATTTGAGATAGGCCTCAGTCACTCGCTTTCCGTTCAAAAAGGTGCCGTTTGTGCTCTGGTCGGTTAATTTGAACCGATTGCCCTCTCTGATAATGCGGGCATGTTTGCGAGAGATGATGGCGAGGTCCTTTGGGAACTGAACATGGCAGGAGGAATGACGGCCGATGGATATCTCCGGCTCCAGAAATTCCTGAATCTCACCTTTCAGAGGGCCTTCAATGTGCACAAGCTGCACGACAATATCAGGTTTATCTGTCATATTTCACTGGGCATAAGAGAAGTAAGGCGGTTGGAAAACAGAGGGCGGTTTTTCCCGCAGGTTGCTAAAAGGTGATCGGAAAGCCTAGGTCACCGGAAGTCTCGAAAAAAGCTTTTCTTTCCCATGAATGAGGCACTAAGTGTCAAGAAACCAAATGCCCAAAAGCCAATTACCTTTGGAATGTAAAGCTGACCTCGGTCTTTCCGGAGTGCAATCCGTTACTGTTGACCGCCTTTAGTTTTGCTTCGTCTTATGCTTTCCAGACGTTCTAAAAGGGTTCTGGCCTTTTTGAGATTCTTATCTACATCTTTGTACTGCGTATCTAATGTGTACACCAATTCCCATTCGCGGATGGCATCAGCTAATTTTTCCTCTCCAAAATACGAGAGCCCCTTGCCGTAGTGAACGTCCTTATATCTCTCTTCGCTTTCTTGGATATTCTTCTCGCATTTATCACAATCTCTATCGTATCGCAGAGTAGCTTTGAATTCATCTCGAGCGGCCAGATAATCCTCTTTCGCGAAAAGAACCAGTCCCTGCTCAAAATGAGATTTTGCAAGGTATTCGAGTGTTTCAGAATCCTCCGGATGCACGTTCAAAACTTTTTGGAATTCGGTGATCGCCCCAGCATATTCCTTATTTTTGAAAAGCTCAATACCAAGCTCCCGATAGTTAGTCACCTGATCTTCTATCGTTATTTGCTCCTTGATGAGCCCTGCTTTCTCTTCCTCTAGCTTAGGGATTTCTTTAATCACCGTAAGACCTTCATCTATCTTAGCCTCTTTCGTCTCTTCAACCTTTTCCTTTTCCAAAAATGGGACACCCTCGATTTCGGGTACCTTAATCTTCTGTCCCACCCTTACGCCGGTTGGGTCTTCAAGGCCATTGAATTTGGCGATGAGGTCGAACTTCTTGTGATCGCCGTAATACATTTTTGCAAGTTCTGCTAGGCTTTCCCCCGGCTGAACGGTGTGAGTGACGTAACTCTTGACAGTAATGACTTTCCCAGGCATTGACTCAAGAGCTTCACCCGTATCAGTCCGAATCGCCGCTGGATCTGCCATAATCGGTATTCCCTCGATGACTGGGATTCTGATCTCTTGGCCAACCCTGATCTTTGTTGCATCCTCCAGCTCGTTGTACTGAGCAATGAGATGAAACTTCCGATGGTCTCCATAGTAACGATCGGCCAATGTCGCGAGAGTCTCATCCGGCTGAATGGTGTGTTGTATATACCCCTGTACCTCCTCTATCCCTTTAATCACACGAGTCAGCATGTCTTTTGCTTCCGGGTGTTCCGGATTATATCTG
Organism: Pseudomonadota bacterium; assembly: GCA_011773445.1. Taxonomy (GTDB): domain Bacteria; phylum Desulfobacterota; class BSN033; order WVXP01; family WVXP01; genus WVXP01. Next base: position 2,423 of record WVXP01000189.1, on the reverse strand, counting down.
AGAGCAGTCAAGAACTCCTTGCGTGCCTTCCCGTATTCACCCTTTCGATGGAATCCTAGACCGGTCTGGTAATGTTCCTCAGCCAACTTCCGGACTTTCTGTCCGATCTCTTCGCTTTTTGCTTTGGCCAACTGGTTTTCAGGTTCCACTGTTAGCACAAGTTTGTACTGCTCCAATGCCTCAACAAGATCCCCTTTAACTTCGTACTCCTGGGCTTTTGCCGTATATTGCTCGGCAAGACCTGGCTGACGTTTGGTGATGGATTTAAATTTCGCGCACCCAGTGACCAAGCATAACAAAAGGACTACGCCAATGATTCCTGTTTTATTCTTCATGGTTTTCTCACTTTAATGAAAGATTATTAAAGGTCTTTAGCCTAGAAAGGAAGGTTTGCATATCCCCCTCTAAGATCTGATCCCTTCTCAAAGACAAGGGGTTCACAAAAAAGGGATTTCCCCCCCTCCTGATAGACATGGCAATCTTATATCCCGCCTGTCGGGCGACATTGATTGATCTTTGATCATAATAGCCGAACGGGTAAGCGAGGATAGAGGTGTCTTGCCCCAATTTTTTGTCTATGATTTTCTTTGAACCCTGGATCTCCTCCTCGATCCTGGCGATAAATGCAAGCTCGGTTTCTCCCTCCTGTGACCCGGTAAGATCGCTGTGAGATACGGTATGCGAACCAACGGTGAAACCGTTCGCCTTCATCTCTCTGAGTTGTTCCCAAGTGATGGCGATGTTGGAAACACCAACAAAACTCGTATAAATGCACAACGTTGCGGTGAATCCGTACTCCTTGAGGATTGGATAGGCAATATCATAAACAGAACGATATCCATCATCCATGGTGATCATCACGGATTTTTTCGGAAGCCCGTGGCGATATTCCAGAAAAGCGAGGAGTTCTTCAGGGGTGATGACGTGATACCCATTTTCTTTCAGATACCTCATCTGAAGTTCGAACAAACGTTTCGGCATGCAGAGAGGAGAATTGCAATCTTCGGCAAAACGGTGATAGGTGAGTATCGGTATGGTCTGAAACCCCTCAGCACTCAGTCCTCCCCTGTTATTCTCTTTCAACGGAATAACAACGGCATTTCCCTTACTGAAGTCAGCTCCCGGATTGGCTTCCTCAATCATCCATACCTTTTTTCTTGCCCCCAAGAACTTTTCAGCCAAATCAGCAAGTGTCCCATTCCCCTGCAGCCTATAGACAATGTAGTCTTCAGACCGAAAAAGGCTCTTCTCTGGGAGTTGGATTACCTTGCTGGTTGGTGTACAAGAGTAGGAAACGAGCGAACTCATGGCTATTAATGTGTAGGCCAACAGAAATTTTGGAATCTTGGAAAGACGGTCTACCTGAGTTTGAACAATGACATGCCGACGCAAGTTGACCCCCCGAAACATGATAAACCAGAATATCAAAACATAGGTGTTTGAGCGTGTCAATTGTTTTGTGCTGAATAGATTGAAACTCCCCTTTTTTACCACAGATTTTTTCCTTTTGCAAGACCGGCGAATGAGTTATCCGAACGGCCTTCAGCTCCCAATCAGCAATCAGATTATCGCCTTCCTATTCGCCGTTGCTTGCCACAACGTTCAGTGCATTGCGAAGTCCTGCTTCATTGCTCCCACCGAACACGGCTGCTGCCCCCCGCAATTATCTCTCCTCGAGATAGGTGTGTAAGGACCAGGGAGTGTTCCCCTTTCCTTCCAAGAATAATATGGGCATATCACCGCATTTCATCTCATTGGTCCCCCCCCACAGTCTGCCAGAGCAATATTGGGACCAGTTGCTGAAAATGCAAAGCCGCATCGACAACTATTTGGAATTACAAGAGATATTGATTTTTGTAATGTCAGAATGAGGAATAAGATGGAAGGATGAAATGTTCCAAAAGGGACGAAAAGCGGAGGTTTTTTGGTGAGATATATTCATTTTCGATATGATTTCAATAAGATACAGCGGTGTGCCAAAAGGTACAAAAAGGTTGCCAAAAGGGAAAAAGTGCAGTTCTGCGACTGCCATGCCTGGCCCATATAACAATTTGGACGTGGTTAATCAGGCGGGAGGCTCGTAAGTTATTGAAATCTGGAGCC
>WVXP01000189.1:0-225 GCA_011773445.1 Pseudomonadota bacterium | reverse complement strand
AAGACTACAGCCCCTAAAGTCTCCTTTGGACCTTAGGGGTTATTTTTTATGCACAGGAGAGGGCGTTGCGTCAAGGGACGCCGTCAAATCTAGTCGAAATGGGCGGCTCAAGTCAAGATTACCATTAGATGTAGGCTGCTTCAGCGAAACTATCGAATTGCGGTAGAAACATTGCATAACCAGGATTGGTCCGAAATATCTATTTCATCTTGGAATCTTCTCCCT
>WVXP01000012.1:34598-34897 GCA_011773445.1 Pseudomonadota bacterium | reverse complement strand
GAGGATGTGACCTTTTTGGAGGGAAGGTGCCTTTCTTACAGCAGGGGTGTGGCCTATCATCCGGTCATAGATATCCTGAAGGCAAACTTCGATATCCATGAAGGCGATGGGGATTTTGAGATCAGGGAAAAGGTCAAAAGGGGTCTGAAAAGGTTGAGCGCCGATGAGGCTTCCACCCTTCCATATCTCTTGGAACTCTTGGCGGTCAAAGACAGCGGTATCGACGAAATTCCCATGAGCCCTGAGGAGAGGAAAGATCGATTTATTGAGGCATTAAAGCGCATCGTCCTTAAGGGTTC
>WVXP01000012.1:32001-34575 GCA_011773445.1 Pseudomonadota bacterium | reverse complement strand
GCAAGGGTCTTATTGATATTCACCTACCGGCCTGAGTTTGTGCACACCTGGGGGGCCAAGTCCTATCACAGTCAGGTAATGTTGAACCGGCTCTCCAATCGGGAGAGTCTCATCATGGTATCTCATCTTTTGGGCACGGAGGAGCTTGATAGGGACCTTGAGGAGTTCATTCTTGAAAAGACAGAAGGGGTTCCCTTTTTCATCGAGGAGTTAATAAGGTCCCTTAAAGATCTAAAGATCATAACAAGAGAGAACAACAGGTATCGTATAACGAAAGATATCAAGGAGGTGACCATCCCTGCCACGATTCAGGATGTCATCATGGCCCGGGTTGACTCCCTCCCCGAGGGGACGAAGGGCCTCCTTCAGACAGTCTCAGTCATTGGAAGGGAGTTTAGCTACGATCTAATCAAGAGGGTGACAGGCCTCACAGAACAGGAATTACTGTCCCATCTATCGGGTCTAAAGGATTCAGAGCTTCTCTATGAGAGAGGGATATATCCCCAGTCGACCTATCTCTTCAAGCATATGCTTACACAGGAAATCGCCTATAACAGCTTACTTCTCAAAAGGAGAAAAGAGATTCATGAGAAGATCGGAAAAGCCATAGAAGCCCTCTACCCGGATCGGCTCGAAGAACACCACGAACTTCTGGCCTACCACTATGCGCGTAGTGCCAACACGGACAAGGCGGTCCAGTATCTGGACCTGGCTAACCAGAAGGCGGCCAAGCTCAACGCCATGGAGGAGGCTAAGGCCTATTTTGATGAGGCCATGGAGCTCCTCGACACCCTGCCCGAGACCGAGGAGAACCGAGAGCGGCGAATCTCCCTGTTGGTAAACCAGGGGATCGTGTTCTTACTGCTCTTCAAGCACCAAGAGTATTACGACCTTTTGACCCGCTACGAGCCCATGGCGAGGGGGTTAGGGAATCCAGAGCCGCTGGGGGCATTCTATGCCCGCTTGGGACACTGTGAGTGCTCGTTCGGCAACTATGACCAAGCCATCCAAACGCTGACCAAAGCGGCCGAACTTTGTGAGGCTGCGGGGAACGCTGAAGATGCCGGGTATGCGTATGCCTGGTTGGGATGGAGCCATTTGGATAGGGGTGATTACGACCGAGTCCTCGCCTTAAAAGAAGACGTCCTTCGCACGATGGAGCGTCAGTTTAACCTTCGCTTTCATACGCATCCGTTGTCCGCAGCCTCAAGGGCCTGCTCATATCTTGGTCGCTGGGATGAGGCGGTGGAAGAGGGCCAAAAGGCGCTAAGCGTTGCTCAGGAATTTTCGGACAACAGCCTGATCTCTTTTGTCGCCTGGAACCTCTCGATAGCCTATACCTGGAAAGGCGACCTGGCTCGGGCGGTCGAATATGGGGAGCTGGCGGTCCAGAAAGCTCCAACGCCTGCCGACAAAGCGTGGGCGCAGAGAAGTCTTGGATGGGCTTGGTGCCGAGCCGGAGAGCCAAACAGGGGAATTGAGCTTCTGACTGCTGTGTTGCCGATTTTTCGTGCTGGTTTCACGGCGAGTGAAATTCCTCTAACGTGTTACCTAGGCGAAGGGCATTGGCTGGCAGGGGAAGACGACAAGGCGAGACAGACGCTCGAAGAAGGCCTGGAAATGGCAGAACGCTGTGGAACGAGGTATTATCTCGGGTTCGCTCAACGGCTTCTGGGCGAGATCGCCGTGAAGAACAATCCGGCCCAGGCGGCGCCCCACTTCGAGAGGAGCATTGCCGTGCTTCAAGAGATCAAGGCCGAGAACGAGTTGGCTATGGCCTACGCAGGCTATGGCCGACTCCACAAAAAGCAAGGTGAAATCGCCCGGGCTCGGCAGTATCTAACGAAGGCTCTGGAGATTTTCGAGCGGCTGGGCACCCTGATCGAGCCGGATAAGGTCAGAGAGGAGTTAGCCGAGTTGCCGGAAGAAGGCTAAGCGCCTTCCACTGATAGGAGTCTCATTAATTGCAAGTTCCTATCCTGCAATCTGAGATCCCTTAATGACCGGTTGGATATATTTATCTGAACGGACATATCGCCTTTCACTAGGACCATTGAGATCACTTTTCCTTCGGATGTAATCTGTTGATTTCAAGATGAATCATGGCGTTTCGTATCCTCACAAATTCCGTTTATTTCTTCCGCAAANNATAGCTTCAAGATAGCACTGCTGATACCGCCTGGAGGGTCGGCTTAAAATGAGCCGAGGCGGGGCAGATAATGACTTCCAATGAAGCCCACTTTTTCTCTAAACGGAGAAGGGTGGGCTTTTATACTTTTTTCCTTGAAGGAGGCGATGCATTTACGAAAGACCTTTAGGATATTTCCCCGCTAAGAAGCTAACCGTTCCTACGGAAGGTAGCTCCCACGAAAACGCTAGAGGTTCCTCGCTGATCTAAATATTCCTTCTAAAGGCCAGTCAAGAAAAACAAAATCCCATTTAATCAAGCACCGATAAAGCCAAACCCATCGTGAGATGGGGGCGGAAAGCCACGGGTCTGTGAGGGGGAGAGATTCCAGGGCTTCCGAGTGACGGCATCAAAAACAGAGAGCCGAGTTGCCGAAGTTGCAGGTA
>WVXP01000012.1:17568-31962 GCA_011773445.1 Pseudomonadota bacterium | reverse complement strand
ATTGGCTTTAATTGACCATGTTAAGGATTTGCTCGGTGTTTGGGGTAGAGGGAACTACTGGCAGAACCTATATCCATTGGATGCTTTGGAGAACAATGATTGGAAAGAGATGATTGAGCTATTACACGAATGTTGCCAAAAGACGCTGGAAGTAGACACGGATTTTCATCGGGGATTTTTTCAAGACAGGTCTAAAGAGCATAGAGCAGCCGTGTTGCCGAAGTGAGATGGTGGCACCGTTTAGAATTTTCCAAAAGGGAGGAGGAGATGAAAAATCAATCACGTGCAAAATGTTACCAGCTTTCGGAAGAAACCTTATTGGGAAGACACAACATAGAAGACCACGTCGCCTCTAGATCTTATCACCCACGAATCCTGGTCAATTCCACGATGTGGCAATCCGAAGAATGGCGGGACGCGACAATTAACGTGTATTCCGAGAAGGAAGTCGCGGGGGAAAAACCAACGCCTTCAGCGTTCGTAACAGCATTGCGGCTTTTTCGCCAGCGCAGGTAGGCAGATGTCGTCTGTACCGTGGGCCACAAAGTAGCAGTCATCTACGGACTGCTCTGCCGCCTCTTCAATTCCAAAGGGCCCCGCCAAGTGCTATCCGGGGTGTTTATGGCAGACCCTAACCCAATGTCTCGAAGGTGGCGTAGACGGAATCTCGCACTGCGCAACGCCTCCAAGTGGATTGACGCCGTCATTGTCAACTCGCAGAAAGAACGACGTATCTACTCCCCGCAATTCGGTCTTCCTGAAGAGCGCTTTCACCTCGTTCCGTTTCATACAAACAACCTGAATCCTCATTATGAAGCACCGGGCTTTGCCGGCCTGGCCGCCGGCAGAGCCGAACGAGACTATGAAACGTTTTTTGAAGCCATCCGCGGGTTGGACTACCCCTTTATTGTGGTCTCTGACAACGCAACCGCCGCACCCTACGAGCTCCCCACTAATGTCAAACATTACCGCGAGATCCCACGCGCTCAGTACTACAAACTCTTACGTCAGGCAAGTTTCGTGATTGTGCCTTTGCTGGACGTTCAACGCTCGGCTGGACAAGTCGTGATCCTGGATGCCTACGCCATCGGGCGGCCGGTCGTAGCGACTCGAACAGTAGGGACGGTGGATTACGTGACAGAAGGTGAGACGGGCCTGTTGTGCGATCCGCAGTCCATCGATTCGCTGCGTACCCAGATTCTTCACATGATTGAGAACGAAGACGCTCGCCAACGCATGGGACAGCAGGCATTGGCCCGTGTTATTCGGGACCATACGTTTAAAGTGTACGTAAGAAAGAAGCTTAAAGTAATTCGGTCGGTCGCTTCGGGTGCGAAGCCGGCATTTACGTAAAATGATGAAATAGTGCTGACGCTTACGGGCAGTTTGCTCGATGGGACGCCGATTGAGGGGTCTGACTGTGTGTTGATCCTAGAGAAGGGCAAATAAAGAGAGGAACTAACCAAGGCAGAGAGGCAGGGGCAGCGATGGCTCTGCCCTTTTATGCCCTCATATTTGCTCTCTAAGCCACGATCTCAACTCAGGACAACCCAAACCCTTCGTCAAAAAGAATCGGCTGAGAAAACGCTTCTAGGATGCCTGATTTCGGGGGGGAGACAAGGAGTGGGATATAATGTCAAATGTGAGCGGCCTGGGGGGCTTACCTCCTTTTCCGCTGGTGTCAGTTTTGGTGTCCATATAGGTGTCCAAAAGCGGTATTTCTCAGTCACACTCCGTCAAACTAGATATCAAAGAATCTTTCGACAGGCTAAGCACAAATAACACTTCATAGCAATCCGTAAAACGCAGTAAAAATGCCTTTTCTCGCACTCCGAATCCGTCGGATGAAGGTTCCAATCCCGGAAATTCCTAACGACCCTATTCTTGGTCAACACTTTGCGAAAAATATCCCCCTGTTTTGACCGTCTGAACAGAGCGAGGATTGATTTCGCAATCTCAAAATTTCTGCACCCATTTTGCACCCATAATAAAGGAAAACACCAAAAAACAAGGGATAATACCAGATAAGAAGTTGCTGAAATCTTTACTGGTTTTATCCCTTGTTATCTCTTCTTCGGGGGTTTGAATAGACTACGAATCCGCAGGTCGGGGGTTCGAATCCCTCTGGGCGCATTAATGATTTCAAGGGGTTACGTGACCCGCGTAACCCTTTTTCTGTGGTCGAGTAACCATTTCGGTAACGGTTTCGAAGTTCTTGAATACACACCTGCCCAGGGTACGTGGCTTTCCTGAACCGAAGAGGGCTCCTGAAACACATGGAAAAGCCGAGCTACCTACTCAAGTCGACAGCCCGGCGTCGAGTAGCATGGCGGCAACCGCTTTGATCCATTGTGTGGGAGGCACGAACGATGCATTTGGAACCTAAAAACCTTAGCCTCCGAGTTTCTTAAAGTACGAAACATTTTTGTCGTAGCTATGGTTTGCATCGCAGAGAGCCGTCACCTCCCAATCGAAATAGGGATAGAGTGGGCAATCTAGGATCAAATCCTGTATTGCCTCATGGGAGTCTGCGTTGGTAATGCTGATTCCACCGAGATCAGAATAGACGTAGTGGCAGTCAAATGTGCCGTCTGCAAGTCGTGCGTTAGCCCACTCCTTGGCCGCCTGAAAAACGTGGACCCCGTACTTTACTTTGATTGGTATTGTGCCTGGTCGGGCGGAGACGAGAAATTTCACCTTTCATCACCTCCTGTTTGCATGTTATTGGTTGCCGCCGTCTCGCCTTGAAGTTTATTCACCCATCCTCGGATGGGCGAAAATAGTAAAGCCCACCCTTCCCCTTTTGGAGAAAAAGTAGGCTTTCAGGTCAACTTCGGCTTCCGCTCCGCTTAGCCTATTTCAGCCCCCCAGCAGCGTCAGCAGGAACAATTCTATGGTAGCACCATTGTGGAATTATGCAAGCATTTTTCGACAGCTTTCACAATCGCGTTGACCTTGAACATCTTCACCCTCGTCAGAGCTGTCTATTGGAGAGCTGAGAACAGGCACAAAACCCATCAAAAATTCGATCTTAGAGTGAGGCATCAACACGTCGCAATCTCTTGACCGAAAGGCGAAACATTCGATGTCTCATGTCAAGACCTGACTTCATTTCTCTGAAATCTAGCGATTCGATTATCTGGCTCAAGTTTGTCGGCTCCAAAGCCGATAGAAATGACAGTTATTTTTGAGCAAAAACACAGGAGCGCCACGTCTTAACAGGAGGATGTGCTTTATGGGATTGTTCTCGAAGGTATTTGGAGGATCGTCAGACATCAAAAACAAACTCCGCGGAAAATATATACCTCTCTTACAAGAGAGGATGAGAATGTCGCCATCAGACGCTAAAAATGCATTAAGTGATATGCTCAAGCTGGCAATAGAAGAATCTCATAAACTAGGCACCGTGAACCTCCCCCAGAATCTGGGTGACATCCTTCTGGAAGCAGAATCTTTCGATGAAAAAACCAGATCGTATCTCGCAAAAATGAGAAGTCAAGGTGTCAGAGATCGCGACATAAAATGGTGGTTTAACAGGCAGGATGTTGAGAGGAGGTTGATATCAAAAATTCATGATTGGTTGTCTCTGGCACGGGCTCTATTCAAAACAGTCAAAGCAAAAGACGGTCTAAGCGATGAGGAGGCGGCAAAAGAGGTTAGGAAATTACACCCCATTTACGGTGATCTTGGGGATGGCAGACATACTACTGGAGAAGACTCACCGCTGCCTTATCCACTTATGGACAGAATTAACATCTATATCGAGAGAAGAAAGCAAAACGATCCAGTGGAATTCGAGAAAGATCTCAAAGAATCATCGACATTCAATGCCTTTATGAGAAAACAGCTGAGAAACGGAAAGCTTTAAGATGGGATTAGCAATTCTTAAGGTTGGGAAACATTAGCATCGGCAAAAAAGGCAGAATCCACCTTCAGCCTGATCCTGTGGCATGGGTCAAGGAAGCCTTAAAGAATTGGCCCGTTACAGAGGCCTTTCTCACCGCTGCTATAGCCACCCGAAGTCAGGAACTCGACCTGCCGTATGAGGATCCAGCTGATCGATTCATAGCGGCGAATACGCTCATTTATGGATTCGAATTGATGATTTTCGATGAGCGGCTCTGTGCCGCAACATGGTTGCCGACGGTTGAGTCGTGATAAGGCCGAGAGATCGCCACCTTTTTGGGTCCCTTCAATAGACCTCTTCTCGATCGCAGGAGACTCCATGGAGCCATTGGAACCAAAGTACTCAAGGCGGAGGTGGTGGGTTCGCATCCCTCCAACTTCCGCTCGGTTAGCCTATTTCAGCCCCTGTGGCATTCAGCAGGAACAATTGTATCGTAGCACTCTCATCAGGTTGGTCAAGGGCCCATCTTAGTTTGCTCGGTCTCCAGCCATATTCGTAAAGTTTAATCTAGAAATCCCGGACGTGGGTCATCTCATCTCACAATTTCCTTGACATTCCCAGGTATAGTGTTTTAATCGGAGAGGAACTATTGGCTGGGTTGAAGCGCGAACCTCCAACGGACCGTTTTCTCATAAAGAGGAATTTTGGAAAGGCGGCCTCAATCTATGGTTAGAAAGATCCTTGTTCCAATAGACGGTTCAGACCATACTAGAGAGGTGGTGGGGACTGCGTGTGACATCGCATTGAAATACAATACGTCGGTCTATCTTATCCATGTGTACTCTATTGCTCACTTGACCGCTCTATCAAGTCAGTCTCACGGTGAATCTGCCCTCGAGCGTCTGATCGATGAAGCGGAAGAGGCCGCTGTCGAGATTATCAGGGAGGCCGAGAGATTTACGAAGGACATAGGTGTTGAGGTTGCCCAAACCTATGTGACGCAGGGAGATCCCGCTGATGAGATCCTGAAGTTTGCAAGAAAAAAACGTATTGACACAATTGTCATAGGAAGTCACGGAGCAGGCGGTGTTCTGGCGATTCCGCTTGGAAGCGTTTGTGACAAAGTCTGTCATTCATGTGAATGCACGTGTGTCATCGTCAAGTGACTGTGGGACTCCCCTTGTGAATGCACGATCAAGACCACCTCTCAGATCTCACACCGAGGATATCACCACCATGTGGCTTGGGACGTGAAAAAGCCTCAAGTACAGGGGATTGGGCGGTCTCGTCAAGGCAACTATGTTTGAAATGGACCAAAAGGTTGGGGTTAGGGTGGAACTGGAGCGAACGATTCTGGGAGAGGTAATCATCCACGAATACGTGATCTCCATGGGAAAGATTTTTGTAATGAGCGGTAGCTGCGATGGTCACAGTTGCTTCATTCAAGGATGGTTACGAAAAACGACCATTCTCTCCGGTTCTTATCGCATCAGTGACTCTCTTGAGAAGGATGATGACTGGGGATCGTTTCAGGCAGAACCCTTGGAACCTCGCAAAGGCTCAAAGAGGGCCTTGGAGGTATGAGAGGGAGGCGAGTCAGAATAAGAGAAGGCGATGGGGTGAATGATGAAAGAAGATCGCAGGAAATACAAGAGAGTCGCGGTCGATTTTCCCGTGGTTTTCAAAATAAGCAGAAGGAGTGTTTTGGGAAAGGCGGTAAATGCCTGTAACGAGGGAATGATGGTCGAATCCAACCTCCCCTTGGAAACTGCGGTTAAGATACTCAAAACCCTGGCCAAAAAAAGAGACCACAAGTTGGATGTGCGGTTTACACACAACAAGAAGCCATATCGGCCTGAAGCGGAAATAAGGCACTTTCATCTCGACCTGTTTGGTAATGGAATGTGCCGTTCGGTTGCCGGATTTTTCATGCCAACGATAAGATAGCGGTTCTTGGAAATGGCAAAACAACTCGATCCAAAAGAAATCATGACCACCGAGGGAATATTGGTCACCGATGATGAATTCGTAGGGACGGTTAGAGAGTTCTAGGTGTTTGTCTCAAGAGCAATTGGTTAGGGCTACGTCTTTGGCGTAGCCATTTTTTTGGTGCCGAACCCTTGAATTCGTTTTTCTCTCTATGCTTTCTTTTTATTGGGGTTATTTGATCTTGCTCACCTACAGGAAGGAGAACGTTGGAATGAACGGCCGTATCGATGTTGATCAAATCGACCGTAATATCTTGCGAATCCTCTCTGCTTACGAGCGGCTGACGCCCTTGCAGGTGTGGTACGAGCTTGAGGAAGACACCGCAGGGAAGACAAAACCGAGCGTGGAACAGATACTGCAGAGATTGGAGTTTCTCAGCGACAGGGGATTTGTCGAAAAACTGACCGGAAGCGAGGTTTCTGGTAATTACAGTCTCTCGATTTATCGTCTTAAGGCCAGCACTGCTTTAATGGGAATGCGATAGGGGAACCGCGGCCATGATTGGGAGAAGAAGCCATCCAAGAGTGAAGGCCTCTCACGCCGTCCTCTATCTCAGCGAAATCTATTCCGGGCCTCGGGTCGCCTCGACACTTGACTTCAGCTCAGGTACAGTCCGAGTCGAGACTCCTTACAGCCTGACAAATGGTGAGAAGGTCGAACTCTCGATTGCCATCCATCCGCAAGTGATCGAATGTAAGGGCCATGTTGTTGAGACTCTATGGCCGGATGAAGACCGTCTGAAAGTGCGGGTTCAATTTCAAGAGATTCGGACGCAGGACAGGCTCTATCTCCAGGAACAGATCTCCCGTCTCATGGAGAAACAGCGCAAATGGATCCATGGCAGTGCTTAGCGCTGGACTGAGGTGGCAAAAAAGCACCCACCGCTGCTGCTACTGCCACCAATGGTTCCTGACGAACCACCAGCCGACGCTGGTATCACCTCGATATTTTCGTCTCCCATCCGGGCAGGCTCACCCCCAATACCACCGTTGTCGTTAATGTAGTCACGTGCCCCAGTCAGGTGATCTGTCAGACCCGAGTAGGAATCGGGGTCGTGCTCATTGGCGCGACTGCCACCGAGTGGCAAGAGCACGTACTTGCTTGCGTGGTAGTCGAGGGCTACCGGGTCGAATCCTGCGAGGAGCATATTTGTGCGGTAGGTCGTCTCTGGAGGATAACCGGAAAGGCTCTCGTAGCTTACCCAGATACAGTCGAGGATGTTCAGATCAGGAGCCCGGACAAGGCTCCACATTTTCCCGCATTGTGTCCCCGATTGGCTGTAATGACGAATCCCGGAGTTACCATCGGCCATGGAGAGAATGCCGTAGGTGTGTTTCAGAACTCCTGTGATGCCCGTACCTCCATGGGTCTTCAGTACCGGAACGTTAATGAGCTTCACATTACTGTCGTATCCAGATCCGTTCCAAATCCCCTCGCGCAGTTCGATTCGGTTTCCTCCTGCTGAGGTGAAACAGGGGTAGGATACATCGGACACTCTTCGATAGCCTTCAGTCACATGATCTGAGCCGGTTAAGAAGGTGGACCGGACGGAGTCGAGGAGGTAAGAAGTGACGGGGTCGTCTTTGAATACCGTGTTGACCAGGTAATCCACACTTAAGATGTTTTGCTCCTCAGCGTTGACCCAGACGCCATTATCGATTTCAGGCCAGGATGCGTAGGATCCCCAAGCGTCCGGATCGCCCTCAAAGCTTCCCTGACCCTGGCCGTTTTCGAAGATGATTACCTCGCCGTCAAAGCCATCAGGGTGCTGAAGAATTCGGTAGATGAGGCCTCGGATCACATCGGTATTGGTTGTGCCTCGGCACTTCCACTGGCAGTTGACCTTGATAAGCACGACGTCATTGGGTTCGATAATCCCGTTGGAACCTCCCCACGGGTGGTCACTGCTGGTGTGATAGAATTTGACTCCATGATCTGCAAGGAGGCCTAACAGGGTGTCGAGGCCAGAGTGACGGAGCTCGCCATCATGGATGGGGCATCCGTAAACTTCGAAAACCTGCGACCTTTCTCCATCGGGGAATGCTTGTCTGGGAACGAAAAGACCGGTCATGGAGACCACAGCTCCTGTTGCGGCGATCCCCTTGATGAACTCCCGCCTCGTGACATTTGGATTCTTTGCCATTCTGTCCCACCTCACGAAGGTAAAAGGCCCCATAATTCTAACGGAAAGATCCGGAAAGTCAACGAGAGTTTGGAAGAAGGCTCCCGACAAGAGGTTCGTTTAGGATTATGATTCCTAAGGATGATTTTGAAACTTTCACGGGGGCGCTCTTATCCCCTGGCTCCCTTGCTCTCGCAGTGACCCTTAGGCTATTGTTTTCCTATTCAACCATGAAGACTGAAAGGACCCTCGAGTTGAGCTGAAGCAGTGCCTCTGACTGCTCGTTTGAAAAGGAGAAACCATGATTGATGAGGAAATCAAGGACGTATTGAGAGAATCGAAAAACATCGCTGTGGTCGGACTATCCCCGAAGCAGGACCGTCCGAGTTTTCGGGTTGCTTCTTATCTCAAGGCGAAGGGATACAAGATTATCCCTGTTCGTCCTGGCATGGAGGAGGTCCTCGGTGAAAAGGCCTATCCCCGCCTGACAGACATCCCGTCGGAGATCGAGATCGATGTGGTTGACATCTTCAGGAGATCAGAGGAGGTCCTGCCAGTTGTGGAAGAGGCCATAGCGAGAAAGGCAAAGACCGTTTGGATGCAAGAGGGCATCATCAATGAGGAGGCTGCCCGGAAGGCCGAGGCTGCGGGGCTCAAGGTTGTCATGGACCGATGCATGCTGAAAGAACATCAACGGCTTTGACGATAACTCCAGCTTGAGAGAACCGATGGGCCAAATATCTGCGGGTTCAGTCAAACCGAATTCGAGTTAGTACACCAGAGTGATCCGAAACCCAATTGGGATCCTCCTTGAACACTACTTGGCTGCTGAGAATATCCAGATCCATCACGCCTCTGGCAAAGATGTAATCGATCCGTATGGGATCTTCTGATGCCCCAGTAAACGGATTGCCTGAGACGGCGAAGGTACAACCATCCAATCCCTCGTCCTCAGAGCAGCAGCTGGTGCATTGGTTCGCGACAGCATAGCTATCGATAAATCCCTCGTTCGTTATCAAATCGTAAACCGGTATCTCGGCTTCGATATTCAGATTCGTGTTGAAATCTCCTCCGAGAATGATGGGATTTCCATCCCACCCGATACGTCTCTCCACGTTTCTGATGAACCGCATGAGAACTTCTGCTTGTTCAAGGCGTTCTTCTTGCGGATCGCAGAATGCGCAGAGATGGGTATTGTAAACGTTGATTTTTCCAAAGTCTGGGACGCTGATTCTGGACATGATGACTTTTCTTCTTAGGGGAATTTCAAAGCCGTCAAATGGCTCTTCTGTGACAATCGGGAGTGTTTTTGATAGGGTGAATACGATCTCGCATCGGCTGAGGATGGCATTGCCCACCGTAAGTGCTCCGGGAAGGCCGTTTGCGAGTCGGTAGCTGAGATTGTAGTGGAGCCCTCGTTCAGAGAGGAGACTCTTCAATTCGAGGGCGGTGTTTGTCGTTCCAGAAAGTGAGCCCCCGACAACTTCTTGCAACAAAACCAGATCGACCGGTTCGTCTGCATCCGCTTGCGCCTCGATGAAATCGACGACCCGCTCCAGTCTCGTTTCCCGTTGCCTGATTTCGGAAAACAACAGGTTAATGGTCAGGACGTTCAAATGGCCCCTATCCGAAAAATCGGAACACTGAACTGGGTCGGAGGATGCATGAGACGAAGGGGGCATCCATAGGAGCGCGAGGATAAAGCCTAAAACGATTGTCAAACCGGTGATCAGAGATTTCATAAGTCCACCCTAGGTTCGAAATGGATTGAGTCGTGAAAGTCTCAACCCCAGCCAACTTGGGAGAGTTCCTGGCCCTGTTTGATGAAGATGTTGGATTCAGGTAGGGGCATGAGCCTGATCACGGTGGATCAATCCTGGTCCCCTGGGAGCGCTCGAAACTCACCCGTCTCTTCGATCGCTACCGGATAACCATCAAGGGAATCCGGGATTTTCTCGTCCAGCTCAAGCGTCTTTTTGATGACGAACACGTTGATGCATGGCTTGTCATCACAGAGGCCCTGAGCTGTGCCAACCACACCCGGAAGGGACATCAGTTCGTTTGTGTGTTCCTTGAGCACCTCTTTGATCGTTTTTTCTGCCATGTTGAACGTTCCTTGGGCATCGTTGGTTTTTTCATTTGCAATTGTGATCAAACCGATGGCAAGGAGAATCAGACCGATGCTGAGCGCTGCTTTCTTGACTCGTGAAGCCATGGATCGACTTTTCTCTGGTGATTGCTTCAAATCATCTGGAAAGGATTATACGCTTCACAGACAAAAAAGGGAAAGGGCGTCCCACACTGGCTCAGCTCTGCTCTTTCCCCTTGTGGTTCAGTTGTCAATGCCCTAGGAGACAGCGACGAATCTCAGTCACCGTCTATGGTTACGCCAAATCTTTCCAGAACCGCATCGATCGGATTGGCGATCGTAACTTCAAGACTGCCCGCAAACAGGAGGCCGACGGGTCGGCGTGCGTTTACCCCTCTCAGAACAACGATGAGCGATCCTGAATCACCACCGGAGCTGAAGAAGCCCGGTCTGATCACGATTTGATCAACAAAACGGGCAACGCCAGACCCGTATTGAACATTCACAACAGCATTGATGGCATCGACCCAGCCCCGAGTTTTTGATGTTGTTCGCCCGTATTTCATCACTCGAAGACCGACACTGGCTGCGATTGGCTCCGATTTGGGCGTACCATACCCGCCAAATGGTGTGCTGTTCTTCAACAGGGTGGGTGAAGAGAGAGCGATCGCTGCATCGATGACGTTGTTGGCAAACGTAGAGAAAACAATTGGCTCAAAATCAGAGAGAGTCCCGATCGCGTCGTCTGGGTCGATGCCCCCATCGACGGGACCCGGTTGGAGCACGTTGTCGCCTATCGAAGCCCTGTTCTCGTCAGCATAAATATGGTTGTTGCTTAAAGCATAAACGCCCGAACCATCGGTGACCCGGCATCCGATTGTGCCGGCCGTAATATTCGGGTGGCCCGTTGAAACGCCGATCGGTACCGGTCTCCGGAACCTGGAAGTTGGATCGGCCCTTTGCGTCCCGATTGGGAGACCATTCCCCAGAGGTCTAATTTTGCCTGTTATTCTCACGACAACGGGCACCCCCTCGATGCGGGCCGGAATGATCGCCGCCTGAGCCGCATGAAAAGACTCGGCAAATACGAGGATTGCTGGGTTCCCAGCGTCAGTGAGTCCGGTTGCTGTTCCAACAACTCCCGGTTCGGCCATGAGGTCATCCGTATGACGCTCCTGCACGTCCATCACCGCTCGAATTCGCGAATCCTCTCCGCCGAGGACGATAATTTCCTCTAAGGAAGTTGACTCTAAGGTAACCTTAGCTTCCAGGTCCCCTCCCCAAACTGTCAGGGAGAATGCAACAACCAGCAAACAGAAAGCAGTCAAGTACCGAGAATGACGAAGGGGATACCTTTTCATGGGAAGGCCTCCTTTCTTGGATCAAGTTGATTATGCGATCGAAATCTCCGAAAAGCGAATTGGACTATTCTCGATCACCTAAGCTCGGTCTGTAGGCAAAACATGAATCTTATCAGGGCGGCTATCTCCGGGTCGTTTATATCTTTATCGGAGATACCCAAATCAAAGCCCTCATTCTCGGCCGGTGTCACATGGATGACCTTTCCCCTAAAGATGATCAAATTGTCTCCGAGTGCTGGGGTAATGTCGAGAATCTCCCCGGACTCCACCGGGTACTTGCTCTGGAGGAGTGGTCCTGTAAGACTCAGATTCATGAACCTGGAAATTCTCTGTTCACACGGAGTTCCGTAATTGTCATGTGGGGTATAGGTGGGTGGGTAGGTCATCCTCATCCTGTCGAGATTCCTTCTATCCCGAATTCCGAAGCTGTGTACCATAGCGATAATCAGAAAAGGTTTACCCATTTTGGAAAAAGAGTTTCTTATAAGCCATTGAAACTGTTATAGAACGCTGGGTCTATTGTATTCGCTATGGGTCGGATGGTCAAGGGAGAAATGGTTGGAGTTTCCTGAGTTTTCAAAGCAAGAAGTTTGTAACCTTTTGATACTTAACGATAATTTTGAGTATTTATACAGGACCCTCATATCCCTTCACACCCTTGCTCTCGCGTTGACCCTGGCGGGGCTCGCAGATTTTGCTGTCGCAGGACAAAGGAAAAAGGCAAAAGGTTTAAGGAGAGAGACTCCCAACAAACCTTTATCCTTTAACCTATCTGGGTCCCCCAACGCTTCCGCAAAAGTCCTTCAGGGACATGACCATCCACAAAGCTCAGTAAACTGTACAGAAATGCTCAGGATTTCCCCATTTGAGAAATTGGAAGTACCTAAAGAGATCTGCAGCTTGTGAGAGATATGCACTGGAAAATGAGGGAAATTTTGAGAAATGCCGCACTGGTCAATGGCCGTCCATTTCGTACGGGCGGCAGGCAAAAGGCGAGTTCCATGATTTTTTGGCTTGGATTCAAGGATGGGAACTTCGCTACTGAGTTGTCCCTTCGGTTGGATCACCTTTGGGAGGATTGATTCAGCCCTGGTCTCTGTAGGTTCAGGGATTGGCCGCAGTGATCGAATGGTCTTTGGGTTCCCTTGGATCGGGTGGAGAAATCGTAACGATCGATTCGTTGTCACGAGGAGTGAGTTCTACGCGAACTGTCTTTCCGCTGTTAAGCCTCTCGGACTCCAAATAGAGTTTACTCACCGTCGTTGTCTGGCCTTGGGGAAGCTTGAAATACACGAACCCATGTATTTGTTTTCCGGGCTGAAGGACGAGTTGGTCCGGAATCTCTTTCCGTTGCCAGTCAGCTTTCATCTTTCGGTTTGCGAGTATCGCAGAAACCGACGACACAACGCCCACGGCCACGGAAATAACACTTCCAGCCAAAAAATGTGCAATCACGTTCTTCTTGAATTTGTCGGACATATCGTTGCTACTCACCGGCCTGTAAACAACCTCATTTTCATCAATTAACGCAATTTTCTCGCGATTGATTCGAACCTGTTCATCGGTGTCATTTCTAACGATCAGGTTCACTGGGACAAACCCCTCGCGGGTTACATCTCTGTCGAACCCCTGTTCTGCTTTTGTTCCCGAGCCATAGGGATCAGCAGCGACTGAGATTCCCTCAGCGATGCTCAGATTCGGGTACTCATTCACAGGGCGGATGTCGATCCTTCGCGATTTATAAGTCGCACAGCCCGTGGCCCAGAGCAACAGCAATACGACAAGAAGAAAAGACTTCTGTCTGGAGAACATCGTCTTGCTACTTCTCACGAATCGTGCCAAGATGATCCTTGGGTGGAAACCCGCATGAAATGGTGCAATTCAGAGTCAGCGCGGCTTCGTGATAGCGTCCTTGTGGTCAAAAATTGTCATGCCCTATGATCCGATTTCAGAGGCACATCAAACGATTGAGCCCGAGGGGGAAGAGAGGAAGAGAATCGTTTCAAGCCTGGGTGAAAGTCCTCCACTTCCATGAATTAGTTTGTCATTTCAGGCACTTCCCGAAACTGAAAAATTGTCCTAATCTGCCACAAAACCTCCTCCAGCTCATGGAGCAAACCGCGCGACACGCTTCGAGAGTCCCTGCCAAAAAGAATCCGCACTGAAGAAGACCTGAAGACCTCCACGCAATTCTCCTTTTCTTTTGAATCGGCTGATAATGGGCAAGTCTCGAGAACCGAGAAACGACAAAAGTGTGAGAAGAACAGGATGCACTTGGGTTTAGACAAAAAATGATAAGGTTCTTGGGAAAGAGGCATTTTTGGATCATTCCTGGCTACAAAGGTCCGGGATAAAGGGATGAAGAGGTCTGGATTTCACGGATTTGCAAGAGATCCAAAACAAAATAAAGATCACGAACTCTCGGGTTGGAGGCATGTTCAGGGGGAGAAAGTCCTATTCCGTTGCTGCGGAGAAAACGGTTTTCCACGAGCAGCTTGGTTTCGATAAGGTGATCTTCGACGACGACGTTATCCTCAGAAAAGCAAAATTCAGTGAGGAAGGGCTCTTCGGGATGGCCACTTCTCATGGTGAGGCGTCTTTCCGCGACGCGACCTTCAGGCGTGGGGCCTACTTCAGACTCACTACTTTCAACGGCAGGACATTCTTTCGAGCAGCCACCTTCACGGCGGAGGCATAACCCGTTGTGAATAGGCTTATCACTGGTGTTTTTTGATGGAAAGTAAATTCTGGGATGGAGGAAGGGGGTTGTGAGGTTTCCAAAATCATTTGAGTTTTAGCGTTGGACTGCCGATAAGGAAATCGAAGGTCTGTTTTAAGTTTGCCTAACGGTGGTTGCGTGAACTCCTGCGTGAGGAATCCAAAATGAAATCGCCGCAGTCACTTGGAAAGGCCGTGTTCCAAAAGACATATCGGATTGTATTTATTGGACTGATCGACGATCTGCCCCGCACAAAAGAGAAATTCA
>WVXP01000012.1:11743-17553 GCA_011773445.1 Pseudomonadota bacterium | reverse complement strand
GCAAAAGCGGACTCAATTGCGAAGAAGCTGGAACAGATTGGAGGAAGAGTAAGCGTCCAGTCTGATCATTTGGTTGAATCCCAGGATCGGAGAACCGTTCCAAGAGAAAAATCAGCAGCTAGGTTCGCCGTATATATCAATAAGATTGAAAGCGAAGATGCAAAGCACCGAATGGCCAAATACCTCGATGGTGTATTAGACCTGAATTACATAGAAATCCGAAATGGAGTATTGCGGGATATCCCTGCAATACTGCCTGTTGAGTTTGACCATGAAGAAGCCCAAAATATCAGAGGTCGCCTCGAGGGATTCGGCTCAAGAGTTTCGATAGGTGAAATACGCGAGGATGGTTCAACATCAGTTAAGGGTCAGTCCCGCAGTAGCAAGCGAGATATCGCGATCTTTGGAGGTATTTTGCTGATTCTCTTGGCCGCATTGATGTTCTTATTGAAGAGTTTCAACCATGAAGATGGAAGAATTGAAACGGTTAACGTGCCAATTGCAGAGGAGCCACTGGAACCAGGGGATGGGCGGATCGAAAACAGGGTCCACCTACCACTTACGAGACATGCAATTGAAGCCCTGCAGGAGGTCGAGGCTAGATACGGAGACGATATTACGTACGGGGAATATGTGGAGATCTTGAGAGACACGAAATCCACGGTCAATTCCTATCTGAACAGCCAAGAAGCAGAGAACAGAGTTCAAATAGCAAACTCGATACTCAACATTCTGATTCACTATGAGAACGCAGCCGAGATTTGGAGATATAAGACCCGATACAACAAAAATCATGTCGAGAGCGTGCGTGATGATATTCAAATTTATGTGACACGGTATCCTGATCTAAAGAAACCCGTAAGCGAAGGGGGTGCAACCGAAGAAATTGATGGAGGTCGGGAGGTGCTCCGGATCGACGCCGTGGTTTCAATCGTTATGGACCAGGCGGCAGAGGAGCTGAGAAGGGTTTCAAAACGCGTCGACTCCTCATAAAATGGAGGGCCAGTGGACCCCCCTGCAATGAGTCGCGATCCGCAAAACTGCGGGTACACGCAAATCTCGATTATGTTGCGCAACATTTCCTTTCTGTCACTCGTTTTTGGGTCCGGGAGTTTCCTCGTTCTTGAAAATAAGGTTTCTCTACCCTTCTGATTTTCGATGAAAATTTTGGATCTCTAAAGGGGACCCTCATGTTCCTTCACTCTCTTGTTCTCCCGTAGACCTTCTTCCCGCCTCCAGCGGGACACGTGGGGGACACGCTCCGTATTTACTCCCCGATGTCTGACTGGCTGTAATAACCCCCCGTTAATTGCTGTAATCACATGAAAAAATTCACCCTTTTTTCTTGATAATAATCCAGAAGCTGCTAAACTAGACGAGCATCTCTCAAGACCCCTGAGAGCCAAGGGATTCTAAGGGAAGCTCATGGAAGCTAGGCCTCGATTTCGGGAGAGAAGAAACTCGGTCAGATTGAGGCTGGTTTATCCCGCCATCTACACTCGTATCGACAACGAAGGACGGGCATACGACGAAAAACCTTCAAGGTCCATGGACCTCAGCATGGGCGGCGTGAGGCTTCAAAGCGGTTTTTCCGTCAACCCCAAGGAATTGTTCGATATCGCTTTTGCGCTCGCGGGTAGCCTGGTCACCTTTAAGGGAGAGGTGGTCTACGTAAAGCATTCTCGGGACCGGAGCTTTGAAATGGGGGTCTCGATCAGAGCAATCAAGAATCTGGACAGGATCGTCTTGGATCAATTTCAATTTCGAGCGAACAGTTTTCACCGACCAGGTCCCGATTCCATGATCATCAAAATGGGGAAAATTGTCTGCCCAAATTGTGGGAAACAACTTGCGAGCCTGACCAAAATCAAAGGCATGGCCAACTATTGCCAGGAGTTTTTCAGCTTATGCACTTGTGGACAGAGGTTCGAAATCAGGATTTCTTCCTCTGGTAACACAAATCTCTTCTTTCCCGACAAGAAGATAGAACTCATCTGCTAACAAATCTGCAATAACTCCCCACGTTGCGCACCGAGTCACCCCATGATCATGAACTCACCCAGCGTATTGCAGGACTTCACCAATTTGTCACGGAAGGGGAATCTCGAACAGCTCTGAGGGCATGATCTATCGGGTAGAAGCCGGGTGGTCGAGAATTGAAAAGGCCAGTCCGAAGGGTTTATAATGGTTTTAGAACCTAGCCGAAAGGGAGGTGGATCGAATGAAAGACAAATACCTCTATGAAACCTTCAAGAGTAAGCCATCCGCCTTCGATCATGATTTTACGAGGTTTTTGAACGAGAAAAGCAGAAACGGATGGGAATATCAGCATTGTTTCTTCTGCCATGACGACAGAATGAGTTATGCCTCGTGTGTCTTCAAGAGGCTTGGATAGGTCACGCGATTACCTGAGAAATCAGGGGATTCCGAACTATTTTGAAGGAGTTTCCTGAGTTTTCAGAGCAAGGAATTTCTAACCTTCTGATGTTTCACGACAGGTTTGAATATTTAGATGGGACCCTCATATCCCTTCGCTCCCTTGCTCTCGCGTTGACCCTCTCCGGACTCGCAGGTGGGGAATATTTACCGCTTCCCCGCTCTAAAGGCGGGGTTTTCCCCCTCCTGCTCATCCTCGATGGGTCCCCCAACGCTTCCGCAAACGTCCCTCAGGGATATGAGGGTCCCCAAAACTGAGGAAACTCCTCAAGCTCTTTTATTCTTGCAGGGGAGACCCGGCAAGGGCTTCTAGCTCGAATGAAAGTGTTGTATTATTTCTCGTCGGGGTTCGTGGTGAGGTATCTTTATTGAGCGCGGATCGAAGGTATCTCGTTGGAAAGTAGCTGTGGAAAAGGTCGTGAAAAGGAGGGAGATCATCGATCACCGATTTACAAAAGGGGGTGAGATTCGGCTTCAGCGTCGAGAAGAGGGGGTTTATGAACTCATCTACAACGGTGTTTTTCTCATGGCCTCTTCCAATGATCATTCAGAGAAGGTCCTTGCCAGAAAAGCCCTCCAACGTCTTAAACCCAAATCGGGCGAATATGAGGTTCTTATCGGAGGGCTCGGCATGGGGTTCACACTCAGAGAGGTCCTAACTTGCCCAAGCGTTTCTCGGGCTGTCGTGATCGAAATTGAGAGGGCGATCATCGATTGGAACCGGACCTTCCTATTCAACCTCAATGGTAGTGCACTGAACGATCCTCGTACCGTGCTGGTTCATTGTGATCTGTATTCCTTTTTCTACGATACGCGAGAGCATTTTGATGCCGTCCTCATGGATGTAGATAATGGTCCCAATTGGCTCGTTTTAGGAAAAAACAAACGGCTTTATACGAGAAAAACGCTTCAAAAGATCAAGGAAATACTCGCACCGAATGGAGTTCTGGCAACCTGGTCGGCCCAGAGGGACGAAAGGTACCTGAGAAAAATGGGGAGCATATTTCCTCAAACCGAGGAGACGCGCGTCGAAGAAACGGTTCCCAAAAAAGGGGAAAGTTTCATTTATGTGGGGAGAGCCGGGCCATAAGGAGCCGCCGAGTCGGGTTTCTTGTCCCTGGGTCGGGCCCAGGGGGAGTGAGAATCCCGCTGAAAATTCAATTGACCCGAATTTGACATTTCGAGCCAATTCGTCCTAGAATGACCGGGAACAGGAGAAAGACAAAATGGACTGCTATTTCAGAGCATTCCGTGAAGCGGTTAAAACCATCAATTCACCTCGGGACTTGAAAGATGTTCTCGATACGATTACTCGAGCTGTAAGAAAGGCATTGGATGTCAAGGGCAGCTGTCTCATGCTTCTCGACGAAAAGCAGAAAACACTCGAAGTGGTCTCGACGTCCGGTCTGAGCGAGGCGTTTCTCAGCAAAGGACCCATCGGGGCAGACAGGGTCATCGAGGATACCCTGCTAAGTGGCAAGCACTACTTCACCCCTGATATCGCTACCGATCCGCGCATACAGTATCCCGATGCCTGCAAAGAGGAGGGAATCGTATCGATCTGTACCTTCCCCGTGGTCGGGAAAAATCAGATCATCGGTGTACTTCGCCTCTATACGGATTCTAGACGGGATTTCAGTGACGATGAAGTCGAGTTTATCGAGGCTCTCGCTGAACAGAGCGGAATCGCTATCGACCACGCCATGAAATACGAACACCTGAGAAAGAGGGAGTCAATGCTTCGCCTGGAATCGGTCGATATCGGTGGCAGGAAGAAATTTGTCTTGATGAGACACAGAGGGGGTTAGCCTCTGGCATTCCCGTTCATTCACCCGCAATAGGGTAACTGAGTCTCGGGACTTCTTCGTCCTCTTCCCCGCACAGGGTTCCTCAGAAGCATCGAGACCTATCAGATGCCCTTCGGACCACCCAAAATCCAGAACAAGAGATAGAGGATCAGTGATTGGATGATCCATCCGATGGCGCAGACGCCCCCTGCCCGAAACGTGCTCTTGTAATCGAGGGCTTGCCTGACAGCGATTACCATCGCGATCAGCATCCAGATTGAGGCGACAAGGAAAACCAGGCCTGAAAAGCCTGGAATCACTGCCAACACCCGAATCAAGCCAGGAGAACTCGAAAAACCAATGGTTCGCAGGAGTTCGCCAGGATCCGCTTTGGTCTGTGGCTCGGGAAGGAGCTTCGTGCCGACAAAATAGGTGAGATAAGCCCAGAGATACCATCCGACGAGGGCAAGTATCGTACCCGTAAGGATCCCGCTTAACCCGCCCCTGGATGCGGTGCCTATTCCGGCAGCAATGCCCGAGAGAATAACGATCCCCATGGCCTGTCCCATGGCCCCTTTGTCCGCCTCAACCTCCTCGTAGACGCTGGTATCGAGTTTGGCAGCCCGAACAATTCGGTTCATAAAGCTATCCATGGCTCTGTACCTCCACAGCGAGATAACGTAAATTTGGTGGTGATGTCAAGAGAATTCGAGGCGGGAGTTTCATGATCCGAGGGGGCATTCTTTCCTTGTAGCGAAAAGTGTTTCCCTGTGGCAATATATGGAGGAACAAGGAGAGGTAGGTATGCGACTGGTCTGTACCCACTGCGGTTCATCCGAACCCTGGCCCGTTGCGCGGTGGCCATGTAGTTGCGGTGGCCCACGTGAACTGGCCGACCTCGAGGTTTTTGCCCCGGATTCGATAGATCGCGAACAGCCTGGCCTATGGCGGTACCGAGCCATGCTGCCTGTTCCGGCCGCCACTGGGCCAGTCACACTGGGCGAAGGTTTCACACCCCTGATTCCCGGCGCCTGGGATGGCGTGGACGTCTCCTGGAAGCTCGAATACCTCAACCCAACCGGTGCGTTCAAGGATCGGGGAACTGTTTTGGTTGTGAATGACCTCCTTGCACGAGGCGTGGATCAGGCCCTTGATGACTCATCGGGAAACGCCGGAGCTTCCCTCTCTGCCTATGGGGCCCGAGCTGGCATTCACGTTCGCCTTTACGTACCCGCACATGCGAGTCCGGCCAAACGGGCACAGATCGCGATCTATGGTGCAGAGCTCGTAACCGTCCCGGGCTCACGAATCGAGGCAACCCGCGCCGCTGAGAAGGCAGCGGAAAGCGGACCGGTCTATGCGAGTCACGTCTGGCACCCTTTAACATTGATCGGCATGGCCACTATTGCGTGGGAGGTCTGGGAACAGCTGGGTGATCGGGCACCTGACTGGTTTGTGACACCGGTTGGACAAGGAACGCTTCTCCTGGGAGCCTGGCGGGGGTTTCAGAGATTAGCCTCAGCGGGACTGATCGACCGGTTGCCGAGGCTCGTGGCAGCTCAGGCGGAGCGTTGTGCTCCTCTGGCC
>WVXP01000012.1:11117-11731 GCA_011773445.1 Pseudomonadota bacterium | reverse complement strand
GTGAACCCTGTGCGGAGCCGAGCCATATTGCAAGCATTGCGGGAAAACCAGGGACTCACACCTGTGGCCACTGAAGAGGAAATAGCGCAAGCACAGGAACGGCTGGCTCGGACGGGGATCTATGTCGAGCCAAGTTCGGCGACGGCTGTTGCTGTGCTGCCTCAGCTCCAGAGCCAGATCTCCCCCGGCGAGACGGTCGTCGTGGTCCTGACCGGTTCGGGCCTAAAGACCCCACTCGAAAGAAAGTAGGTGCGCCTCCAGCCTCATTCGGACGCTTTCGCTCTTGGGCTTGCTAGGAAAATCCGTCTGGAGAGAGGGATTCAAGTCTGGGGTCTCTTCAGGGTTAGTGCTCCGATTGTGCCTGCAAGGGAAACGGCCGTGGCCAGAAGGAAAGGAAGGGTGAACGAACCTCCATAATCGCGCAGAAATCCTCCAACCGTAGGTCCGATGAACTGACCGATTCCGAAGAATAGCGTTATAAATCCGAGTCCCGCAGGAGCCAGCCTCGGTCCCACATAATCTCCTGCTGCGGCAGCCATGATGGTTGGTATGGCCCATGCGGTCAGCCCGAAGAATACAACTGAGATATAGAAGGCTCCTGAAGAACGGAACAG
>WVXP01000012.1:1054-11006 GCA_011773445.1 Pseudomonadota bacterium | reverse complement strand
CCAGCCGATGTCTTTGACCAGATAGGTGGCAAAGAAGGTAATGTAGATGATGTAGGAGAAACCAAACAGAAAGTAGACGACTCCCAGATGCCACACAGATCCGATTTTGTAGATCCTTTTCCATTCGAGGGCCTTGGCCTTTTCTCGCTCTGATTCGGTCTCCGCTGCTCCCGGACCGAGCTGTTTCAGCCCGAGGTCCTCGGGCCGATTTCTGATAAAGCCGTATGTAACCCCTGCCAGAATGAGGACGATCGCGCCCAGGTAATACCAACAGGACCGCCAACCCTCAGCACCATAGGCAGCCAAAATGGGGGGAACGAGAACTCCCGACAGGGCGAAGCCGATGCCTATCCCAGCGGTCACGATACCCGTGGCCAGGCCTCTTTTCTTGGCGGAAAACCAAATCGAGCCAAGGGCCATGGCAGGGACGAATGCCCCACCATTGCCGAGGCCCGTCAGGGTGCGCATGACGAGAGCAAAGTCATAAGTCTTGGCTAGGCCCGTCAAGATCATGGTAACGCCCATGAGGGCCAGGGAGAGGCTGATGACGATTCGTGACCCGAATCGAGCCGCCAAAAAACCGCCAATAATGGCAAGAACGAGATATCCGACGAAATTACCCGCCGCAAGGTTTCCCACCTGCGTGTATGACAGCCCCAGGCCATCGATCATACTCGGATTGATCATGGAATACGCAAAGCGTCCGAAACCGTGTGCCCCAATTGTTGTGAAGAGGCCCATCGTGATGACGACCCACCCGTAGTGGAGTTTTCCTCTCATGATACCCTCAGCGTCGGTTCTCTTCGTTGATGCGAGCCCATTGGATGTCGGAAATGGCCCCAGCCTCGGAAGTGTCAAAGATTTTTCCGTTCACAAAGCTCGGGCTTTTGAAATTGCTCTCTATTCTAGCAATTCAAATTGGAAAATCAATAAAAACTTGCCCATCGACATGGCAGACTTTGCCCCATTTTATAGAAGGCCTGCTGTCTCTGAGGCGAGGTTGTGGAAGCGGTGGGGTCCCCTCGAAGATGAACAGGAACGGGGAAAGCCCCCGCCGTTAGGACGGGGGAAGGGGCAGAAATTCCTCACCTGTGAATCCCGATAGGGTCACCGCGTGAACCTGGGAGCGAAGGGACAGGAGGCTCCTATCTTAGGAATTGGAAACATCCAAAGAAATCTGTAGCTTGTGAGAATTATCCATCGGAAAACGGGGGAACTCCTCATGGACATGCACCTTGACATCCCCATGGAATTTGCTTTAATTGGCTAGAAATGCCCTCCCGATGGCGGTTTGGCACGAGAGGTCAATTCCTCAAATAGGAGGGAAGGCACTCGAGATGATCGATCTGCAAGTGAATCCGAAACAGCTGAAAAAGACGATTCGTCAAGTTAGGGAAAGGAGTATCATTATTCCTACTTTTGCGGAGCAGAAGCAGCCTGAACACATCCGGGGCAAGGTCCCATCCCGGTTGAAAGGGGTCGGCCTTTGGGAGATGAACCCGTTGAATCTGTTTCGCATCACGTGGAAGAATGAGCCCACGCCGGAGGGAGGACTCTACGGAAAGGTTAACACTGTGGAGATACCTTCCCTGCTCACCGGGGTGAGGGCACGGATCTTTGCCTTGGTTGGGAAATGGTTTCCAACCGGCTCGCACAAAGTGGGGGCCACCTTCGGCTGCCTTGTGCCCCGATTGGTGACTGGAAATTTCGATCCCACATCGCAGCGGGCCGTTTGGCCATCTACTGGGAATTTCTGTCGTGGTGGGGCATACACCTCCGCCCTCCTTGGGTGTGAATCGACCGCAATTCTGCCCGAAGAAATGAGCAAGGAGCGGTTTGAATGGCTGAGCACCGTGGCAGGAGAGGTGATTGCGACGCCGGGATCGGAATCCAACATAAAGGAGATCTATGACAAGTGCCGGGAGCTCCGCCAAACACGGAGCGATGTGGTAATCTTTAATCAGTTTGAGGAGTTCGGCAATTACCTCTGGCATTATACGGTGACCGGTCAGGCCATCGAGGAGGTGTTGCAAGAGAAGCTCTCCGACCGGCATCACTTTGCCGGCATCGTGATCTCGAGTGGGTCCGCGGGAACCCTCGCCTCGGGAGATTATCTCAAGAAGAGATATNNGAGGGCATTGGTGACAAGCATGTGCCCTGGATCCACAACGTGCGCAATACCGATATGGTCATTGCCGTCGATGACACCGGCTGCCTGGACCTGCTCCGCCTGTTCAATGAACCCTGTGGGCAAACGTATTTGGCTAGCCTCGGATTGTCTGATGGGGAGATACAGCAGTTACCCCTTTTGGGCCTATCCGGCATCAGCAATCTGATTGCAGCCATCAAATTTGCTCGGTATTATGAATTGACGGAGGATCATCTGGTTTTCACTGTGTTCACCGATTCTATGGACTTGTATGGCAGCCGTCTTGTGGAGTTCCGGGAAAAACATGGAGAATACACCCGGGAGGACGCGATTCGAGATTTTCACCGTTATCTTATGGCCGTTACGGTTGATCATATGTTGGAACTGTCCCATTATGATCGCAAGCGGATCCACAACCTCAAATACTTTACCTGGGTTGAACAGCAGGGCCGCAATGCTGAGGAGCTGGATGCTCAGTGGTACGATTATCCGGGCTATTGGCAGTCGATTCGCAACCAAGCGGCTGAGATCGATGATCTGATTCGCGAATTCAATCACGAGACCGGCTTGCTGCGGGAATAGTGAGGAAGTGGGACACAACTAATTAAAGATGGGGGGCTCCAACCCGGAACGGAAACATGAGACACCTCGGATTGGTTCTTTCTCTACTGGTCTTTTTTCTCTTGTGCCTCAGTTCAGGCCCTTCGGAGGGGGAGGAATCTCCCCCCGGAACGGTCCGAATGATTCTGTTTTACTCCGGAAAATCTGAAAGCTCCCGAGGAGTCGTCGAGGGACTCCTGCCAGCCCTCAAGGATGTTTACTCGGTTGAGGTCCGTCTCTATGATGTTGATGATTTGAACAATTATTCGCTCCTCACGTCATTCGAACAAGGGTACGGCAGAAGCGGAGGTGATCTCCCGATCGTTTTTGTCGGAGACGATGTCATTGCCGGTGAGGAAGAGATCATGGAGACACTGGAATCGACCATCGTGAAGTATGAGATCTTGGGAGGCTCCGAATTCCCTGCTCTTCCGGAAACCGCCAGGGTGGAGACTCGGGCCTTAAGCCATCCCGTATACATGGCCTACTTCTATCAACATGGATGCCCCAAATGTGACCGAGTTTCCTCAATGATCACTCATCTCAGTGCGAGATATGAGGGCCTCGTCGTCAGGGAGATTGACATTGATACAGAGGAAGGGAGAATCCTCAATGAATCGATGTGTGAACCGATGGGGGTCCCCGAGACAAAACGGTTGACTGCGCCCTCGGTGTTCTTTCCACGTGACGCATTGGTGGTAGAGGAAATCAGCGGATCTGCCCTCGAGGGTCTCATCGAGAAATATGGGGCTTTGAAGCCGATGGATCCTCCCTGGCGAATGGCTGAGAGGGAGAAAGATTTGGCCGAGGCGCGGATTGTTCAGAGATTCAAAACCCTTGGACTCCCGACGGTTATCGTTGCGGGTCTCATCGACGGCGTCAACCCGTGTGCCTTCGCCACTCTCATCTTTTTTGTCTCCTATCTGACCCTGGTCGGAAGGGCGCGTCGCGAGATACTGCTTGTGGGGTTTGCCTTTTCCTTTTCCATATTCGTGAGCTATTTTCTCGTAGGTCTCGGCTTTTTGAGGATCATTCATTCGCTCTCATTGATCCCCACCTTGGCGCGTTTGATATATCTCGGTGCCATTGGCCTCGCTCTCCTTCTTGGGGTTCTGAGCCTTTATGACTTCGTGCTCTGCCGGAGGGGTCGTGCTTCGTTTATGTTGCTTCAAATGC
Source organism: Pseudomonadota bacterium (assembly GCA_011773445.1). GTDB lineage: Bacteria > Desulfobacterota > BSN033 > WVXP01 > WVXP01 > WVXP01. Next base: position 7,081 of record WVXP01000012.1, on the reverse strand, counting down.
CCGCCTTTCTCAAGAGCCAGGTTCACGGAGTCATCCGAAAAGAGGTGAGGGTCAATCGTTACATTTTGGCGGCGGTTGCCACGGGCTTTGTGGTCTCGATCCTTGAGCTGGCCTGTACGGGTCAGGTTTATTTACCCACAATTCTCTTTGTTTCTCGGGCTCAGGAGTTCCGGATGAACGCGATCGGGTACCTGGCGATCTACAACTTGATGTTCATCATTCCACTGTTGGTTGTTTTTATGTTGGTCTATCTCGGAACGGGTTCAGAGAAGCTTTCGGCCTGGTTCCAGACCAATGTGTCATGGGTGAAGCTTGCCACAGCTGGGCTTTTCTTTGCCCTGGCTGGCGTCCTAATGCTCAGCGTTGTCTAGGCTTTTTTCTGCTCAAAGACCACCCGTGTAAGCGGGGCGGGTTCGGATTCAGCGCATGCCAAAGCCTCGGAGTTTCTGATGGACACGCACCAGCAATCTCGAAAGAAGGGAGGCCGACTCTAACATGGAGATCGAAGAAATCAAACTGGAAGAATTGGATCCTGAGAAATTTGCGACAGAAAAGACTGAGGAGATTCGATCGATCGTCCGTGATGGTTTGGCCATCAATGCCCTGTCCGGCGGTGTCGACTCATCGGTTGTTACCCTCCTTGGTCATAGGGCGTTAGGTGATCGATTCAAAACCTATTTCATTGATAACGGCCTGATGAGAGAGGGAGAACCCGAACACATCGTTTCATTGTTCAAGGATATCGGGGTGAGTGTTGAACTGGTCCATGCTGAAGATACGTTTTTTGGAGCCCTGCGTGGTCGCACGGACCCAGAAGAGAAAAGAGAGGCCATTACGCAGGCATTTTATCGGGATGTCTTTGCTGAGTTGGTGAGAGAGACCGATGCAAAGTATCTTCTCCAGGGCACAAATTACACGGACGTCGAGGAGACTGTTGCGGGCATCAAGAGACAGCACAATATCCTTGAGCAGCTCGGAATCGATCCTGAGAAGATGTATGGATACCGGGTGATCGAACCACTCATCCAACTTCGAAAATCGGCGGTCAGAAAGGTTGCCCAATCCCTCGGGCTACCCGAGGAGATTCACAAACGTCCACCTTTTCCCGGACCAGCCCTGGCTGCAAGAATCATCGGGGAGGTGACACCCGACCGAGTTAAAATCGTGAGGAAGGCCACCAGAATTGTTGAGGAAGCATTATCCCGTACCGGAGCGTTTCAGTACTTGGCGATTCTGCATGAGGACCGGGTGACTGGGGTGAGGGAGGGAAAGCGAGATTATGGATTTCAGATTGAAGTCAGGTGTTGGGAAAGCAAGGATGCGAAGGTCGGATCTCCCACGAGACTTCCATATGAGGTGTTGGATCCGCTCGCAGAAAGGCTGACCCGTGAGGTATCCGGTGTTGTCAGTGTAACCTATAACATCACCCCAAAACCCCCCTCCACGATAGAAGCGGTCTAGTACAGAACAGCATCCCTCATTTCCCTTTCGTGAAATTCGGATAACAGGAGGTGAGCAAAAATGGGTTCGAATCCAGCCCAAGGCAGGTTCAGTTGGAAGCAATATCAAAGCCGGGGAGAGCGTTCTGAAACCGATTCTCCAGAACTTCTGGTGGATCGTTATTACGATCATTGGCTTCTATTTTGGAGGAAGATCGGCAGAGAAGATCGTTGAAAGTGTCAGCAAAAAGTGGATCGAGCAGCAAGCGAAGACTTAAGACGGTCTCCCGGCACGATCTGCTAAAAAAACGAATCGATCACTTTTTGGACCCTCGATATATCGAGACGCCTCTGGACAAGGGGGCCGTCTTTCAGGACAGGTGAGTGTTGCTCAAAGCTCAGCCTCTCGGGATTTCGGTAGAAAATACCAGTGGGGATCCTGTCACCCCACTCTCTGGATTTTTGAATGGCTGCCATCAGGTCAGAGGGCTCGTAATTGCCCTCTTTCAATTCATAGACCCGGTCTTTGTACCATTGGAATGTGTGGACTCGGTCGTAGCTCACGCAGGGTTGGAGCACGTCGACGAGAGAGAATCCTTCGAATGTGATCGCCTCCTGAATCAACGCCGTGAGATGTTTTCCATCTCCTGCGAATCCTCTGGCCACAAAAGGTGCTTCGAGAGCTAAAGCTATGGTCAGGGGATTCAGGGGGGTCAGAAACACGCCATGGGTTTGAACCTTGGTCACGAAACCTCTCTCCGTGGTCGGGGAAGCCTGGCCACGGGTCAAACCGAAGACCTGATTGTTGTGGGTGATCAGGGTGATATTGATATTGCGTCGGACGGCATGGAGAAAGTGGTTCCCCCCCTCTCCGTAGGTGTCGCCGTCTCCACCAATCACAATAACGGGAGCTTTGGAGTTGGCGATTCTGATCGCCGTGGCCACAGGAAGGGCACGGCCGTGAAGGCCATTGAAGAAGTTGCACCTCATATAATGTGGCAGCTTGGCAGCTTGTCCAATCCCTGAAACGAGAATCACCTCATGGGGTCTCAATTTCAGATCGACCAGGGCCTGCTTCACCGCATTGAGAATGGGAAAGTTTCCACAGCCAGGACACCAGGCTATGGAAAAGTCATTTTGGAAGTCTTCGATTTTCACGGTCATTTGCCCACCATCTCCTTTCGAAAGTTCTCAACAATCTCTCCCGGCATGAAGGGGCGCCCGTCGTATTTCAGAATCATTCCTTCGGGCTTCTTCTGGGTTTCCATCTGGATGAGACGGGCCAGTTGCCCTGTGGCGTTGTTCTCCACTGCGGCCCACTTTTGGCCGTCGCTCAGGATCTCGGTCATCTGCTCGGTGGGAAATGGCCATAGATCTCTCAACCGAACTCCGCCAACCGAGATCCCCTGTTTGTTCAGGATCTCGATAGCTTCAGCCATGGCCCCATAGGTCGAGCCCCATCCTACCAGAAGAAACTCCGACTTCTGATTACCGATTCTTTCCGGAGGACCGAGTTCACCCGCGAGGCCCTTCATCTTCCGGGCCCGTTTATCGACCATCTGCTTTCTCATGTGGGGGTCCTCTGTGATGTGGCCGTACTCATCGTGTTCGTGACTGTCGGCCACGACTTCGAGCCCGAAAGCAGTGGGGATCGCCCTTGGCGAAACTCCAGAGTCTGTGATCTCGTATCGTTTGTACGCCTTTAATGCCTTTGCTTTCTTCTCCTCGAGTAAATGCCGGTCTATGTGGACGTCTGACAGGTCAAATCGAGATTCGGCGAAATAGGAGTCAGCCAGAAATTGATCTGTCAGAAGGACGACGGGGACCTGATACTTTTCTGCCAGATCAAAGGCCTTGATGGTGTCATAAAAAGCCTCCCGCGCCGTCCCGGGTGCCAGAATGACCCGAGGGAACTCGCCTTGAGAGGCATGGAGGACGAAAAGGAGATCTGCCTGTTCGGTTCGCGTCGGAAGACCCGTGGCCGGTCCCGGCCTCTGGGCTTCAACCAATACGAGGGGCGTTTCAGAAACGCCAGCTAAACCGAAGGCCTCAACCATCAGACTGAACCCACCTCCAGAGGTCGCCGTCATGGATCGCACTCCCCCATAGGACGCGCCGATTGCCAAATTGATGGCAGCGATTTCGTCTTCTGCCTGCTCGACCACCATATCAAAATCGTCTGCCTTTCCAGCCAGATACATCATGATCGATGTTGAAGGGCTCATGGGATAGGCCGACATGAATTGGCAGCCGGCGGCCAATGCGCCGATCGCGACGGCTTCATGGCCGCTGATGAACATCTTTGGCTCCGATTTCTCGGGATTGATGCGAAGCTCCGCGAAGGCATCCTTTTTTTTCACAACAGCGTCGTATCCTGCCATCGCAGCTTTCAAGTTTCCCTCCACCGTATCGGCCTTTTCCGCAAAAAAGGCCTTGAGAAAATCTTCGAGCTTTTGAAAATCGAGGCCGAGAAAGGCCAGAGTCGCACCCGTGGCGACAGAATTCTCGAAGATGCGATTCCCTCCTTCTTCGATGGCCAGACGCTCCAGAGGAAGGCCGAAAAACCTGCCATCCTCCCCTGAAACCTGACACTTCTCAGAATCGAAAATGATGATTCCCGACGGGTCGACCTCCTTTGAGTGGCGCTCGATGCTCTCCTGGTTGAGAGCGATCAGTACGTGAAGCGGTGTTGATGACGCTCTGACTGGTTTTTTGCTGATCCGGATCTGGAAAAAATTGTGGCCGCCCCGGATGCGAGATTCGTTATCCTGCATGGCAAAAACCTCAAAGCCGGCTCTGATCATAACTTTACCGAGAATAAAACCGATGGTTTGCATTCCCTGCCCGGCCGCCCCGGCAACCATGATGTTTCTTTCATCAGCCATGAGAACCTCCCTTGTCTCTCCTACGCGATCATACGTCTCCCATCCGTTTTGTGGATGAACGGTGTTGTTGGTGTTCCATCTTAACATCCGTGTCCCCGCGCATACACGCGCTCACTCGCACGCGCTTGAATGGCAGGGTCAGAACTTTCCAAAGAACATGAAAATTCCAATTACGATGAAAACCGAGGCCGCTACCCTCTTCAGGATATTTGCAGGAACCCACTGATAGACGAGATGTCCAAAGACAACGCCCATCAGGGTGACGATAACGAGCGCAACAGTTGCTCCCAAAAAAACCACGAAGGGTTTCTCGGTCTGCGTTGTCATGGTGATCACAGCAAGCTGGGTTTTATCCCCGAGCTCTGCCAAGAAAAGGATGCCGAAGGTCGTCGCAAACACCTTCCAGTCCATCTTCGTTTCCACCTTTCTTGCGGCAAGAATCGGTTACCTCGCCAGAACAGATTGATCGGTCCCCCTAAGAGGATAACCCCGGAGTTTACAACGGGGTTAATGACATTATCTCTTATCATACATAATCAGGATGGGTCCCGTCTATAAATTTTGTAAATCAGAGGTCAGAAGCCAGAATTAGAAAAAATGATCAGGATTCTCTCAACTTAGAACTCCGGGTCTCCCGAGGCGGTCTTACCCATATCCTGTGAAGTCGAAAGGCACCTCATAGCGTACATTGATGCACTCTGGGAATCGAAATAGTTCAGCAAACTTAGACTTGCAGGACCGAAGCAGCTTTTTTCCCTGGGTATCTGTTCTGACTTCTGACTCCCACCCCGGACCTTGAAATCCCCGATCTCGTGGTTATCCTATGAACAGAAGATGAAAATCCGATCGAAAAGGGGAAATTTAACTGGAGGTGATCATGATGGCTTTTGAGGTAAAACCGTGGAAAGGATTTAGTGAGTTGGCAAACCTCCGAGATGAGATGGACAAGATGTGGAATCGGTTCTTTGGTGGGGAGTGGCCGAGCCTCGAAACATTCCGGGGTGAATGGGCTCCTTCGGTCGATGTGTCTGAGACAAAAGATAGTATCTTGGTGAAGGCCGAGGTGCCTGGATTGGAGGCGAAGGACATCGACATCTCTCTCTCCAATGACGTCCTGACCATCAAGGGGACAAAGGAACAAGAGAAAGAGGAGAAAGAAGAGAACTATCACAGAATAGAGAGGAGCTATGGCTCGTTTTCTCGATCGATTCGGCTTCCTCGCGAAGTTCAGGGTGACAAGATCAAGGCGAATTACAAAAACGGCGTCCTTAAGATCACCCTACCCAAATCCGGGGAAGCAAGAGAGATCAAGATCAAGGTTGAATGAGCCTGCGCCATTCCCCTTTCCCGATTAGCCCGGATTTGTTGTGTGCTTCTTTAAATTGCAATTGGGTCTATTCTTTATCTCTAATACATTCGCAATTTGTTTGAAGGAGGCGAAAAAACATGGCAAAAGCAGTTGGAATCGACTTAGGAACCACAAATTCGGTGGTAGCGGTCATGGAAGGGGGAAAGCCCGCCGTCATCGCAAATGCCGAAGGTTCCAGGACCACGCCTTCAGTGGTAGCCTTTACGAAGGACGGGCAGCGTCTTGTTGGACAGATTGCAAGGCGTCAAGCCGTTTTGAACCCGGAAAATACGATCTATTCAGCCAAACGTTTCATTGGCAGACAATTCGACGAGGTAAACTCCGAGATTCAGAA
>WVXP01000012.1:0-1046 GCA_011773445.1 Pseudomonadota bacterium | reverse complement strand
CTGGGTGAGAAGGTGAAGGACGTCGTCATTACGGTCCCAGCCTACTTCAATGACGCTCAGCGGCAAGCCACCAAGGATGCCGGCAAGATTGCGGGTCTCAATGTGCTGAGGATCATCAACGAACCGACAGCGGCATCTTTGGCCTATGGGATTGACAAGAAAAAGAACGAAAAGGTTCTCGTCTTCGATTTTGGTGGCGGAACTTTCGACGTCTCCATTCTGGAGGTTGGGGACGGCGTCGTTGAGGTGAAGTCCACCAGCGGCGACACTCACCTTGGAGGTGATGACCTCGATAAGCGTGTGGTAGACTGGCTCGCCTCGGAGTTCAAAAACAGCTACGGAATCGATCTAAGGCAGGACAAACAAGCCCTTCAACGGCTCTATGAGGCAGCTGAAAAAGCCAAATGTGAACTCTCCACCACCGTGGAGACGTCGATCAATCTGCCCTTCATCACAGCCGACGCTTCTGGCCCCAAGCATCTCGACGTGAAGATTACCAGGGCGAAGTTCGAGGAGCTGACGCGGGATCTGATCGAGCGACTCGAGGGTCCCTTCAAACAGGCTCTGGAGGATGCGAAGATGACGGCCGATGCAATCGATGAGGTCGTCCTAGTTGGGGGATCGACTCGGATTCCTGCCGTTCAAGAACTGGTCAAACGACTCTCGGGTGGAAAAGAGGCGAATCAGTCGGTGAATCCGGACGAAGTTGTGGCCGTGGGAGCCGCCATTCAGGCTGGTGTGTTGCAGGGAGAGGTACAGGACGTCTTACTCCTTGACGTGACACCCCTTTCCCTTGGCGTCGAGACACTGGGAGGCGTGATGACCAAGATCGTTGACCGGAATACCACAATTCCAGTCCGGCGAAGTCAGGTTTTCACAACAGCCGAGGATAGTCAACCTTCGGTGGATATCCATGTACTCCAGGGAGAGAGGGAGATAGCCCGTGATAATCGCACTCTGGGTACGTTCAAACTGGAGGGGATCCTACCGGCTCCGAGGGGTGTTCCCCAGATTGAGGTGAGTTTCGATATCGATGCAAATGGCAT
>WVXP01000211.1:20353-20517 GCA_011773445.1 Pseudomonadota bacterium | reverse complement strand
AAACCCAACATCTTGGTTATCTGGGGCGATGACATTGGCCAGACCAACATCAGCGCCTACACGTTCGGTCTGGTGGGCTACTCGACACCCAACATAGACCGCATCGCCAAGGAAGGCATGATGTTCACCGATTATTACGGTGAGCAGAGCTGCACTGCCGGCCG
>WVXP01000211.1:19875-20176 GCA_011773445.1 Pseudomonadota bacterium | reverse complement strand
ACCGGCCAGTTTGGAAAGAACCACCTGGGCGACAAGGATGAGCATCTACCGACCAACCACGGCTTCGATGAGTTCCTCGGTAACCTCTATCACTTGAACGCAGAAGAAGAGCCTGAACACGAGGATTATCCGGAGGATCCGAATTTCCGAAAGAGGTTCGGCCCTCGCGGCGTAATCAAATCATCGGCCGACGGAAAGATCGAGGATACCGGCCGTACCTGACGGCCGGAGCGGAGAAGGGTCCTCGAAAAGAGATCTTCTACTTTTCCGACGAGGGCGACCTGACGGCGCTGCGCTACAA
>WVXP01000211.1:0-19684 GCA_011773445.1 Pseudomonadota bacterium | reverse complement strand
GCCAGCGCCGAATCTCTGGGGGATTTGCAATGGTAAAACAGAAACCCTGGCAATACTGGTTTGGAATAATGGTTTTATTGAGCGGTTTTTTGGATCCTCAGCATTGGCGGGCTCTCTCCATAAGGCTGCGAGGATGGGGAACATCGGCGAAGTGAAACGGCTAGTGGACAAGGGTGCCGAGGTCAATGCACAGGATGACTGCGACAGAGCGCCTCTCTACCGGGCGGCATCGAACGGCCACAAAGACGTAGCCGCATTCCTTTGCCAAAGGGGCCGATGTCAATAGTCGGGACAGAAAAAGCAATACGCCGCTCCACCGAGCCGCCGAAAAGGGCTACGTGGGGGTGACCGAACTTCTGATCGCCAGCGGCGCCGATGTCAATGCAAAAGAAACAAAGCCGGCGCAACACCATTGGCTCTGGCGACCCTCAAGGGGCATACGGACGTCACTCAACTCCTCGTCAATGCGGGCCTCAGACCGAGGGGAAGAGAGAAGTCCTGCCCCTGCTCTCGCGTGAGGAGCTCCAGGCCGCCTTGATGGCCTTCGCCGACAGTTTCGCGGCATGGTTTTACGAGGCTCTCACCGAACTAGAGAGCTCCCTCTAGTCGCCCCGTGCCCGGGTGAGCGCAACGAGAATCAAGGTCTCCTCGATTTTTGCAGCTCTTGAAATCGCCTCGGGCCCCGACCCCGGAGTCGCCCTATTGGACCTGTCGGTGTTGGTAACACTGACGAGAATGGTCTGGGACGGTTTCTGGCAGCCAGAGGTCTATGGTGAGGCAGCCGACGTCATGGTCGGGGAGTTACGGAAGCTTGAGCAGGAGATCTGGTCNNATGTCCGATTTAGCAACTTCGGTGAGTTGGGCCGGAAGCCCACCCTGGAGGAGGCGATTCAACGGGGGGGCATGTTTGGTGCCATCCGGGAGGCGATGGAGGAGGCCGAGCGGATTTGTCTCATCGCCGAGCGAGCCCTGTATTCTGGCCACCCGGATGCAGCTACTCGCGAACTGCCAAGTCGACCTGATGTTCCAGGAGTTAACGGCTAAGCCGGAGGTTCAGCAGCTCCTGTCAGACACTGCCGCGTTCAGAGAGATGTCAGAGGGGTATGCCGACATATTAGACCACTTGCCTGATCGGGTGGCCGAGGTAGGGAACGCCACAATTAGCCAAGTCATGCGGGAACTCGAGTCTAGGGAGGGACTCGTTAGAGGGTGCTCACCGAGCTGAGGCAAACCATTACGGAAGGCATTAATCTGATGGTTTCAGCAAATAAATTGGCGGAGCGGCTTGGCATGGAACCGGGACAGGTGAAAGACGAATTCGATATCAACACGTATCGTGAAACCCTCACGTTTCACGCCGACTCATCCGATCACGATGAAGGAGGAGGTTTGTCACGTCGGAACGGGCGAATTTGTGCTTGCCGCGTCTTGCAGCGATTTATCACTTCCAAAGGAGGCCCTCGTGGCCGTAGGGTATCGCAGTCATTGGTTCTGGATTGACGAATTGAGGTGGCTATTCCTTCGGTCGATTAAGGCCCGGTATGTGTCAAAAAAACGCCTCGCTTTTTATGCGACATCGTTACACGATGTCCACGAGATTTAGATTGATTTTTGGATCATGAAAACTACAATTCAAGGGAGGGTTGACACTTCGAAGATCGTTGCCTTACGGGAAGGATCACCGCAGGTTAGGCAATCGACCGAACGTTAAATAGGGACAAACCATGAACCTGCTCTGGGCGGCCCTGACGATCCTGCTCGTCTTTGCCACAGGAGTCTTGGGTTTGATTCTTATTGTAGGGGCAGTGTCTCTTCTTCTATTTTCCATTATGGAGTACTTTGAAGCGAGGGTAGAAAAAACGACGAATCGAAAACACGAGAGAAAGCCAGAGGGGAAAGTCAAAAGAACAAGCTGATACATGGAAAACGTGATGGACCAAATCGTACCGAACGTCGAGGATGTCGTGGTATCAGGAGCGGTCCATATCGAGTCCAGGTGGATTCTTGCCTGTTCGCGTCAATTGTTCGCGGAATGGCTCCCCTACCGCCTGTCTTCTCAGGATGTCAAAAAACACTAAGATCCGGTTGACGTAGCGTACCGGTTCGGTTCCCCGGCAGTAGCCGAATTTGTTCAATTTCAGATACTCCTCCTGACAGAGTAACGGAAGCGTCTGTTCAAGGGACAACCATTTGTAAGGTTTAAGACCCTTTTTTCGAGCAATTCTCTGGGCGTTTGAAATATGCCTGGGTCCGACATTGTAACTGGCGAGGGTGAGGAGGATTCTGTCCAAACCTTTTGCCGTGTCATATCGTTGATACAGGTTCTTCAAGTATTTGACCCCGCCCATGATACTCTGTTCAGGGTCAAGGCGGTCAGTGACGCCAACCTCTTTTGCCGTGAGATCGGTAAGCTGCATTAAACCCCGGACCCCACGGTGGCTCCTGGCCTCAGGATCGAATTGGGATTCCTGATAGATCACGGCGGCAATCAATCTCCAATCGAAGCCATATTTCTTCGCCGATCTCTTGATCGATTCCTCATATCTCGGAAGCCTCGTCCTGATCCGCTCGTGGAATTTGTCTATTTCAAATCTGTCAAAAACCTCCGAATTGCCGTAGTACGCTCTATAGACACGCTGAAACGTCCCATCCGTCTTTATGGTGTTGAAAAAATCGTTTATCGCATTCAGGAGAGTTCCCTCGCCTTTCTTCACCGCCCAAACCAATGACAGGGGTTCCCCAACGGGTATGCCAACCTTGATATTTGGATAATAAAGTCGGTTCCGGAAAGCGATATGAGAATCGGCCATGGTTATCTCGATCTCTCGACGAGCGACACGCCTGATCAGTTCCTCAGCGGAAACGCCCTCGTGGAGTTCTACGGTTATGTCGAGGCCTTCTTCCCGCAACTCGTGCAACCGCTCCTCGTGAGTGCTACGCTTCTTCACATGGATCGTCTTGCCGGTGAGACCTTCGAATTCTGTGATGGTAGGACCGTCTTTGCGGACCACGACTCTCGGTTGAATCGACAAAAATCCATCAGAAAAATCCACAAACCTTTGTCGAAACGGGGTGGCCACAATACCCACAGCAGCAAAATCACCCCTTCCCTGGTTGAGTGCCTGGATCATATCTCCCCGCCCAAGGGTCTTCATTTCGAGACCGACCCCCAAATAATCCGCAAAAGCCTTCATAAGTTCATACTCGAAGCCCATGGCTTCACCCTGGTATGTCTGTAAATACTGGGGGTGGTTTCTGGTAATAACGACGACGCGTCCAAGCTCTCTGATTGTTCTGAGTCTGTCCTCTCTTTGCTCCGACGATAAAATGAATCCGTCCTTTCCAATATCTCTCACCCCAACAAGCCGGCCCGGCTCCATGTCACGGGAGCTCGAGAGTGTCAGCGCACCCAGCATGAACGAGAAGACGACCATGGATTTCCATGCTGAACCATCCATCGTTCGTTTGAATCCTTTCTCAAGATAGATCTTATCTCTAATTATACACGGCCTTGACACAGAAATCCCATCATCTATTGACAAGATCCTTATACGCCAGGACAAGAACAATGGTGGCAGTGTTCTCTCCAAATAAGGATTTCCCCTTATTCAGTAAATTGTTCTCTGATCGGCCTTGAAATTAAAAGATTGGGGGTGTTAAGCTTTCGGCAAAGTCTGAGACCTGTAACCTCATGAGGAAGGAGGTGATTTAATCGTGGCGGCGGAAATGTACAAATGTACAACCTGTGGAAAAGTCGCAGCAGACGAGGGGCATCTCTGTGCTCCCAAAGAGGTAAAAAGGGCCTATACTTGTGATTATTGCGGCGTGAGCGCAACCAACCCAAGACATATCTGCAAGCCAAAACTGGCGAAAATGAAGTACACATGTGGGACCTGCGGACGTGTTGCCCCGGAGGATAAATTCCTTTGTAATCCAGAAGAAATCGCTTAGTCCGCATGCTTCCTTGGTTTTTAGACTGCTAGAATGTAAGGGGGACACATCAACCGATCAGGTTTCAGCCGTCCAATCTGGACGGTTTTTTCTTTCTGTGATCGTTAAGGCTAGTGGAGTTTCCTCAGTTTTGTGGACGCTCATGGGAAGGGTGTCAGTATTCCCCGGGCCGTTCCAAAATCCCTTTTCTCGGCTTCTGTCTGATGAAAGTGACGAAGGAGCGCTCTTCGCTGCTCAAAAGCTTTTTTCGACAATTCTAAAGCTCGGCTCCACTGCAAATCCAAAACTCTCCGCCTGCGGCGGATCAAACAGTTGGATTTGCGGCCGTTACGCCTCGCTAAGGATTGTAAGCGAAAAAATCTTGACTCGCGCTCAGAGCTTCCTTTCCCACTTTCTGGTGAAATACTCAGGAAACTCCACTAAGGCCAAGGTTGACGCTTGAACCGCTATCATGATAGGGATTCCGGGGCGAGGGGAGACCATTCTCCTTTTTACCATCAAACAACGGCCATGATCGGCTGGACCAAAAACCCAGAGACCGACGGTCATCATAGCTTATTGTGGAGTGAGCAATGAAGTTGGAAAAGATGGAGACAACAGAACTTCGGAAATACCTAGACTTTTTGCTATGGCACTACCAAGTTGTCGATGCATTCTGGTTCATTTACGTCGATCGCGAGTTCGATCAGCCAACAGCAGAAAAGATCAACGAGAGAGTATGGACCAAGGTGGGTGGCATGGCCGCCCGGGATTTGGTCAAGCGCTTCCAAATCAAGGAAAAGGGGCTCAAGGGATTTGTGAGAGCCCAGAGGTACTTTCCCTGGTATATCCTCGTGGGATACCAAATTCAGGAAAAAGACGATGAAGTGATCATCACCGTGCCGAGCTGTCCCCCACAAGAAGCCCGGCTCAAGCGCGGTCTCGGAGAATATTCGTGCAAGGAGATGCACCGGGGTGAGTTTACGAGTTTTGCCCAAGCGGTCGATGAACGGATCCGTGTCGAGTGCCTTTTTGCCCCACCCGATCCCCATCCGGATGACCTTTTCTGCAAATGGCGATTCACTTTAGAGGGAAAAGACTGATTCTTGCTCCGACGTGTCCCGCAATTGTCCCAAAGTTCAGAACGTTTCGCGTTTTAACTGGTCCATTGGTATTGTCCGAGGAATCCCGCCAAAAATTCGAAGGTCAACCAGTAAGTACGACAGCACCTTCCTCACTTGTGGGGGATTCTCTTATTCCTGAGCGACGTCAGCGGAAGCGGTCGGGTACCCATCGATGGTGAGCAGGAAGGAGGAAGGCCCCGCCTTTAGAGCGGGAAAGGGGCAGGCTTTCCCCACCTGCGAGCCGCGATAGGGTCACCGCGAGAGCGTGGGAACAAAGGGATGAGAGAATCCAGCTCGCAAATTGGAGTTTTTCAACAAAATCCAAATCATAGGGGAACGCTGCATTGAAAAACCGGGTAACTCCTTATATTGTCCCTATTGACTTCTCATAGGCATAGACTATCTTTATTCTAGGAAGACTCGGAGAACGCCCGTGGGACCTTTGTTCTATATCATTCTACCGGCCACCTTTGTCGGACTAGCTATCCCCTTTGTGATTCCTATCTCACTGAGATTCGACTCGACGCAAAGGTTTTTTGGCGTGCGATGGATGGGCATCTCATTTACAAAAATCCTCGCGAGGAAGCGACTGAAGCCGCCAAAAGAAGTCCCTGTAATTAGGGAAAAAATAGGAAAGCCCAAAGAAAAACCTGAAAAAAAGAAAAGGGAGAAAATCAGGGCCGGAGGCGAACTTCTCCTCAAGGAGAGAGAGCTCACGTTCGAACTCTTGCAGAAGGGCTATCGGTCGATTCTGGACCTTGTCCGGTCGGTCTCTATTCGAGAATTGGAAGGGAGTTTTTCGACTTCCGATCCAATGTGGAATGGCGTGCTTGCCGGAATGCTCACCCATATTCATGTCAAAAACGTCAATCTTTCGGCGAATTTCCAAAACGTGAACTATGTCAGAGGTAGTTTGCAGGTTCGTCCCTACCGGCTTGTGAAAATAGCTGCCGGCCTTCTCATCCATCTTCCTTGCCGAAAAATCATCAAGACCCTTTTATCCATCAGAAGTAGCAGCGAAAGGAGGAACCATCGTGGCAAGTGTGCCTGAGAGTCTTATCAAGACGCTGTTGGAGGAATTCAGAAGTATCGCCAAGACCGAAACGATCGTCGGGAGGGAGTTCAAAGCTGGAGAGTTCACCCTTATCCCCATCTCAAGAGTGTCTCTGGGCATTGGTGCCGGCGGGGGATCGGGTGGCACAAAAGTCGAAGCAAAAGGGGAAGGGGGTGGCGGAGGAGGAGGCATCAGGATTGAACCCATTGCCTTTATCGCTGTCAAAGGGGGAGAGATTTCCTTCCACGGGATCAAAAAAGGAGGAACCATCGAGGCGGTTTTTGAAAAGATCCCGGAGATGGCAACCAAAATCATGGATAAGATTGGAGAAAAGAGATCAGCAAAAAAGGAGGAGAGGAAAGGGAAATAGCTGGTCCGCACTCAAGAATGTCCTTGACCGAACATTGCTCATATGAACCAACAAATTGACGGACAAGAAAGCGGTGTGGTAAGGAGAATATTAGCGCCTTGGCCCCACCAGTGATTTGGGGATAGTCGAAGGTGCTGTCTCATCTCCGGAAGGCTTGACACCCTGGAGCAGTTAGGTGGAGGTACTTTTCGTTCTCTTTTCTTATCTACTGGGATCGATCCCCACGGGATTGCTCCTGACGAAAGCATTCTCAAAACAGGACCCCCGACGGATTGGGAGTCAAAACATTGGGGCAACCAATATCTATCGAGCCGCAGGGAAAGCCCTGGCCCTCATGACCCTTGCCGGGGACTCTTTGAAAGGGTTTATCCCAGTCTCCTTGGCCATGGCCTCTCATTTGTCTGAACTATGGGTGAGTCTCGCAGCGATAGCCGCATTCCTGGGGCACCTATACCCTGTTTTTCTCAGTTTCAAGGGGGGCAAAGGGGTGGCCACCGCTCTCGGCATATTCATCGCGATCAGTCCTTTGGCCGTCCTGATCGACTTCTTTCTCTTTGCAGGAGTCCTTGCCACTTGGAGAATTGTCTCCCTGGGCTCCCTCTCTGCAGCATCCTTCATGCCCATTCTTCTGTGGATGCTGACCGGATCGACGACGTACGTGATGATGAGCATCTGCATCGGAGTCCTGATTTTCTACCGCCACCGGGCCAATATTCAGAGGCTCATTGCCGGGCAAGAGAACCGAATCGAACTCCGCCTTCGAAAGGGTTCTTGATCCCAAGCAAGAACAACGATCCCCTGTCATGTCCATTCATCTGATCATTGATGGCTATAATCTGATTCGTCGATCTCCATCCCTACGCATTCTCGATAATCAGGATCTCGAAGCAGGAAGAGAGGAATTGATCCGGCGGCTTTCCCTTTACAGACAGGCCAAACCCTTTCCGATCACAGTCATATTCGATGGATCAAACCGAGCGAATCCTTCGGACCCCAAAAAGGTTGAGAGGGGAGTCCGCGTCATCTTTTCGAGAATGGGGCAAAAGGCTGACGATGTGATCATCCAGATAGCTCGCGAAACCAGAGAGGGAGCCATGGTGGTGACCTCAGATAGACGGCTCCAGATCGAAGCTGAACGCTACCACGCCACCGTGATTGCCTCGGAGGATTTTGAACAGAAAATGGAAATGGTTTTCCGGGTGAGTCAAAAGGGAATTGATTCAGACGATTCAGATCAAGGACCTGAAATCAAGGGAACGCAAAAAAAAGGTCCGTCCAGGAGGCTTCCAAGAAAGCTGAGAAAAGCAAGAAAACGGGTCGAGAAACTCTGAATCCCCTCATGAATTCACAGGGGGTCCAGCCATTCCTCGTACTTTTTCTTCCTCCCCCTCACAACGTCGAAGAAGATTGATTGAAGCTTGCGCGTTACCGGTCCCGTTACCCCATCTCCAATGGCACGGTCGTCGACTTCCCGGATGGGTGTAACCTCCGCAGCGGTTCCAGTGAAAAAAGCTTCATCCGCCGCATAGAGTTCATCCCGCGTGAACTTTTCCTCCGTCGTTTCAATCCCGCTGTCACCGGCAATTCGCAACACGGAATCCCGTGTAATCCCATCTAGGATGGAAGTGAGGGGCGTCGTCTTGAGCCGTCCTTTTCTCACAATAAAGAGATTTTCACCGCTCCCTTCGGAGACATATCCCTCTGTGTCCAGCATAACTGCCTCATCGTAACCCCTTCCGACTGCCTCTCGCTTCGCAAGGACCGAATTGACATAGTTTCCACAGATCTTTGCTTTTGTCATCATGACATTGACATGGTGTCGCGTGAATGAGGAGATTTTCACGCGGATTCCTTTTTTCAACGCCTCTTCTCCGAGATAGGCTCCCCAGGGCCAGGTGATGATACTGACTCGGATGGGATTGTCTCCCGGATGCACCCCCATGACTCCCTCACCAACGAAAACAATCGGCCGAATATAACCCTCTGCCAGATCATTTGCCCGCAAGGTCTCCTTACATGCTTCGAAGATACCCTCTTCCGAAAAGGGAATCTCTATCCCTGCAATGAGAGCGGAGTGGAAAAGGCGTTCGATATGATCGCCCAATCTAAAAACCGCTGAGGATCCATCATGACACTGGTAGCAGCGAATCCCCTCGAAAACTCCAAAACCGTAGTGAAAGGTGTGGGTGAGGATGTGGACCTTGGCCTCGTCCCAGTCAATCAGCTCTCCGTCCATCCATATCTTCTCCATCTTTTCAACCATAGAACCGCCCTCCTCGGACCCTGAACACCAGGGGCCTCGAAATATTCAAATCTCGTGACAATCCAGCCACCCTATATCATCCCTTTGACGCCCCTGAACCTTCTCTTGGGATACCTTCCAATCCGTCGAATAAAGATAAATATCATAAGAAAAAGGATCGCCGTCCCGCATGCAGATATGCCCACAGAGACGGCAAAGCCCTGATAAAACCGATCATCTTGAAGGTAATGATCCATAACAAAGTAGATCCCATTGAAAATACCCAAGACCGTGGCAAGAGAAACTCCTAGGGTCACGAGCAACCAGATCGCCACGTTCTTTAGATATACAGACCAACGCCGATAGGGTTCCTGCCTTTTCACGGTTCCTCGCTCCGATCGATCCCCGTGCGCGGAAAACGCCCCTGTGAGACAATGCAACTTTAATACCGCCTCACTGAAAAATCAATAGCCAGCACTGTCAGAGAGGAATCCACTGTTCAGAGTTTGCGCAGATATGCTTCGGGCCTCGACGGGGGTCTCTTTTCTGCTGGAATCCCATTTCCTTTCATGTCGATTATACGGTAATATTTCTGATTGACAGCCCAACATAGATGGGAAACAGGCATCCATGGGGAATGAGCAGTGAGCGGAAAACCGCCTTCGGTCTGAGCGTTTGACCGAGCTCACGCCGAGGGCTCCGGCTCGAAGACCACCTTCAGAGCGCGAATTCTCGCTAAGGGCAAGAGCTAGAGTCACCGTGGGAGCGAAGGGAGAGGAGGCTCCCAAAAAAGGACGAAACTCGTTTTCCCTGGGCCCTGACAAAAGGATGTCTGATCCCCGAGATCTGGAGAATTTATTCTTGGCAGAGAATGACCGGACCTTGAAGGACATCCAGGAATACGAATTTCGCAAGGTGAATGGTTTGGCCGCACCAGATCTTCTCATCACTGGAGGACAAATCCTCAACGTCTATACCGGCGAAATTCTGCCTGGCGATGTGACTGTCAGTGGCCCACTCATTCGCTACGTGGGCCCAGCATCGGCCGATTCGAAAAAAACGAAAGAGGTTATTCAGGCTGGGGGGTCCTATCTGATTCCTGGCTTTTTCGATCCTCACGCTCACACCGATATTCTTTTCAACCCAGCTTCTTTCTCTAATCAGACGATCTTGACTGGAACGACGAGTGTTTTTTCCGACTCTCATGATCTGGCCACCTCTCTGGGACCTTCGGGGTTCAAAAGAATCCTGAGGGATTTCCTTAAATACCCCGTAAAGTTTTTCTCAGGCGTCCCCGCCACATCGCCACCTTTCCCGGGGATCGAAGGAACTGAGCTTTACAAAATGGTTCATTTCAAGGATTTGATCAGGGACCCGGCAGTCCTCGGGGTGAGCGAGATCCCCTCGTGGATTCGAATACTCGATGGCGATAAGGATTTGATTGACAGAATCGAGCTAGCGAGAAGGCTTGGTAAGCGCGTCGAAGGTCACACCCTCGGGGCCTCCCTCGAGAAACTCAACCGGTTGGTTTATGATGGAATCACCTCATGCCATGAGGCCTTGAGTGTGGAGGATGTCATTAAACGGCTCAGACTGGGCCTTTTCGTCATGTTGAGACATGGTTCCATTCGTAGCGACCTCAAAGAACTCGCCTCGGTGTTCAAAGACAGACCATACCTCAGTATGAATCGAGTCATGCTCACCCCTGACACCTTCCTTCCCAGCGATATGATGGCAAAGGGCTATATGGACTATCTTGTCCGGGAGGCTGTTCGCTATGGAATCGATCCCATTCTAGCTATCAGAATGGTGACCCTGAACCCGGCTAGCTACTTCGGTCTCGACCACCTTCTCGGGGGCATCGCCCCGGGCAGAATCGCGGATATCCTGCTGACGAGAGAGCTGAACAGCCCGAGGCCTCATCTGGTCATCGAGAGAGGCCGTGTGGTTGTAAAAGACGGAGAACTCAGGATTGCTCCGGCTCCTCTCCCCACCGTCGGTACCGAGGGGAGGCCCTTTCGAATGAAAACAGTTCCGAAAAAGTGGCTTCAAGTTCACTCGACTGAGAGGAGCACGATTCGGGTTCCAGCCATTCAAATTCTGGATAAGACTGTGACCTCCCGAAAAGAGGTCTCCTTCGCCATTCGGGATGGACTGATTCAGCCCGACGGTGATCGTGACCTTCTTTTGATATGTATGGTTCAGAGAGATGGGGAAAAAATCGGTAAGGGTTTTCTTTCAGGATTCGGCCTCAAAGGTGGAGTCGCCTCAAGTTTGTCCCACGATATCCACAACCTCATGGTCATCGGTGATGATATTGAAGACATGCGCATTGCCGCTGACGAAGTTCTGCGGATGGGAGGAGGCGTTGCCCTGGTCAAAAACAAGCACGTCGTCCGGGCCCTTTCCCTCCCGATCGGGGGAATCATGTCCTCATTGCCCATGGCAGACCTCGCTCGAGAAATGGAGGCCCTGAGGAGAGCCTTTAAGGAAATGGGAAGCCATTTGGTAGATCCATTTCTGACAATGAGTTTTCTGTCGTTCACATCGATTTTGGACCTGAGGATTACGGTATCTGGTGTCTACAGCGTTAAAGAGGGAAAAGTTATTTTTTGAGCCTATTGTGTCGCTCTTCGGTGACGTCACGCAAAGTAGGAGGCGGATCATGATGAAGACAAGAATCACCGAGTTATTCGGAATCGATTACCCTATTCTCGGTGGAACAATGATGCATCTTTCCGATGCCAGCTGGTCAGCGGCTGTGTCCCAAACGGGCGCCTTAGGGATTATTGCCTCGGCCATGTTCCGCGACAAGGAGTCTTTTCGCCGAGAGGTCCAGAAGGCTAAGAAATTGACCCAAAAGCCGATCGCTGTGAACCTAAACATGTTTCCAGCCATGCAACCAATCGACAATAGCGAGTACATCGATGTCATTCTCGACGAGGGAATCGAAATCGTCGAGACCTCAGGCCACAAGGCCCCGGAGGAGTATATCGATCGCCTCAAGAAGAATGGCGTCAAGATCATCCACAAATGTGTCGGCATCCGTTATGCCAAAAAGGCGGAGAGCCTGGGGGTCGATGCTGTCACGGTTGTTGGATACGAAAATGGTGGTGCCACGGGAATGCTGGACATCACAACCCTCTGCCTTGTCCCCCGGGTTGTGGATGCCCTGACGGTTCCGGTCATCGGCGGGGGCGGTGTGGCAGATGGAAGAGGTCTCCTGGCAGTCTTATCTCTCGGAGCAGAAGGTGTGATCATGGGGACACGTCTTTTGGCGACGAAGGAATGCCCCATCCATGAAAACCTGAAAAAGGCCCTTCTCGGAGCCACGGAGCTTGATACCACCCTGGTTCTCCGAAGTATCCAGAATACCCATCGGGTCTGGCAGAATTCAGCTGCTTCCAGAGTCCAGGAGATGGAGTCAAGGGGAGCCTCCCTCGACGAGCTTTTCACCATTATCAAAGGAGAAAACATGGAGAAAGTGTTCAGGGAGGGGGATCTCGACGTTGGACTCGTTCCCTGTGGCCAGGGTGTGGGCCTCACAAAAGAGATCAAACCGGTGAAGGAGGTTATCTCAGATATTCTCCGTGAAGCCGAGGAGGCCAAGGCCCGATTACAGAAGATCTTATGAGTGTGTATCTTCGACGCTGCTGATCCGCGGCAACCTGTCCCCGAAGACTCATATTGTCTATTTGGCAATGAGTCTCAATTGATCAGGAGTCAAATAGTATTTCAGTTCGCCTGATCCGCCCTGGGCCATATCGATGTCGATCCGGCAGACTCCTCCCATTTCAAAGCGAATGGCGATCTTAGAGCCTTCACTGAGCAAATCCGACGCAATCTCTCCCAGGGAAGGAAGGTGGCCCGCTAGGAGAATCAGACCCTTATCCTCATAAGCTTTGAGGAAGGCGAGGGCTTCCGCGGCGGGAGCAGTTGGCTGAAGCGTCTCTGTTATTTTGATTTCTTCAAGGGGATAACCCAATCTCTCGGCCACAATCTCGGCTGTCTGAAGGGCCCTCTTCTTCGGACTGGCGACAACAAGATCAAAACCTACCCCGATCCTCGCTAGAGCTTCGGCGCTTGCCGCCACCTGAATCTCGCCCTCAGGGCTCAGACTGCGTTCAGGGTCGGCCTCCTTCGAGAAAGCCTGGCCATGTTGCATGAGATAGATCTCCATCACAATCCCCCACTCTCTAGAATTCGCAGAATCCGGAGTGTGAAAATCAACGGGCGCAACTCAAACAATGACCATGAAATTCACTTAGGGAGCCCGTCTCACCATTATAACAGAAACTCAATTGGGGGGAAATGAGGATTCTGAAGCCCAATGTTTCTTGACTTTAACCAAGGCATCTACTTTAATGGTGAACTTGGAGACACGATCGGACTTCCCCGCATGGAGTCAGGACGATGTCTTTTGCTGGGTATGGAGAACCCTCTGAGCAGAATAAGAGGAGAAAGGGATGCCTGTGATCATAAAGTGGTTTCCACGCTCCTGGTTTCAAATAAGGACAGCAGACAAAACGATCTATATCGACCCGGCCTACTTGAGGACCTTTTTCACGAAATATCCCAAGAAAATCGAATTTACGAAGTGGCCCGATCCGATCGATGGATTACCTGAAGAATTAGAAAGGGCAGATTTAATCCTGGTGACTCATGACCACAAAGATCATGGCAAGGATGTCACGGTTAATAGACTCTCCCGCGCCGATACTCTCGTGATAGCTCCCAAGCGATTCACAAAGAAGCTAGAAAGGGAGGTTAGGGTGATTGAACCAGGCGAAGAAATGACCTCTGGAAATATCAAAATAAAGGCTGTCGAAGCATACAATACCGGAGAAGGAAGTTCCACCCGAAAGATCCATCATAAGGGGTGCGGTGTGGGCTACCTCGTGACAATAGAAGGAAAAACGATTTACCATGCCGGAGACACGGATTTTATTCCCGAGATGAGAGAACTCGGAAACGTCGATCTCGCTTTACTCCCGATCGGTGGAACGTTTACGATGGATATGCAGGAGGCTGTTGAGGAGGCAATCGCAATCAAACCGAAGACCGTTATTCCCATGCATCATTTGAAAGCCGATCCTCAAAAATTTAAAAACAGAATAGAGGCAAGATCGGATATCAAGGTTGTACCGCTTCGGACCGGCGGAGTTCTTCAACTATCATGAAGGACCGATTCCGGATGATCCCGAGTTTTTGGGAAGAATCCTAAGTGAGTATTGAAGAACGATTCGAAGTCAGATATATAGGAAACAGACAAAGGGTGACGGGTCGACCTATGAGGAAAACCGCCATCTGTTGGGGGCTTGCGGGCTTCTTCGCATGGGCATTTTTTGGATGCCATCGATCCATTGTGTCCGGGGAGATCACTCCAGACCAGATCCCAGCGAGGGAGTATCACGTGACAGTCCATCAGAGCTATCCAAATTACTTTGCGGTCCTTTTCGACATTCCCGATGATGATACGGAAATTGTCCTCATTCGGACCGCTTTTACGAAATCCATGGGAACGGACCGACCCGATACGTACATCGAGCAGTTTCAGAACCAGATTCGGTCCTACAAAACCTCGATGATCTTCGACAAAAACGGCACACTCAGGGGGTACATCCTCTCGTCCACCCTGATTGACCACACGACCACGGATGACCCCAGAGGAGACAGACTCGTCGTAAGGATTCTTGACCCTGCCCTGCGGGCTTGTGATCCCCTATGAGAATCCAATTCCTCCCCTCTCCTGCCCATCCCGGGCGATCCGGATTTTGTCCTCTGTCCAAAAGGAAAACGGTTGTCACCCCTACCCTATCTGCGTTCGGTCATCTCAGCGGGAAGAGCCATTCGGTCACGATTTTCTTCATTCCCAGGCGCTAGCCTGACCACTCTCGGGAATTACAAAGCGTTCAAGATTTCCGATGCCCTGGTCGATAAGGACAAGGGGGAGGAGAATAAGACTCCTTGGGGAAAGCGTTCGATGCAGGTTAACCAGAAAGACCGCATCATCACGGCCAAGATCGTTTATTACGGACCCGCTCTAGGCGGAAAGACCACCAATCTGGAAGCGATCCACCGCTTCACCGATCCCGAACAGCGGAGCACGCTTCTATGTTTGAAGACCGAGGGGGATCGGACCCTCTTTTTCGACCTTCTGCCGTTTGACCTTGGAACTCTCATGGGCTTCCGGTTCGGTTGGAAACTCTACACAGTTCCAGGACAGATTTAAGTATACAGCTACCCGAAAAAAGGTCCTTGAGGCGGCTGACGCGGTGGTTTTTGTCGCTGACTCCCAACGATCTCGAGAAGAGTATAACAAAAAAAGCCTTGCTGACCTCAAAACCAATCTCAAAGCCAACCGCATCGATCCAGACAAGGTGCCCTTGGTCCTTCAATACAACAAGCAGGACCTCCGTGATCTTGTGACCGTCAATGAGCTGAACGCAGACTTGAATGACAGGAAGGTTCCCGCTTTCAATGCTGTGGCTATTCGAGGCAAAGGTGTTTTAGAGACCCTGGCCGCGATTCTCAAGGAAGCCACTAAGGCAGCAATAGCCTCCAATGGCACCCATTTCAGCCGTCTAAACGATGACGAACTGAATGCCACGGTGGAAAAAATCTTTGCGCCCTATCTCAAAAGAGCGAGCCAGTTGTCTGGCGAGGTTCGACCGGTGACCAGCCGGTACAAGGAGGTTCGTCTTTCCAGCAGAGACATGGATCCATCAGCACGATCCGACGGACCAATCCGGGGCGATTTAACCTTGGAACCGCTAGACCTCCTGAGTCGTTCTGTGGGGTCTAGCATCGTCATTGCCGAGGACTCTTCACAGGAAGCCAAAGCAGCGGACAAAATTGAAAAAATGCGAAAAGACCTTGCCGTTCTCGGTGAATTAACTGCGAAAGCGTGTGCTGATTCGGATTTCGATCAGGTTCACACCAAGACGGTAGACCTAGCCATCGAAAACACGGCCTTCGATTGTGGATCCTTACTCCTCATCAATGATGAATCAAAAACCATGGGAGAAAAGATTTTGAGAGGGCTGAAGCGTGATCCTCTCAACGCAATTGAAATCAAAAGCGTCGGCACCCTGGCTTATCAACTGGCACAGAGAAAAGAAGCAATCCTGACCCATAATGTCCAGGATCGCCTCTTCTGCTCCAACCCTTCCTCTGAGATGGAAGGGATCCACGGATTGGCGAGTTATCCTCTCGTGGCCAAGAATTTCCCGCTCGGACTTATCAACCTCTATGCCACACGACCGGGCAAATTATTTGGCCAAGATGAGGAGCTTTTCTTGACCATCCTCTCGCATATCCTCGGGCTCTACCTGCTCAGCTCTTTTTATGCCCTCAAACTGAATTCTCTCTCCTCGGAGAAGTAGCTCTCGGAAAAATCCTCGGAACGTCTCTTGGACCCACCTCAGAACCCATTTTGAAGGGCATTGACGAATGGCCCCCCCTGGCTTTCTTCTGGGAATAAGAAGAAGCCCCTCACGTATTCTCAATCAAAGGGAAAAAGGCCAAATGAATTTGACGAAGTGCAATGAGTCAAGGACTCAGATTCGCTAGACGGTGAGGTAGGCAGGATTTACAGCCAGGCTCTTACAAGAAAGGGAAAACAGACTGGAATACCTCGCACTGACGGCAGATTTCCATCTTCTTTTGCCAGTTTGCCTGCGCCTTGCCCTGACAGATGGTTCCATTGATAAACCAGCAGAGATGACCCGCCCGAAGTTCCCATGCCGGACAGTATCGTCTCTCCTCCGTGGGACACTTTCGTATTTTCCAACAGGGCATGATTTTATCATTACGGGACCTTTTCAGGGCGAGAAGAAACAACGCCTGTCTCTCGATGTGGGGGGAGATGTTCCTCCAACCCTGTTCGAAGCTCTGGATAGCTTTAGGAGAAACACCGAGTACTTGGGCCATCTGGGTTTGAGTCTTTCCCATTAGGCTCCGGATTTGAAAAAACTCTTTTACGTCCATGGGAAATGCTCCGCCTGTTTTTTTCCTCATCATACCACAATGTGCCTGAAAGTAAAGGGGTCCCTTGCGCTTTGGCCTTTCGATTTACGATGCCAATAGTAACGGCTCAGCCCAGCTTCAGAATGAACACTTTTATCTTGAATTAAATGGATTTCGTCGGACGAATAGATTGGCCAGAAGGAGCCCCAATATCAATGCTAAGAGATTTCTAACATCTTCTCAGACTTTTCTCCGTCCCCGAATGAGGGGGCAATAATGACAACAAATTGCATATCATTTTGAATATTTTATCCCAAGAGCCAAATCCGAGATGCGTCTATTCGATTCTGTGCATCGCTCACAGATTCGATTAAACCTTCCCCTAGCTACAAACTTCTGCCCGCATTTAAGGCAGAATCGTCTGATCTTTGGTAAACGCCGCACAGAGGGTTTTTTGATGCTCATTTCGTCCCACAATGACCGGAGTCAGAAACGCCAGAAGTATTTCGATGAGGGATTAATGCAGAACCTGCGGAAGAAAACGTTCACGCGCCTTGGGGCTCTGTTGAACCCGGGGATCTATTCCACTCTAAGGTCGAGTTTAGTCTCTTCTTTGATCGTCGATAGGACGATTTCGCTCGTGGCGTTAATTACCCCCTCGATTTCTCCGATTTTTTGATTCAAGAGTAATTCCAAAGCCTCCGAGTCTTTCACCCTTGCCTTCAGAAGGCAAGAGTGGTTTCCAGTGATCCTGTAGCACTCCAAAACCTCCGGAATCTCTGTGACTCGCGAGATAAACCCAGGGAAATATCTGGGATGTTGGATGGAGACATGGACAAAGGCTGTTGTCTGTTTTCCCAACTTCTTTTCGTCCAGGAGTGCCACATATCTTTTGACATAGCCTCTTTTGTGAAGTCTCTTCAGCCTCTCGGAAACAGCTGGGGAAGACAACTTCACCCTTTTTGCGATCTCAAGGACAGTGGCCCTCCCATTTTGTTGCAAGAGGTCCAAGATCTGCCTATCGACAGAATCCATTGGCTCGCTCCTTAGGTGAATTTTACTACATTTTGTAAAAATGTCAATAGGGTTAATGGGATTTGAAATTTCTCTCTGGTAGTGATATATTTTTTTAGAATATAAGAGGAAATGCTTTACTTCATTCAGTTCAAAATTCCCTCGCCAAGGAATGCGAATGAATTGGTATTTTCTTCCTGATCCTATCGCTGGAAGGCATCAAAATGGTGAAAGGGCTTCAAAGTCTAAAGCAACTCATCCTGACCTCTGTGGCGGTCGTTGCATTGATCGGCCTCAATGGGTGTGTTGCATCGAAAAAGGAGATCCATGACCTCGAGGAAAAAACGTCTGAGATTCAGGAGAGCCTAGACCGTCTGAGAAAGGAGGTCGAAGAAGGGTTCAGGGTTGTGACAAAACCCGATGGGATTTATGACTATAACAACAGCCTGTTTGCGAATGGCCGATTGCTGAATCAGGTCTCAAATTGGATCGTAACGCTCGAGACAGAGACCCTCTTCGAAACCAGTCAAACCCTGCAGCCAGTCATGGAAAACTCCACCGGCCTTGGCCTCATAGCGGGTCGCTTTGTTATCACCCTCGATCACGTGGTCACCCAGAACACTCTTGAAATGCCGACCCCCTTTGGGAGGGTCAGTCTTCCTTCTAAGAAACTCGAGGAGAAAACCTTCCTCGTTTACCAGAACAGAAAGCTCTTTCTCAAGACAGTTCTTAGAGATCCTGAGTTAGACATTGCTCTCTTTGAAATACCACCCAATGATCTCAACTTAACTTCGATTCCCTTCCCCGTGGGAGACAGCAGCGAGTTGAGTCTGGGAACGTTCGTGTATATTGTCGGAAATCCCTTTAATTCCGGAATCAACGTCCGGGAGGGGATCGTGAGTTCTCTTCTTGGGATGGAAGGTCTCGAGCAGATGCCCACCAAAAGAGACGATATCTTCATGATCTCGAATGGCGTTGTCCCAGGTGACAGCGGTGCCCCGGCTTTGGCGTTGAGAGACGGCGTCCCTGAGCTGGTTGGCATCGTGCAGGGAACTCTAGGCAGTTCGAGGATCGGCTGGGCGGTAAAGATAAATCCCATCATGAGGAAAATATCGGACCACGTAGATCAGGAAGCGCTTCATTTGGTCAAGAAAGGCAAACCTCTGCTTTGATCGGCGTGCCGATGTACGATCCTAGAAACGTTCCGAATATCGACTTAACGCAGCTACGGCGCAAAGGGAATCCCGAGCCAATTTGGTTTTTCGAAAATCCCTAAAGGTCTTTTGTGAATGAATCACCATCCTTCCGCCCACCTCAGCTTCCGATCCGCTTAGCCTATTTCAGTTCAGTGTGGCCTGAGCAGGAACAAAAACCATCCAAGTGACCCCAAACAATTCTGTCAAGTTCCTTTGTGGCCTATCCTCCTCCTATCACAGTTTGGGCTTCCCCTTTTCCTGCGCGATTTGATCAATCATTTCTTTTATCGGACCAATCTGTTGCTTGACTAGTTCCCTCTCCCAACCATGACTGGCATAGAATTTTACGACACCGAGCTTGACCATCCTCTTACCAGAAATATCAATTAGTCTGGTATCAAATTGCCACCAGGCAGGTGTGTAGAATGTGTGTCTGATGCTGATTATCATGTCTATTTGATATCTTCGTTTCAAAACACTGGCCGTATCTGAATCTAGTCCACTGTGGCTAATTGGATCAGAAACTTCTAAAAGATAACAATCTTCTCTTTTTCCTAGTACTTCCCTTAGGTGATAAAAGTACTTCTTTTCAAGTTTTGTCACAACGCCAATACGGATTTTCCCGAGTTCTTCCGGTTGTGGAGGTATGGCGGCCAGCTTCTGTTTTTCCTTTTCAGGGCGTTGACGTTCAGATTCGAGAACCTGCGGTTGCTTCTGGAGTTGGTTCTCGGCCTGAACCCGCTCCAACTCCTGTTTGAGACGTTCAACCTCTTCGGCAAGTCGCTG
>WVXP01000073.1:28995-30362 GCA_011773445.1 Pseudomonadota bacterium | reverse complement strand
GGTTCATCGGCAGAAATGCGATGTCGATTCCCCTTAGTTCTCTCATCTCTGGAATATTCTCTGTATCGCCGGCCACATAGACTCTTTTGTCACCAAAGGTGATGATGTAACCATTGCCAATACCCTTCGGGTGAAAGGGTTGGCCGTTGTCACGTTTATGAATGATATTATATGCGGGCACGGCCTCGATCTTTAAGCCCTCAATTGATTCAACATCTCCGTTCTTCATGACGATGCCACCCTGAACCTGCTTGGCGCAAGTTTCGGTTAGGATCAATACGGTCTTTTCAGTGCGTACAGTATTCAGAGCTTTCAGATCCAAGTGGTCCCTGTGTTCATGGGTTACGAGAATCACGTCGGCTTTCGGCAGCTTGGCATAGTCTGCCACTCGGCTGAATGGGTCCACATGGATGACCTTACCCCCAAAAGAAAACATGAGTGTGCCATGGCCCAGGAATGTGATCTTCAGGTTGCCAGCAGAGGTTTCGATGATATCCCTTTCAAAGTCCTCCTGAGCAGCCAAAGCAGCCGTTGAAAAAAGCANNCCATTTGTTATTATTCCACTTCGTGAAACTGAAAATCAATCGAAATTAGCCTATGGAGTTCCCCCATTTTTGCGCAAGCCTCCTGTCCCTTCACTCCTAAGCTCACGCGGTGACCCGATCGGGATTCGCGGGGGGGAATTGCTGCCCCTTCCGCGCTCTGAAGGCGCGGTTTTCCCCTCCCCGCTCATCCTCGATGGGTCCCCACCGCTTCCGCAACGTCGCTCAGAGACAGGAGGCTTTCGCTTGAGAAATTGTAAATATCTCAAGAAATCTCTGACTTGTGAGGCATATCCCCTAGAAAATGGGGGAACTCCTCAAATTAGCCTGGAGTTTGCGGACTCTTGCGTTTCTCCAGTCACGGACTGTGGCCCAAATCCCTTTGAGCGTTCCTCCAAATGTTTTTTGCTCATAAACCTTAGCCCGCCTGTGGCGGGGGAAGATCAGCGCCTTCAACTGTNNGGGCAAGTGGCCCAGACCCCTTTGAGCGTTCCTTCAATTGTTTTTTGCTCATAAATCTTAGGTCCCGCCCGTGGCGGGATTTGATCCGCCGCAGGCGGAGAGTTTTGAAGGCGCCTGGAGCGAGCCTTAGATTTATCAAAAAACCTTTGGGAACCAGCGAAGAGGGAGTCGGCCTCAGTCCGAATCAGGTCATCACAAAAACCTCAACTCGTTACGTAATCCATTGTGGGTTTTCTGAGGAAACTCCACAAATTAGCTACTTGGAACACTCTAGTCACGGCTTTGCAAGAGTGCTTCACCGGAAAGTGGGAAGGGAAGCTCTGAACCAAAGGTCGGTGCTCGTGGTCCGTCGTCCGTGGTTCG
>WVXP01000073.1:25927-28964 GCA_011773445.1 Pseudomonadota bacterium | reverse complement strand
ATGACGTGAATTGATCGTTACAACTGACCACTGACAACCGACAACTGACAGCAGCAAAAAAGATTTCGGAGCAGCGAAGAGCGCTCCCTTTCCACTTTTATCAGACAAACGTCGAAAAAAGGGATTTGGGCAACAGCCCGTCCCCACCTGTCGTGCCAACGGCGGGAAGGGGGGACCGAAGGGATATGAGGCGCCCATCAAAACATTCAAAATCGCGAACTACTCGTCTTTTCGAAACGCGAGTTCCAGAAAGAAGTCCCTGAGTCTGTGACGTCCGCATGGGGTCCCCGTCATGTCCATTTCTGAAATGACCTGCATGGCCCGTAGCAGTGTCGCTGCATTGGCATTGAAGGGTGCGAGCAGTAAACTCGCTGCGCCAAGCAGCCAAGGCGGAATCGACCGAATCTTGGGCGGGCGGCGGAGCGCCTCGAAGGCGAGTTCTCCAATCTGTCGTGTCGTAAACACATCAGGTCCACCGATTCCCATGGCCTGATTGTGGGTACGAGGATCGCGGATGCGCCGAACAATTTCTTCGGCGACGTCGGCACCATGAATCGGATTGATACGGGCGGCTCCGTCCCCGATTACGTAGAAAACACCCCGCCGGGCCATCTTGAACAGCTCTTCCATGTCGTTGAAGAAGCCAGTTGGCCGTAGAACCGTCCATGTGAGGTCCGACGCCATCAGAGCATCGACGATCCTTTCTCGGGCCTCAGCCGCAGCGACTTTCGTGCGAATTCGGTCTGCATTCAGGGCCGAAATGAAAACAAAGTGCCGAACCGCCGCGGAGATGGCACATGAGAGTATGTTCATATTGGCTTGATAATCGACCTCCCAGAAGGAGGGACGTGGGGCAAAAGAGCGCAGGCCGATGGACGAGAACACGATCTCTATGCCGTCACAGAGCCCGTCGAGTGTGGAATGTTGCGTTGCCTCTGCGACGAAAACTTCATCGCAAAGTTCCCGAGCTTCTCGGAGTCTCGATGGGTCGCGAGCCAAGGCGCGGACATGGAATCCATTTTTATGAAGAGCAGCCACGACGTACCGGCCAAGATACCCCGTGGCTCCAGCCACCAGGACCCTTTTCCTCTTACCGACCCGCTGTTGCATCCTTCTCGATCTTTTCGCCCTATGGCTCTTGAATGAATTCTAGGCGGGCAAATTGGAGGGAAAGGGTCTTGGCTCCGACCGTTGGAAAGTAGACGATGATCCGCTGCTTGTTCTCCTTCCCCTCGCAGTACTGAATTGTTCCCTCACCGAATCGGGGATGTCTGACACGTTGTCCCACTCGGATGGGAGGTATCTCGTCGATTTCGTCGAGACTCGTTTCATAGGTCGTCTCGGAAAAATCCTGAACGGATTTATCCTCGAACTGGGGGCGATCGAGGCTGGGCGAGAGCTCTTTGGCGACCAATTCCTCAGGAATTTCCTCCAGAAATCGAGATGGCACGCATACCCGCCGGGCGCCGAAAATGGATCGTTGCCTGGCATGGAGAAGATAGAGCCTTTTCTTGGCTCGCGTCATACCGACGTAACAGAGACGCCTCTCCTCTTCCATTTCCTCCCGATCTTCACCCCTTCGATGATGGGGGAAGAGCCCCTCTTCGAGTCCTGTGAGAAAAATGAGAGGGAACTCCAGTCCTTTGGCACAATGAAGCGTCATGAGTGACACGCGATTCCATCGATCATGGTAGTTGTCCACATCGCTGACCAGGGCAACCCTGTCTAGAAACCCTTCCAGGCTTTTATCGTGCAACGGGGGACTCTCCTGGTATTCCCTTATGACCGTGATCAGCTCTTCGACATTCTCAATGCGGGAACTCGCCTCCTCCGTCCCTTCCGCACGTAAGTGAGCAAAGTAGCCCGTCTTTTCGAGAACCTCAAGGGTTAAATCAGGGACGGGCAGGTCAGAATTTCGGAAGTCTTCGATCATCTGGAGGAAGGTCCTAAGCCTCCCTCCCATGGCCCCGGGAAGTTCTCCCTCCTGAACGAGAACCTTAAGGCCCTCGTATAAGGGAAGATTTCGTTCCATGCTCAACTTCTCCAACTGTTCCAGTGTCCGGTTTCCAATACCCCTGGCTGGGGTATTGATAATCCTTTTCAGGCTGACCGAATCTGATGGGTTTGCAATGAGCCGAAGGTAGGCCAGGACATCTTTGATTTCTCTTCTCTCGTAGAATTGAAGGGCTCCCACAATCAAATAGGGAATGCCTTTTTTGATTAACGCTTCTTCGAGCGCCCTCGACTGAGCGTTGGTTCGGTACAGGATAGCGAAATCTCGATAGCTTCCGGAAACCGCTTTCAGGATTTGATCCACCACATAACGCGCCTCGTCTTGCTCATCCTGGGCATGATAGATGACGATCGGCTGTCCTGTTGGGTTCTCGGTCCACAGTGTCTTCTCCTTACGGTCGGAATTGTGGTTGACCACGCTACTTGCTGCCCTGAGAATCGTTTTCGTCGACCGGTAGTTCTGTTCCAGTTTGACGACCCTGGATCCGGCGAAGTCTTTTTCGAAGTTCAATATGTTTGTGATATTCGCACCACGCCATCGGTAGATCGATTGATCGTCATCTCCAACGACGCAGATATTCCGATGTTTTTCGACGAGAAGCTTGATCAGTTCGTATTGAATCGCATTGGTGTCTTGAAATTCGTCGACCAGGATGTATTGGATGAGGCGCTGGTAGGTCTTCAAGACTTCTGGAAAACGGCGCAAGAGCAAAATCGTGAGACGGAGGAGATCTCCAAAGTCGAGAGCGTTATTCCGTCTTAGTGTCTCCTGATACTCCCTGTACACTAGGGCGACGCGCTTCTGAAATACATCGAACTGTTGAGGGATATAGTCCTCCTCAGAAATACCATCGTTCTTCGCCCGGTTGATCTCCGCTCGTATGCGATTGGGATGAAAAATCCGTGGGTCGATCTCTTGGCCCTTCATGATTTCCTTGATCAGACGCTGCTGATCTTGTTCATCATAAATGGCGAAGCGGTTTTGATACCCCAGAAGATGGATATGCTGTCGAAGAATGCGAAC
>WVXP01000073.1:25718-25859 GCA_011773445.1 Pseudomonadota bacterium | reverse complement strand
GCCATGATGTTCCATGGAGGGATTTTTTTCTCTCGAATGAGGTAGGCCACTCGATGGGTCAGCACGCGAGTCTTGCCACTTCCGGCACCAGCAAAAATCAGAAGTGGTCCTTCGGTCTGAGCAACTGCCTCCTCTTGGACT
>WVXP01000073.1:15830-25663 GCA_011773445.1 Pseudomonadota bacterium | reverse complement strand
GTGTCACCTTTGCTGTATGATTTACCACATTATCATTGAACGTTTGAAGCCCCGAAATGCAAACAGCGGTGAACATGAAGCGGGTGAGTGGCTTTCAGCAGGAGATACGGGGATTGTGAATGGTTTCTAACTAGCTGCCACTGAAAAATGCCCATTCCGCTCCTTGAACGAAGTTTCTGACCCGTTCTAAGGCTCCCTGCGTTCGACCTCCTAAACTCGGCCTAGAGGTCTCAGACAGAAGGAGCTCGCCCTTTCGGGAACACTCCGGTCGCCAGGACGGGTCGCCCCAGAAACTTCGTGATGTTCGCTCCACGGCCATTTTTCAGTGACGACTAACGAACCGTGCTTTTTTAACTTCTTTTGAAACGCCCATGCGATGACTGGAAGCTCGGCAGAGGGAAGGTTCTTCGATTGATTATTTCTTTTCGATTCCCCTTTCGACTACGGCGTTGTTATATGCGGCGATTACCTCAGTCCGCTTGAGCATTCCGAGGACCTTTTTCGGATTCTTCGTATCGACGACTGGAAGCTGATCGATATCCTTACTGCCAAACTTCTCCATGGCATCGTAAAGACTCTGATCAGAGGTCAGGGTGATTACAGCCTCAGTCATGATGTCTTTGGCTATCACCAGGTCCATCAACCCCTCCTCCAGCAGAACGGGTCGAATGTCTCTAAGTGACAGGATCCCAACCAATTCCTCCTTGCTGTTCAGAACCGGGAAATACGAAGAAGTGCCCTCCTTAATGAGATGCAGCAGATCATTGAGGCTGAGGTGTTCTGAAATCGGCACAATATTTCTGAGCATGAAGTCTTTCACGAGCATCGATTTCAGGATACTCACCTCTCTGCCGGCTCTGACATCGATTCCCCTCCGGACCAGCTTCATGGTATAGATCGATTCTCTCTTGAGTTGGCTTGCGGTCACGGTGCTGATGATACAGGCCAACATCAGGGGAAGGATGATCCGATAGTCATCAGTCAATTCAAATAGGATCAATATGGCGGTAATGGGAGCGTGAGTGGTCCCGGCAACGATTGCCCCCATGCCGACCAGGCTGTAAGCTCCGGAGGAAGCCGTTACGGAGGGGAAAAGGTTGTGAACAACAAGACCATAGATCCCGCCCATCATGGCCCCAATGAACAGGGATGGAGCGAAGATGCCTCCGGACCCACCAGATCCAATGGTGAGAGAGGTGGCAGCGATCTTGACAAGAACCAGGGCCAGGAGGAGAAACCAAGACAGTTTTCCCAAAAGGGCCAGGGTGATGGATTCATAACCGACCCCGAGTATGTGAGGGAAAAATAGAGCAAGGCAACCGATTGTCAATCCGCCGAGGGCGGGCTTGAGGTACTCCGGGAATTTCAAGTCGTCCCATAAATCCTCCGCCTTGTAGAGAGATTTTGTAAAGAGCAGTGCCACGAAGCCAGCCAAAATCCCCATGATGAGGTAGGCGGGGATTTCCCAGATACTGACGAGGTTGTATTTGGGGACATCGAAAGCAGGGTAATTCCCCAGAAAGGCCCTAGAGACGACCGTTGCCATGACTGAAGAAAGAACGATCGGGCCAAAAGTCCCGATCGTAAATTCACCGAGGATGACCTCCAGCGCGAATATAGCCCCGGCAATCGGAGCGTTGAAAGTGGCAGCAATGCCTGCTGCGGCGCCACACCCAACCAGGTTCCGCATCCGATTCCCTGAGACTCTCAAAATCTGGCCGAGAGTCGAGCCGATGGCCGACCCGATTTGGACGATGGGCCCCTCTCTTCCCACAGATCCCCCGGTGCCGATGGAGATAGCCGAAGCAAGAGATTTGACAATCACGACCCTTTTCCGGATAAGTCCGCTCCGCATGGCGACAGCTTCCATAACCTCGGGAACACCATGACCTTTGGCCTCGCGTGCGAAAAAAAAGATCAATGGACCAACGACGGCTCCTCCGACGGTGGGGACGAGAATCCTCCAGTGCCAAGAGATAGAACGAACCGCCTCGAGGAGATCTGTGCCTGATCGGTAAAAGAAATTCTGTAAGGTCTGAATCAGCAATCGAAATCCGATGGCTCCGAAGCCGCCGAGAATCCCAACGAAGATAGCCAGAATGATGGTTACGGTGTATTCACTCTCCCTGAAGGAGGAGATGGCCTTTGGCACTGCCGACAAAATCCGCGTTCGATTTGACATGTCTCCGTTAACCTTTCTCGAGTTTCCTCAGTTTTGTGAACGCTCATGTCCCTGAGGGACGTTTGCGGAAGCGTTGGGGGACCCAGATAGGTTAAAGGATAAAGGCTAAAGGTTAAAGGATAATCGAGTTGCACTTCTTGGTCTTCTTTCCTTTATCCTTTGTCCCTTCACCTTTGTCCTTCTTTTAATTGGCCTGCGAGCCCCGGCCGGCAGATCCTGGGAGATTTCTTCACAGCATCGTTGGCGAGTCCAGTGGAATCAAAAAACGTTTTGGTCGGGTTGAACCCGAGAACCAGAGTTTGGCTGATTTGAGGCTTTTATCCCGCGCCTCGCAGGGCCGGGGTACCGCGGAAGCCTTCCCAAAAACGCTCTAAAAAATGGGAAAGGATCCGGCAGCAACCACCTAAGGAGGAAATATCAACTATTGCTTCTCAACACGAAGAGCATTTTATTATCGGCAGGGTCTTGGACGGCATCCTCGTTTTCGAGGACACTCCGCGTTATTCCACTGTGACGCTTTTTGCGAGGTTTCTGGGCTGATCCACATCGTTGCCCTTGAAGTCGGCTACATAGTAAGCCAGAAGTTGGAGTGGAATCGTAAAAAGAATAGGACTGAGAAGCGGTGCCGTATCGGGAATCGGAATGAGCTCATCGGCTTTTTGACGTATTTCTGGATCGTTGCCTGAGGCAAGGGCGATGACAATTCCATCGCGGGCCCGGACTTCTTCGATGTTACCCATGACTTTCTCTCGCACATCATCATTGGCAACAAGGACGACAACCGGCATCTCCCTGTCTATGAGAGCGATCGGACCGTGTTTCATCTCACCTGCCGGGTAGCCCTCAGCGTGTATGTACGATATTTCCTTCAGTTTCAATGCCCCTTCCAGGGCGATGGGATAATTGATTCCCCGTCCCAGATACAGGAAGTTACGAGCTGAGGCGTATTTCCTAGCCAAAGTCTGATATTCGGATGCATTCCTGAGAAGATCCTTTGCCAACCCGGGAATGCGAATCAGCTCAGCCAAGAGGTTTCGCACGGTTCCAGATTCTATGCTGCCCTTCCCTTTGGCCAGGTAAAGCGCCAAGAGATAGAGGGCCACAAGCTGAGTAATGAAAGCCTTTGTCGAGGCAACACCGATTTCCGGACCCGCGTGGGTATAGATAACATGATCGGATTCCCTGGCAATACTGCTTTCGACAACGTTGCAGATCGCCAGGCTCAGGGCCCCCTTACGCTTTCCCTCTCGAAGTGCCGCCCGTGTATCGGCTGTTTCTCCGGATTGGGAGATGACGACCATTAGGGTTCCTTTGTCGATCAAAGGATTGCGATATCGAAATTCCGATGCAATGTCAATATCAACGGGAATCCCGGCTAACCGTTCAATCATATATCTTCCGACCATGGCCGCATGAAACGAGGTTCCACAGGCGACGATGGCGACTCTCCTGAGAGCTTCGATTTGTTTTTTTCGCAAGCTGAAATCCTCAAAGGAAATCGCGCCCTTTTCGCGAGAGACTCGCCCTCGGATGGTATTGATCATCGCCTCTGGTTGCTCGAAAATCTCTTTGAGCATGAAATGCTTGTAGCCCCCTTTCTCCGCCATCAGGGGGCTCCAGTCGACGTATCGCGGTTCTATCCTGAGGGTTTTGCCAGTGAGATCCTTGACCGCCGCTTTGCCGTCCGATAAGACGACGATCTGGCCGTCATCAAGGAAGATGAATTCTCGTGTGTAATTGAGAACCGCCGGAGTATCCGAGGCGATGAAGAGTTCTCCATCCCCCAGACCCACCACAAGAGGGCTCTCGTTCCGAGCGCCGATGAGTTTTTTCTTTTCTCCCTCAAACATAATTCCGAGTGCGTAAGAACCGCTGAGCTGTTGCAGAGCCCTCCGCACTGCATCCTCAAAAGAGCATCCTTCTTCGATCAAGTCGTTGATGAGGTGGGAAATAACTTCTGTATCGGTTTCGGAGTTAAAGACGTGCCCCTTGTTTTGCAGGGTTTTTTTTAAGTGGAGATAGTTCTCGATAATGCCATTGTGAACAACAGCCACCCCGCCTGCTTTGTGTGGATGCGCATTCCTGTCTGAAGGCTTGCCATGAGTAGCCCAGCGCGTATGACCGATCCCGGTGTGCCCATTGAAAGACTCCTTTGAGATCATCTGTTCGAGGATCGCAAGTTTCCCCTCGGTCCTTCGGATCTGAATACAATCGTCATGGAATACCGCGATTCCAGCAGAGTCGTACCCGCGATACTCCAATCTTTTGAGACCTTCCGTGAGTACGGTTGCCGTGTTTTTATTCCCCAGGTAGCCAATAATCCCGCACATGCCTATTTCCGTCGTACTTCGATTGAGGGCGGTATCCCCCCTATGGTTGATTATCGGTCAAGTATAACGGGCGCTTGGGTACACAGTCTTGCTTCTCATCCTTCGAGAATCTATTTTTTCTTCAGCCTCCTGTCTCTCCATTGTGCAACATTTTTCTGGTTTATCCGGCTCACAGCAAGGGACTTCGCTGGTACGTCTCTGGTAATGGTAGATCCTGCGGCGATAATGGCATCGTCGCCGATTTTGACTGGGGCGATCAGCTCGGCGTTACTGCCGACGAAGACCCCATCCCCAACAATGGTGGGATGCTTCTCGAAGCCGTCATAATTGCAGAATATCGTTCCTGCGCCGATATTGACCTTTTCTCCAAGCGTCGCGTCTCCGATGTAAGCGAGATGTTTGGCTTTTGAGCCTTTTCCGATGGAGGATTTGTTGATTTCTACAAAGTTTCCCACTTGGGCGTTCTCGAAAATCTGGCTCTGTGGACGGATTCGGGAGAAGGGACCGACAATGGCACCGCGTCCAATTCGGCTTTCTTCGATGACTGAGAAGGCCCGAAGGGTGACCCCATCGTCGATTTGCGAATTGGTTATCAGGCAGTGGGGGCCAACGACACATTGGCGCCCAATCGCCGTCTTTCCCTGGATCACGCAATTCGGGTGAATCACCGTGTCCTTCCCAAGGGTCACATCCGTCTCGATGTAGGTGGTTTTGGGGTCAATGATTGTCACCCCGTCGAGCATCCATCTCTGGAGATGTCTATTGCCCACAATATCATGGGCTCGGGCCAGATCGACCCGGGTGTTGATGCCCAGAAACTGGTCCGACTCAGGCACCTCGAAGGCCAGTATTCTTTGCTTTTCCTCCCATCCGATTTCGACAAGGTCGGTCAGATAGTACTCGCCCTGGCGGTTATTTGTCTCGACTTTCCTCAATCCAGGGAAAAGAAACGAGGCCTCGGCACAGTAGAGACCCGTGTTGACCTCATCGAGCTCCTTTTCGCGAGGGGAGGCATCCTTTTCTTCGATAATTTTTTCGATTTGTTCGCTTTTTCCGCGGACCACCCTTCCGTATCCCCTCGGATCGGACAATCGGGTGGTGACAACGGTGAGCGTAGCCCCCTCATGGCGATGAAAGGCAACGAGTTCTGTGAGTGTCTCCGGCCGAACCAGAGGGACATCGCCACACAGAATCAAGATCGTTCCGTCATACCCACGAAAAACCTTCTCCGTGCAAAGCACTGCGTGTCCGCTTCCCAGCTGAGGCTGCTGAGAAACAAAGGTCAGCGGGTCCTTCGAAAAGGTCTTCTGAACGCTTTCTAACTGATGGCCCACGACAACGACAGTTTTGTCGGCATCGAGACCCTCAAAAGAAGCCTCAATGGGATAGCTCAACATGGGCTTTCCCATGATTGGATGAAGCACCTTCACGAGGCTCGATTTCATGCGTGTTCCCTTGCCACCAGCAAGGATAATGGTTGCCAGTCCTGTCATGGTTCAATCCACACTATCTCCGGATTCGGGCGCCATTATACTACGGCGTACCGGGCAGTTCAAGGCGGGTTGTCTAGGGAAGCTCTGAACCAAAAGTCGGTGTTCGTGGCTCGTTGTCCGTGGTTCGTTGTTTAAAGACTAAGATTTGCACATCCACGGCTATTCGAGTAACGGGCCCCTGAAATTTGATTTTCAATCGAATGGCGTGAATGGATCGTTACAACTGACCACTGACAACCGACAACTGACAGCTGTACAAAAAGATTTCTGGCCAGCGAAGAGCGCTCCTTTTCCACTTTCATCGGGCAATAGTCGAGAAAAGGAATTTGGGCAACGGCTCGTCCCCACCTCTCCCGCCAAGGGCGGGAAGAGGGTCGGCGCGAGACCGAGGGAGCGAAGGGATATGAGAGGCCAGAAAACCGAGGAAACTCCACATTCGGAGATATGAAAAGATTTGACATTTGGATTCTGACAATTGATATTCAATGATGTTCCGAAAAACCATTTGAATGCTGTTCGAAGGGGTTCGGACTTGAAAAAGGATGTTCGGAGGTTCGGTGTGAAGGGTTTTGACATTTCCTTTCCCCCAGACAAGCCTTTCGATGTTGTGGGACTTGGGCTTAACTCTGTCGATTTCATCACCGTTCTGCCTGGGGTGCCATCCCCGAATAGCAAGATGGAGATAGTTGACTTTTCTCCGCACGGGGGCGGGCAGGTGGCCACGGCCATGGTCGCCTGTTCCCGTTTGGGCCTCAGGGCCATGTATATTGGAAAGGTGGGTGATGACCCGTGGGGCGACGTTTCATTGGAGAGCATCCGTAAGGAAGGGGTAAATGTGTCGGCGGTCACAGTTGAACCAGGGGCGAGAAATCAGTTCGCGATCATCCTGGTTGATCAAAAGTCCGGAGAAAGGACGATTCTGTGGCGAAGAGACAAGCGGCTTTTTTACCGGGAGGGTGAACTTTCTCGAAAGGCCGTATGCCAGGGGAGAGTCCTACACGTGGACGGTCACGACCTCGAGGCGACATTGACTGCCGTACTTTGGGCCAAGGAGGAGGGGATCGTAACGGTCATGGATGCTGACAAGATCGATGCGAGAACCGGGGAGTTGATCCAGCATATCGATTTCTTGATCACCTCCTCGACTTTTCCAATGAGATTCACCGGAATCACGGATCCCGCCAAGGCCCTCGACGCCCTGCAGGAGTTCACCGGAGGCTTTGTGGCGTCCACGCTCGGACCCGATGGAGCGGTGGCTCTCGTTGATGGATCTCCTGTCTATTTCAAGGGTATTCCCATTGAGGCTGTGGACACGACTGGAGCTGGTGACGTGTTTCATGGGGCCTTCATCTATGGTCTGATTCGAGGCTGGAGGTTGGACCAAATCTTTATGTTTGCAAACGCGGTTGCCGGTCTCAAATGCACGGGATTGGGAGGTCGCGCTGTACCGAGCCTGGAACAAGTAAAACCCTATCTGCCCGATGTACCCCCCGGGTAAAGAGATGCGATTGCCCACCTGGTATTTTGGGTTTTACATCCTTATTGGATTCTCGTCTTTTTTGGCCTTTTGATTTCGTTCGCGTCAAGATTTTGACTTTTGTGCTGAGTGTCTCGACAGCATCAGGCAGGCCCATCGCTCAACAGGCCCCGCCATATTGGGCTTATCCAGAAGGAGGTATTGCCGCCCAGCCTTTCTTTGACAGATCAATCCGAAAAGTCATCTTTATAGGGATTCACACGGTAAATTAGTCCATATTTCACTCAAGGATTCCTCAAGATCGAGGAAATTGGCATTCCCATTGCAAAGACAACGGACATACCACCTTTTAGGAGGTCGTCATGGCTGAAATTATGACGGTGAAGGAGTTGGCCAAGTACCTCAAAATGAAGGAGGTGACGATTTATCGATGTGCTCAGGAGGGGAGGCTCCCCGGGATCAAGATCAGAGGGCAATGGCGATTCGACAAAAACAGGATCGATGAAATGATCACCCAGAGCAATTCCCAGCGTATTTGATCACCTCCGTTCTCATACATAAGCCCATTCCTATCGTATGAACAAGAAATTCCCGGCGTATATAAATACCCGGGAATTTTCTATGACAGAACCCGACGACATCCCTCCCAAAAGGCCGAAAGTTCCTTCCCCACAAAAAATGGGTCTGGAAAACTCGCCACGAATGCAGAGAAAGGGTATTGCAACCTTCTATCAAAAGAGCTCCTTTCCTGTGGTTGTGGTCAGGAGCTTACCGTGCTTGACGCCCTTGACACCGATGAGTCTTTCTCCAATGCGCGTTACATCCTTACCTTTTCCCTTGACAACGAGGACTTCTAGGCAGTTGTGTTGATCCAGGTGAACGTGGAGGGATGAGATAATCCTGTCGTGGAATTGGTGCTGAATTTCGATCAGTCTGTCATTGAGCTCGCGAATTTCATGATTATAGACGAGTGTAATGGTCCCAACAACTTCCTTTTTTTCTTCCTTCCATGAGGCATCGACCAGTCGATCACGAACGAGGTCACGGATGGCTTCTGAACGACTGGAATACCCTTTTTTCGCGATCATCTGATCGAAACTCCGGAGGAGTCGACTGTCCATCGATATCCCGAATCGGACCAGTTCTGACATTGCAATCTCCTTGTAGGAGGGTAGGGTTCTGATTAGCGACGAACTTGTCTTCTGGGCAGCCAGAGATGACGGAACGGGAGCCAAAAGATCATGATTCTAGCCGGTTTCTCTCACAGGTAAGTCTTCTTGTCAAGGCGATCATCCCGGGTTATCATCATTTTGCAGACCGAAACCGTGGATAAACGGCAACGATTCCAGGATAATCGCCTGCCTGAGGAAAAGAATTCTGCTCCCCGGCAATGGCAGTAAAGGGCGGAGCGGTAAAGATGACTCATTTGGGCAAAGAACCCCATGAGGAGCTAATCATGACTGATGCGAGGCTCAAGAAAGTGGAAAGGCTATTTGACAGCGTGAACAGAGAACATTTTCATGGTGAGATCAAACGGCCGATTTGTCGACTGAGCAACCGGATGAAAAGCAGGGCGGGGCAAGTGAACCTCATCAGATGGGAAATGATTATTTCTGTCCCTTATCACGACAGATACGGATGGGATGGAGAACTAGAAAATACGACCAAACATGAAGTGATCCATCTCTTTCTCAGGCAAAAAAGAAAACCCTCAGGACATAACAAGCGATTCAAAGAGATCGCGAATAGAATCGGCGCTCCTTATTACTGCAAAGCTATGCCGAAGAGACCCTATCGATATATCTTTGAATGCCCAAATTGCAAAAGAGAATACAAAGCCCGAAAATGGATCGGCGGCAGATACAGTTGTGGAAAGTGTTCTGACGGACGATTCGATCGGAATTATGTACTAACCCTCAAAGAGAGGCTGTCCTGATCGGCGCCCGATCCTCGGGCCCCAGCTTCTCGAAGCGTGACACTCCCGTATCGCCCTTCGACGAGTTCCCCCATTTTTTGAAGAATATGTCTCACTTGCTAAAGATTTCTTCGAGTGTTTTCAATTTCTCAAATGAGGGAGCCTCCTGTCCCTTCGCGCCCACGCTCACGCGATGACCCAATTGGGATTCGCCGGCGGGGAATTCCTGCCCCTTCCGCGCTCTAAAGGCGCGGTTTTCCCCTTCCTGCTCATCCTCAAGGGGTCCCCACCGCTTCCGCAACGTCGCTCATAGACAGCAGGCCCCCTCAAGATGGTGAACTCCTCGAATACCCATAAAACCGGCTCGCCCTTCTGAAGATCCCTCCTTTCAGGAAAAATCCCTGAGGTCCCAGACCTGGAGTTTCCTGGTTTTTTT
>WVXP01000073.1:312-15825 GCA_011773445.1 Pseudomonadota bacterium | reverse complement strand
CCTGGAGCGAGCCTTAGATTTATCAAAAAACCTTTGGGAACCAGCGAAAAGGGGGTCGGGCAATTGCGTAATTCGAGGATAAATTTCAAATCCGACTATTTGCATACCTACACGCGTGGTTTTGAGGAAACCCCAGATCCCAGTTTGCTTGACATTTTCGGATAGGTGGCGTATTATTGATAATGAGTCTCAATAAATATAGGTTCGCCATGGACGAGATTCAAAAATTCCGGGAATACATTCGCGAAAAAGGACTTCGGAATACTCCAGAGAGGGAGTTGATCATCGAGGAGATCTTCTCGAATCATGATCACTTCGACGCTGAAGGTCTCTTTCTGCGTCTCAGGAACAAGATGAAGCGGGTTTCCAAGGCCTCTGTGTACCGGACGATCCCGCTCCTCATAGAATGCGGCCTGATCAAAGAGGTTTATTTTGAGGATGGCCATCTTCATTATGAGCACATTTATGGTCATCGACATCACTGTCATCTACGATGCATCTGCTGTGGGAGTGTGGTTGAATTTGCCGATGATAGGATTCCAAGACTTCAGAATCAGATTGGGAAAAAACACGATTTCCTTGTAACCTCCCATCGCTTTGAAATCTTGGGTTACTGCTCCGAATGCGCACCCGGGCAGGGGATGCAGGGGACTTGCAGGCCCTCTGGTCGGGGACATGCTGGGAACCAGGGTTAAAAGGGACCTAAGGGAGACAGGCCATGGTTCCCGGACAGGTTATGGATGTCAAAACGAACGTATAGGTTCTCAAAAAGGAAACAACTCGAGGGTCACTTCACGGAACCACCCCTTTCGGATTTCAGGGCAAGGTGGACGACGGAACAGAGATCCCGAGGATTAGAAAGGCTGTTTCATGGAAAGGATGCTGGGAAAAGACCATAGAGATATCTATCGCCAGTTCAAAATCATCTTCGAACAGGAGGGCCTCCATCGAATCGACGAGAGACTCGCTATTCTCGAGGCCTTTCTGGGAACAGAAAGCCACCTCACGGCAGTTGAGCTCGCTGGGATTCTCAAGGAAAAGGGTATCACCTTCTCGGAAGATTTCATCCGTGAGAATTTGGAGCTCTTTTCTCGATACGGTTTTGCCCAGGAGAAGCAATTCGAGGATCAGGCACCTCGGTATGAGCATCACCACCTGGGCATGCACCATGACCACCTGATTTGCGTCCGTTGTGGCACGATCCTGGAATTCAAGAACACTGAAATTGAGGCCCTCCAGTCCGTTGTGGCTCGCCAGATGGGGTTCCATGACCTCCAGCACAGAATGGAGATTTATGGACTGTGTGACAAGTGCCTCAAAAAAAGAGAGCCTACGATCCCCCTCATCATGGCGACACCAGGTGAGAGAGTCCGAATTGCCGGGTTTCTTGGAGGCCGGGGGGTGGAGCGCCGTTTGACGAGCATGGGTTTGAACCTGGGCGCCGAGGTTGAGGTGATCAAGAGTAGCGGTCCAGGCCCTTTGATTGTGGCCTCACGGGAAACCCGTGTTGCCCTCGGATTTGGGACAGCCAAACAGGTTCTGGTTTCCATCATGGAGAAAACCGGGTGAGGGATGTCCAGTGGCTAGCCGAAAACTCAGCGATTTGAGAACCGGAGAGAGAGGTATCATCGAACGGGTAACCGGCACGGGACGATTCAGGCAGAGACTCATGGAAATGGGTTTTGTCCCGGGAACGGAGATCCTGGTGGAGAAGTTCGCACCCCTTCAAGATCCCATCGAGTACGTTTTGAAGGGATACCACGTCAGTCTGAGACACGTTGAGGCGGAGAAAATTGTGGTACGTGATCCAGCGCAGATTGGAGAAGGTTGATGGCCAAAGAGATTC
Organism: Pseudomonadota bacterium; assembly: GCA_011773445.1. GTDB lineage: Bacteria > Desulfobacterota > BSN033 > WVXP01 > WVXP01 > WVXP01. Next base: position 13,979 of record WVXP01000073.1, on the reverse strand, counting down.
GCATCGCCATCGCGGGAAACCCGAATTCGGGGAAGACAACCATCTTTAACAATTTGACCGGTGCGCGTCAGAAAGTGGGAAACTGGCCCGGCGTCACGGTCGAAAAAAAGGAGGGAATGACCTCTTACAACGGCCATGCGATCCGAGTGGTCGATCTCCCAGGAACCTACAGCCTGACGGCCTATTCTCTAGAAGAGATCATTGCAAGAAACTACATCATTGAGACACAACCCGATGTCGTGGTGGACGTGATTGACGCCTCGAACCTGGAGCGCAACCTCTACCTGGCAACGCAGTTGATCGATTTGGGTGTGAAGCTTGTGTTCGCCCTGAACATGGTCGACATTGCCAGGTCAAGAGGCCTCGTCACCGATCACGCAAAACTCTCCGTACTGATGGGTATTCCTTTTGTCTCTACGGTTGGTACTCGAAACCTGGGCACCAGAGACCTTTTAGAGACGATCGTCCGAGTCGCCGAGGATAGAGAATCCGTATCCAGGCACATTCATATCGATTACGGCTTGGAGCTGGAAGAGGAAATTGAAAAACTCCAAGGACTGATTCGCACACACACATCATTTCCAGATAAGCATCACTCCCGGTGGATGGGGATCAAGCTTCTGGAAAATGATGAGGAGGTGACCAAACAGATTGAAAAAGGCCCTGGAAAAAGAGAGGTTTTCGATCAGCTCGAGAAAAGCAAAGCCCATATCCACAACATCATGGGTGAGGAATCCGAGGCCCTGGTGGCCGATCGCCGTTACGGCTTTATTCGCGGTGCTCTCAAAGAGACGTTCCAGCAGACACGGAGAGACAGGCGCTACCTCTCCGACCAGGTTGATATGGTCTTGACCAATCGTCTCCTCGGTTTCCCGATTTTCATCTTTTTCATCTGGGCCATGTTCCAGCTCACCTTCACCCTTGGGCAGTATCCAACCGATTGGATTGATGCGGGAGTGGGGTTACTTGGTCAGTTTGTTGGAGAAGTCATGGGAGCAGGTCTTCTCCGGGATTTAATCATTAATGGCGTGATCAGTGGCGTAGGGGGCGTCGTTGTATTTCTGCCGAATATCTTTATCCTCTTTTTTTGTATTGCCCTCTTTGAGGACACGGGTTACATGGCCAGGGCCGCCTTCATCATGGACAAGGTCATGCATACCTTGGGACTTCACGGGAAATCCTTTATCCCGATGATTATGGGATTTGGGTGCAACGTGCCGGCCATCATGGCCACACGCGTTCTCGAGAGCAGAAGAGACAGGATTCTCACGATTTTGATTAATCCGCTAATCAGCTGCAGCGCGAGGCTGCCTGTCTATGTGCTGATCGCCGGTGCTCTGTTTGGGGCGCGCGCAGGAAACGTCATTTTTTCTATCTATCTTATCGGAGTCGCTTTGGCCATCCTCATGGGGCAGATCTTTAAACGGACCCTGTTCAGGGGGGAGATCGCGCCTTTTGTCCTGGAACTTCCTCCTTACCGCATGCCAACATTGAAGGGGACCATCATCCACATGTGGGATAGAGGATCGATCTTCATTAAGAGGATGGGCACCGTGATTCTGGTGGGATCCATCTTGATTTGGGCACTCAGTTCCTTCCCGATGGCCCCAAACCATTCCAGCGATCCCGGGGTCGAAAAGCAGTACGCAGCCCAGAGAGAAGAATTCCAAGAAAATACCTTACTTGGAAGATTGGGTAAGGCGATTGGCCCTGTTCTCCGCCCTTTGGGTTTTGACTGGAGAGAAAGCGTGGCCCTGCTGACAGGTTTCGTGGCAAAAGAGATTGTGGTCAGTACCTTTGGGGTCCTCTATCACGTTGGTGAGAATTCAGGGGAAGAGAGCGAAAGCCTGAGGTCTGCGATTCGGAGTGCCATGACACCCCTGATCGGCTACGGCTTCATGGTTTTTGTTTTGGTCTACACCCCATGTCTGGCCACCGTGGCCGCGATACGACGAGAGACAGGGTCGTGGGGATGGACCGGTTTCTCTGTTGGATACAGCCTGACCCTTGCCTGGATTTTGGCATTTATCATCTATCGAGGAGGATTGATTCTGGGACTTGGATAGTGCCTCCGACACAGAGTGGGAAAGGAAGGCCGGAAGGTGTCTGGAAAGGCTATGCGGATCGGAACGAGGTGAGAAATGATCCAAACCGTGATCTTGGTCGCTATCCTTGTGGTAGCACTCCTTTTGACAGCAAGGTACTTCAAGAGAATCTTCTCTGGAAAGGGATCTTGCTGTTCCGATAGTCAGACGAATTGCCCGGTGAAGGACAGAGGGTGTGATCTTTGCTAACGTCCCTAGAGAAACGGGTACGCATCATCACGGGGATGTGACGTTGAGTGTGTTCCGGAGGGTCTCGAGAGAGATGTTGCCTCCACTCATGATGAGGGCCACCTTTTGGTCAGAGATTCGCTCTTTCAACTTTAGTGCAGCCGCGATAGGGGCAGCACCGGCACCCTCGGCGAGGTTGTGAGTCTTTTCGATGGCAATGACGACCGCCTGGCGGAGTTCCTCCTCGCTCACCAGAATGAAGTCGTTGAGACCCCTGTCAGGATCCTGGAGAATCCGCTGGGGAAGGTCAAAGGGCGTCCGAGTGGCGAGGCCCTCGGCGAATGTTTCCATTGGGGCTTCGACTCGCCGTCGCTCCCTCCACGAGAGATATGCCGAGGGGGCCTTTTCGGCTTGTACACCGATAATTTGGATCTCAGGATTGATGGATTTGGCAACGATGCAGCATCCGGAGGCGCCACTCCCACCCCCGATGGAGACAAGTATCGTCTCGATGTCGGGTTGGTCTTCCACAATCTCGAGGGCATAGGTTCCGACCCCGGCGATCATGAGTGGTTCGTCTCCGGAGTGGATGTAACGATATCCTTTTTGTCGGGCCAAGTGTTCGGCATATTCTCGCGCGTCGTCGAAGTCGCGACCGTGAAAAGCGATCTCAGCGCCGAGGTAACGCATCGAGGCTACCTTCCCCGGGTTGGCCTTCTCAGGAACACAGATCTTGGCTCTAACGTCAAACAGTTTCGCCCCATAGGCGACGGACTGGCCATGGTTCCCTGTCGATGCAGCAATGACGCCGCGGCGTCTCTCATCATCGGAGAGTTGTGAAATAAGGTTGATGCCGCCTCTCACCTTGAAAGCGCCGACGGGTTGATGATTTTCGTGCTTGACGTATGCCTCGCATCCAAGAAGGTCACTCAGAGCTGGATAGTGAATGAGAGGTGTACGGGGGAGGTACTGGCTCACAATTCGGCGGGCAAAAAACACGTCTTTGAGTGTTGGAGGAATCAGTTCCATAAGCTACCCCCAGGTTGGCATTTAGCAGAATATAAGTGAGAAAGGCGTCGATATCAATACAAATCAACAAGTGCGCTGCTGATTTGATTCTTGTCAATGACCGTTTTGACATAATGCATTAAACTCGTATCGATTCGCTGGTATTAACCCAATGTTTGACGGAATGAAAGGAGGATACAGATGGATTGGCTAGTATACTTTCACGTCCTTTCCATTGTCGTTTGGATTGGCGGTGTGGCGTTTGTGACGGCCATCGTCTTTCCCACACTGGGGAGCATGGAAGACTCGATGGCAAAGGTGAACTTTTTTATGGGTTTTGAAAGAAGGTTCCAGTTTCTGGCAAAGATTTGTGTTGTCATTGCAGGGGCAAGCGGAGTCCTGCTTTTCTGGCAGAGGGGCGCCTTCGCCGCACTGACGTCTGACGAGGCCTTTCTTCTCGGCTACAAGTTCGTCATTTGGCTGACCTTTGTTGTCCTCCTCTTCGGTGCTGAACAGCGGTTCATGAAAATCCTAATCTCAGAGAAAACCGCTCCTGAAAAAGCTCTGAGACGGTTGTCTATTTTCCATTGGGTCGTCTTGATCCTCAGCCTTATCGCCATTGTTTTCGGCATCAGGCTGGTGAGAGGTTGACGAGGCTTGTTTTCCGATTCGAGAAACTCATCCCTGTGAACAGGGGATGCACAGGTTTCTCCCATCGATTTCCCGGAGGAGGTCGATCTTGGTTGGTTCTCCGCAGATATCACAGGTCCCAGATCGGATAACCCTTGCTGCGGGTGGAATGTCATTCGAAACTTCTTCAATTTTGAAAAGGGATTCACTGGCCATGTTCAAGATTTTTTGGGTTCTTCCTTGCTGGAGTTGTCTGAATCGTCCCTCTTCTTCGGGTGATGCAGTGCCATTCTGCACCTTGTCGGAAAGAGAGAGATGGTCCGGATCTGGCCTCAACACATCGGGCCGGACGCACACCCGGAGGGCCATTGTTCGTTTTCTCGCGACGAGGATAAAGGCCTGCTTTCCGTGTTGTCTAAAAATGAAGTTGCCCTTGCCAAACGTGCATCCAGTCATCACCTGAATCGCATCCGTACCGCAAGCATCATTTTCCACGATGGCCACGAGCTCCTCATCGGCTGCCCGCCGAACTCCCAGCCGTTCCATGAGAACCCGGGCAGCCCGAAAACCGAGGGCCAACCCCGGGCAGACATGCCCATGAAATGCGACGCATCGATTGAATTCTTTGGAATAAGAAGATGGGCGCTTCACCTGTGACTTCCTCCTCACTGCCGAGAATCATGGAAGTGGAGTTCCCAATCTTTTTCCTCTGTAGAGGCGAGTGGCCAGACCCCTTTGAGCGTTCCTGCAAATGTTTTTTGCTCATAAACCTTAGGCGAAGCGCAAGATCAGCGCCTTCAACTGTCTGAGCCCGAAGGGCGAGTTTTGAAGGCGCCTGGAGAGAGCCTCAGATTTATCAAAAAACCTTTGGGAACCAGCGAGAAGGGAGTCGGGCACTTGCGTAACTCAGGAATAAAGTTCAAGCGCCACTTTTTGCATAGCTACATGCATGTTTTTGAGGAAACTCCAGTTCAATACTACCTCGAAGACCCTCAGTTTTCAAAGAAAACACCCTTGTCCTGAGAAGTAAATGCAACTGAGTTGCATTTCTTCCACAAATCTGTATATTCTATATTTCGGGTGTGAGTCAAGAGGATGTCGAGAGGAGTTTCCTGAGTTTGGTGGACCCTCATGTCCCTGAGGGACGTTTGCGGAAGCGTTGGGGGACCCATCGAGGGCGGGCAGGAAGGGGGAAATTTCGCCTTCAGAGCGGGGAAGGGGCAAGAATTCTCCACCTGTGAGCCCCGAGAGGGTCAAGGCGAGAGCAAGGGAGCGAAGGGATACGAGGGTCCATCCAAAAATTCAAAATCGTCAGAAAATATCAGAAGGTTAGGAACTCCTTGCTTTGAAAACTCAGGAAACTCCTCGATGTCGATGACCCCGAGCACCCAAGATTCGCCTGCCCTGCAGGATTTCGAGGCTTTCGATGTGTGACCAATGCGATTACGGAACCCTCCTTCGATCTGTCGGACTATCCGATACACCCCGACGAGAACTCGTTCTGGGAACCATCGGCAACCATCAGGGGGTGCTTCGTCCGAGCGAAATTCTTGAGAAAGTGAGGCGACGAATCTCGATTAACCGGGTGACCCTCTACCGCATCCTCGATCTGCTCGTCCAAAAAAAACTCGTCCAGAGGCTCTCAGCCGGTGATCGGACCTTCCGATATGGACTGGCCGGGACCTCCCGGCATCCCGATCACGCCCATTTTCACTGCGTGCATTGTGGTCTCATGGAGTGCCTGGATCCCGCCTCCATTCCCTTGGATTTGAGGCAGTCTCAGCACCCGCAATTGATGAAGATCGAGCGCATGGAGGTCCGCCTCGATGGGCTCTGTCAAACCTGTCGATCCCACCCAGACGTCTGAGGATCGATGAGACGGTCTCTTTAAGCGCTCTCGTTTGAGATTTTTCGCCCGTCGAGAAGCGAGGATTCAATTTGAGAATCGTGCGTCATCTGACGATGGCCCTATGGGTTGTGGTTTTATTCGGTTTTGGCTTTTCCTCGGGACAGGCCTCGGATCGAATCCCCGTCGCAGTCAGTATCCTTCCCCTGGGAGATTTCACCCGAATGATTGGGGGTGGCCGACTGGATGTGAGGGTGATGGTGCCGCCCGGCACCAGTCCACACACTTATGAACCAACTCCGGCCAGTGCCAGAATGCTCGCCACCGTAAGGGTTCTCATCCTGAATGGTCTGGGGTTGGAATTCTGGGCAGAGAAACTCATCGACGCCGCCAACAATCCCGCTCTGGTTGTGGTGAGAACCGCCGAGGGCCTCGAAATCCTGGAGAACGAGAGGGACGATGAGCAACCTGCCGGAGACGGTGATCGAACTGTGCATTCCACGAGGGGAAATCCTCACGTCTGGTTGGATCCCATCAACGCGATTCATCAGGTCAAGGGCATCCGCGATGCAATCAAGCAAGCGGATCCAGATGGGATTGATGTTTACCAAGCCCATGCTGCCCGTTACATTGAGGAGCTGAATCACCTGGATGAGGAGATCCGCCAGACTGTGGCAAAATTTGAGACCAGAAAGCTTATCAATTTCCACGCTGGTTTCAGTTATTTTATCCGTCGCTACGGACTCGAGCAGGTCGCCGTTGTGGAGAGGACGCCGGGGCGCGAGCCATCGCCAAAGGAGATTGCGAATATTGTGGAGACCGCGAAAAGATTCGGTATCAAAGCGATTTTTGCCGAGCCACAGTTTCCGCCGAAGGCGGCTCGGGTAATCGCTGAGGAATGCGGCGCCCAGGTCCTTTTTCTCAACCCCCTTGGGGATCCCCCGGATTTCAGTTACGTGGAGACGATGCGAAGGAACCTTCGTCAATTGACCAAAGCGATGGGAAATGGCGATTGACCATGAGGTCTCTTGATGGTGAAAAAGACGGAAGATTACATCATCGAAATGGAAAACGTGAGTTTTTCTTTTGGCAACCTGCCGGTCTTAGATCGGGTCTTCTTCCAGGTTCGGAGAGGGGAGTTTCTCGGTCTCCTTGGCCCTAATGGTTCAGGTAAGACCACGTTGATCAAGTGCATTCTCGGTCTGGTTCGACCTGATGAGGGCACGGTCAGGATCTTCGGCAAGGCGCCTTGGGATCTAAACGATGACAGGCACCGAATCGGGTACGTGCCGCAGTTGATCTCAGTCGATTTGACTTTTCCGCTCCGGGCCAAAGAGGCTGTCCTCATGGGACGTTATGCCCGGATCGGTATGTTGCGAAGGCCCAAGGGGAGCGACAGAGAGGCAGCACGGATTGCAATGGAACGGGTTGGCATAGCAGATCTCGCCGACCGTCCCCTCGCCCGCCTTTCTGGGGGGCAGCGCCAGCGAGTTTTTCTTGCACGGGCACTCGCCAATGAGCCAGAGATCCTTTTCCTCGATGAACCGACCACCAGCGTTGATCCAACGACGACAGAGAGCTTTTACGAGCTTCTTGGAGGACTGCATCGCGAGGGAATGACGATTATTCTCGTTTCCCACGACGTCGGGGTCGTAGCCTCACATGTGGACGGGGTGGCCTGCCTCAACCGTGGGCTGGTCGGACACGGTCGCCCCGAAGAGGTCCTCGGGTCTGAAGAAATGGCGAGAATGTATGGATGTGATGCCGTGGTCTTTCATCACGGCCGTCTTCCACACATTGTTGTAAAGAGAAATGACCATGGAGATTCTTAACTACACCTTCATGCAGCGGGCGCTGGTTGCGGGAACCCTTATTGGTGTGCTCTGTGCCGTCATGGGCGTCTATGTGGTCCTTAGAGGGCTCTCTTTCATCGGCGCAGGAATTGCTCATGCCTCTTTCGGTGGTGTCGCCATCGGGTTTGCGACGGGAGTCAATCCCGTATGGACCGCTGTGATTTTTTGCCTGGGGGTCGGCTGGTCTATCGGCCTTTTATCCCGAAAGGGGAGAGTCAAAGAGGATACAGCTGTGGGTATCTTCTTTGCATCCACCATGGCCTTGGGAATCTTGCTGATTGGCCTGATGAAAGGCTACAACCAGGATCTATTTGGGTACCTCTTTGGAAGCATTCTGGCGGTTACTCGGCAGGATCTCTGGATCATATTGGCCGTGGGATTAGGGATTCTCGCAGTGGTGGTGCTTTTTTTCAAGGAGCTGCTTTTTGTGACTTTTGACCCCGAAATGGCCCAGGTTGGCGGGTTACCAGCGGAGAAGCTCTATTTTCTCCTTCTCAGTCTCGTTGCTCTGACCGTTGTTATCTCCATCAAAGTCGTTGGTATCGTCCTGGTCTCTGCCCTACTCATAACCCCTGCTGCAGCGGCTCACCAATGGAGCGAGAGTTTTCGCAGCATGATGGCCCTGGGAATCTTTTTTGCCCTGGTCTCCACTGTGGGAGGGCTTTTTCTTTCCTACTGGCTCGATACGGCTTCTGGCGCCACGATCGTTCTCCTGTCAACCCTGATTTTCTTTGCCTCTGCCGTCTTCTCACCCCGGAGGAGAAGACGGAAAGTGTCCGTCGCTTCATCTTAGGCGTGCCGCCTCTGGGCATTTGGAAGGTGTGAGCCTTCAGCCTATCGCCTTCCAAAGGCTCAAGATCAGATTTGCGGTTCTCGCCAACCCGAGGTGATGCCTGAACGGTGGCATCTGAACTCAAGTCCCACGCAAGCGTTCCTTGCCTTCTCCGATCAGGGGCAGCGTTTTCTCGACACGAAAATAGACGAGGTATTTTGGACCCTTTTCCTTCTTCCCAGCCAGGAGGTTCTTCCTTCGTCGCAGAACTGGGATCAGTTTGCTATTCTTCTCTTCTTTGATCTTGGTTAGATAAAACCTTCTCCCGATGAGTTTCTTTCCCGATTCGATAAAGAGGTAAACTGCATGCGGATTCGACTGGAGGTTACGGTGAGTCAATCGGTCCGTCATAATAAAAACAAGGGTCTGGTCATCGATGAAATGAGGCCTAGCGTACAGGGCTGCATCGACCTTCCCAGACGAGTCAGCTGTGGCCAAAACGCCGCGCCCTGTTGTCTGTTCAAAATAGTCCGTCGGTTTCATGCTGATGCTTCCTGAGGGAGTAACCCATGGAATCTTGACCGAGTCATCCAGGTCCTTTCGTCACCGCTGACACCCGGGGCATGCATAGGTGATTCGCCCGACCTGGCGGAAGAATTCAATCGGTGCACTGCAGCGAGGACATGGATTTCCACTCCTCCTGTATATCCGAATCCAGCTCTTCCTCTTCCCCATTTCTCTCATCCACGTTTGACTCAACTTGAGAATCCAGCGCAGGAGTTCGTCTTTTTCATCTCGTGGGAGCTCTTTGACCTTCCGGCGAGGGTGGATCCCTGAACCAAAGAGAATTTCAATGCGAAGGATATTGCCAAGGCCGGCAATCACGCGTTGATCGAGGAGAATGTCTCCAATTTCCCTAGAATCCTCGGCTTCAAGTCGATGGAAAAAGGCCTTTTTTGAGAAATCGGAACGAAGGGGATCCGGTCCTGAATTGCCCCAAGTTGGATCATTCTCGAGTTCAGTTCGGGTGAGGAGTTGTACAATGGGAGCTGAGAATGCCACCACCTCATGAGAGGATGTATGGAGGCTTACCCGGGCTCGTTGACGCGGTTTGTCCCAAACTTCGCCGGTTTGGTAGATCCGCCAAGACCCCCACATCATGAGATGAATGAGCAGAAGCCGGCCATCGGAAAAATGAATGCGTAACTGTTTGCCGTAGGCCTCAACTTCCCGGACCGAGAGGCCGCGCAGGGAGGATTCAGACTCCTTAAGTTTGCGGATACCGAATTCGACCCAAACCTCTTGTCCCTGGAGGACTCGTCTCAGTCGGCTAGCATAGAAATGAACCAAAGGGCCTTCTGCCATATGTTAATAATCTGGCCTTGCGACAATAACCAGGTCCTCGCCAACCTTTCGCGTTTTCTCGACCGACCATCCGAGTGCCTGATTCAGGTCCGAAATTCCCAAATCTCCAACCGTCTCAACGCCCTTACCGATGATCTTCGGTCCAATGACAAGGATCAGTTTATCGATCAACCCGGCTTTGAGAAAAGACGTGGCGAGCCCGGCTCCTCCTTCAACGAGGACTGACATGATCCCCTCACTCGCCAGTCTTCTGAGTGCCCCCTCCATGTCGACCTCGCCGTGAGGATCTCTCTTGATCGAAAGGACGCGAGCACCCAGGTTCTCAATCTGTTGCATATGCCCGGGATTCGCGCGGTCCGTTGTCAAGACAATGGTATGAGAAGCGTTGCCGTCCGATAGGAGCTTGGAACTGAGGGGAATGCGAAGCCGGCTGTCTACGACCACCCGCAGGGGGTTTTTCCCCTTAACCAGTCGCACCGTGAGACTCGGGTCGTCGGAGATGACCGTACCGATGCCCACCATGACGCTATCGTGGGTTGCACGCAATCGGTGAGCGAGTTTCAGGGAATCAGGCGAGCTGATCCACTGGGAGTCCCCGCTCGCCGTGGCAATCCGGCCGTCGAGGGACTGGGCCATCTTCAGCGTCACAAGGGGAATGCCCCTCTCATGGAATTTGAAAAAGGCCTCGTTCAGCCGACGGCACTCGTTTTCGAGGATGCCGACGGCGACGTCGACGCCCCGATCTTTCAGATTTCGGATGCCTGTCCCGCCAACCGCGGGGTTCGGGTCCATTGTTCCGACAACGACACAACCGATCTCTCGTTCGATGATGAGATCCACACAGGGGGGTGTCTTTCCATAGTGGGAACACGGCTCCAGGGTCACGTAAAGGGTTGCTCCCGTGGTTTGTTTTTTTGCGTCGTTGAGTGCATTGACTTCCGCGTGGGGGCCACCGAAATCCCTATGGTAGCCTCGGCCCACAATTGTTTCACCCCTCACCACCAAAGCGCCCACCATCGGGTTCGGGCTCACTCGGCCCAGTCCCTTCCGAGCGATGCGAATCGCTTCTCTCATATAAGACGCGTCACGGGTTTGAGTTCGTCCCTTGGTCATCCCGGAAACACTCTATCATGGGAACCCTATGGAGACAATGAGCCCATGGTGCCAGAATCCATCGCTTAAATCTGGAAGATTGCGGAATAATATCAGAAAAACAGTTGATAAATTTCGTTCAGAGAGCGAAGGGGGTATCCTTCAGTGCAGATTTCACGAACCTCTACAGGGTCAGCCGGTTCTGTTCTGACCGGGACTCGCCAATACTGGTTATATAGATGGCGGGTTGATCGACAACCGGGCATTTGAATTCGCAGATACCACAACCGATACACAGATCAATGTCAACTCTGGGTTGTTTGATTCTCTGGGTCTTGCCCTCGCGCCCGATCACGAGCCCCTCTTCAAACCAGATGGCCTTTTTGGGGGTCGGGCAGACCTCCTCACAGACAATGCATGGTATCCCGTGGGCATAAGGGAGACACCGGGTCTTGTCGATGAAGGCAAGCCCGATTTTGATCTTCACCTTTTCCTCCCGGGANNATCGGAGACCACATTCCCTCAATCCCAGCCTCAAAGAGCGTGGGCTGAAGCCCATTGGTGAGGCAGACCTTCATGCATTCCCCACACTTGATGCATCGCTGGAGAAACTCCCTCTCCCGCAGGGCCCCCGGAGGTCGTACGAGTCTCGGATGCGGGAGTTTTTCGCCTGGCCGGACCCTCATCAACGGGACAGCAATAAATCCTGACATTGCCGAAATGATCAAATTTCGACGAACCAGGTCAGGCCCTCTTGAGACAGCCAGCGATCTGGTTCCTGTTTTGAAGCTTAAGGCCTGCTCAGGACAGAAATCCAGGCAGTTTCCGCAGACAAGACACTCTGACTTGACCCACCCTCGGGGAAGAGATGCCCTCTCTCCCTGAAAACAGTCGCGGAGACACCGACCGCATTCATTGCAGGAATCGTCGATGAGTCGTTCAAATAGACTGAAGCGGGCCACGACCCCGAGTAAAGCTCCGAGCGGACAGAGCACGATGCACCAGAAACGCCTCCGAACAAGGTTCAGGAGAAGAATGAGTGCAAAGATGAGCCCTATGGCCAGGCCCTGATGGAAGTAGGGCTGACGAAAGGATAGAACCGACTTTTTCAAAAGGCCGTAGAGTGGTTCGGACCAAACAGTGATGAGATCAATATTGGAGAAATATAGAAGAGCAAATAAACCATGGACCAACCGGTTGAAGATCGGTTCCACGGTCAAGGTCATCGATCGAATGAGCAGGGAGATTGGATCCAGGATGCCCACCCACTGAAGGGAGAAGACAGAGGCAACCAGGAGAGGAATCAGGATGTAGTATTTCAGCCTGAAATTTAGGAAACGGGGAATTGAAGCGCCCTCCCTTGAGCGCGAGGAGAGGGATCCGATGCCATGGTTGATCGTTCCCAGAGGGCAAACCCATCCGCAGAAGACCCTTCCAAAGAGAAACGTGATGACCAGGGTCAAAAGGCCCAAAAGAAGGAGAAGCGGTATCTGGTGGGAGGCGAGTAGCGTGGTCAGTCCGATGAGCGGATCAAACTCCAGGAATATGCGGACTGGATAGCGGATTTCGTCGACTCCCCGGTAGCTTGTCAGGACCAAGAGCACCAGGAAAAGGATGAGGAAGAAAAGTTGGCTGATAAGGCGAAATTTTCGGAGCATAGATGAGGATCAAAAAGTCAGAAGGCATCAGACTGACAAATTCGAAACTCGAATATCGAAACCGACTCGGCGACTCAACCGAGTTCGCCGAAGTCTAAGCTTACCGCAGGCCGAAACCGAAAACCGAATGTTCCAATGTCCGAAACGCTCAACTTCAAAGCCCTTCGTTTCAGATTTTCGATTTTGGTGATCGGCATTGTTTCGGATTTCGTGCTTCGGATTTGCTAGCCACTTTTGTTCAACTGGAATAGGTGTCAACCAGTTCGATCTTGTGACGAAAGCAGTAAGTCTCGGGATTGTCTATCTGCCTATCTTGCAATTGTGATTCCTGACTCGATTGGGTTTTTTCAAGACAAATTCACCTTGACGATCTTCAGATTTTCGAGATCCATCCTGCCAGCTCCCCGTTTCGCCGCGAGTTTGATGTAACGACGGGCCCTCTCGGCGCTTTCGGGCCTTTCGGCCTCACGTTCGAAAAGGCTGGCTCCAAATGCATCGATGGCAACCTGATCGGTTCCAACGACGACCGTATTGAGGACCTTCACATAGGAGAGGCTCCCCCCCTGGGGACCATTCGCTGTGAGAATGCGTGAAGAATCGAGAATCGTCAGGGTGGGCTTGAAGAAAGCTGCGAGGTCAGCCAGGGATTCATCCAGTTTCCAATGGATTCGAGACCGCCCCCCGCCAATGGCTCCCATCCAGTTCTTCATTGACATGGTCAGGCCCGCCAGGGTGTGGTGTTTGGTGATCGGGATGTTAATTACTTTATCGGCCTCGACGATTTCTTGATAGACTTCCCACTCCTTGAGGGCCTCACCGTTGAGTTTCATCTTTCGGAATTTTCGATCATCCATGTAAGGCGTTTGTGCTCCCAATTCCTTGGCAGCCTGGGCGATCCCACTCTGAACATAAACCCGCCGCGCATCCTCAACGGGGTTGTCCAGGACCTTCACAGTTTTGGCGCCAGCTTCAAAGCAGAGTTTGACTACCGAAGCCACGACCTGCGGATTGGTGTTGGCGGCTTGCTCCGGTGTCCTGTCCCAAGCCATATTAGGCTTTATGACGACGACATCTCCTCTTGATATGAATTTTCCAATCCCACCCGCAGTCTCGATTGCTTTTGCGATGGCTGCGTCTATGTCTGGCCCCTCCACGACTGTCAGATCTGGC
>WVXP01000073.1:0-273 GCA_011773445.1 Pseudomonadota bacterium | reverse complement strand
TTTTTTGAGAAATTCTCTTCGGTTCATGCCCCTTGGATTCTGACTCCCATAGTGAATGAATCTTAAAGATACGACAAATCAAAAACCCTTTTCAAGATCCCGCTCCTCAGTCTTTATTCACACGTGGAACCTTCCCTGATTAGAACACGGCTTTGCAAGAGTGCTTCGTCAGAAAGTGGGGAGGGAAGATCTGAACCAAAAGTCGGTGTTCGTGGTCCGTCGTCCGTGGTTCGTTGTATAAAGACTGAGATTTGCGAATCCACGGCTATTCGA
>WVXP01000245.1:1116-4684 GCA_011773445.1 Pseudomonadota bacterium | reverse complement strand
GAAGTGGCAGGACGAAAGCCAATCAGCATGAACCGTATCGACTACTACATGCTTGCTTTCGATGATGAGGGACGTGTAGATACTGCTGAACTGGAGAAGGAGGCCCGGCTTGCTGTCGAGGTTCTGCCACCTTATACACATGAAGAACAATCCGGGCGGGTGATTGACGCGCGCACTCACTTTGCCAAGAAACGTTACGAACACGAATTCAAATGGACACCTACCCCAGAAATACAGGCGGCAATCGTGTCCGAGATATTCAATAAAGAGCCTGCTTGAATTGTCATGAGGTGTATCGAGGGCATACGCCCTCCAACTACTGAATGGAGCTGGCCCTTCGGTATACTCAGGGTAGGCCCTTCGAGAGGCTCAGGGCTGCTGATCCCCGTCGTTCGGCATACAAAGTTATGGTAGCTATTCATCATGAAAGACCAGAAGACGCTCATGCAATCCGGTTCGTTCTAGAGGAAGCGTTCCGCCAATCAAACGAAGCGGATCTGGTCGATGCACTTCGCCGACGGGGAGCGTTGACGTTGTCACTGGTTGCACTCCGAGACAATGAGGTTGTGGGGCACATCGTATTCTCCCCGGTGACGATCGAATCTGCGGACTCAAGTTTCAATGCAATTGGGCTTGGTCCAATGGCCGTTTTACCGCCATACCAGAGAAAAGGAATTGGGTCGCAACTGGTTCGTATCGGACTTGAGCAATGTCGCCAAGCTGGTCATGCGATCGTGGTCGTGCTCGGGCCTCCAGATTTCTACGGAAGGTTTGGCTTCGTGCCAACAAGGCATCGGGGCATTCAATGTGAGTTCGATGTTCCTGATGATGTATTCATGGTCATGGAACTTCGGCAAGGGGCGTTGGCCGGACGAGGTGGGGTGGTAAAATATCAACCCGAGTTCAAGTCAGTTTGAGTATTGCTAAGTAAGGCCGAAAAAGAGAAGGTTTTATTTTCTTGGTACGCAGAAGACGATGGGGACGTTCAAGAAATTATGATTCCCTTAAAAAAATAGAACCGTCCCCTTTTCGGCGGCTTTTCCGGTGGTTATCCATATCCTTTCATGCGTGCGTTCCTGCCTCTTGACTCAGATTGACACGTATGAGAAATGACTTAACACTGGCGCGGTGTCATTATTATGTCGTGATATTGTTGATACGCTATGATTAAACTGCTCCACACGGCCGATCACCAGCTCGGCGTTAAGTTCGTAGGCTTCGGGGAGAAGGGTAGGCAGCTTCGCCAGGCGGTAAAGGAGTCCCTTAAGGCCACGGTGGATCTGGCGTTGGCTGAGGCCGTTGACCTGGTGCTCATCGCCGGCGACCTCTTCGATTCCAATGCCGTGTCGAAGAAGCTGGTGAATGAAGTCGTGGCCGAACTCAAAAGGCTGGCACCGATCACCGCCTGCATACTCCCGGGGACTCATGATTGCTACAATGCCTCTTCGGTGTATCGGCGCCCGGAGTTTCGGGACACACCGAATATCCACATCTTCACGGATGAAATTAGATCGATCGCCTTCCCGGATTTGGATCTGACCGTATATGGCAGGGCGAATCTGAACCCTACAGGTACCGAGAGCCCGCTGACAGGACTCGAGAAGATTGAAGAAACAGACTATCATGTCGCGATGGCCCACGGTGAGATGGCGATCGAGGGAAAATTCGCCGGGGACTACTACCCGGTTGAAGGGAGGGAGATTGCCGCTTCTGGCATGAACTACGTCGCCCTTGGGCATTGGCACCGGTGCGCTGATTTTTCTCAGGATGGGGTAAAGGCCTTTTACTGCGGGGCACCGGAGACCCTCAGCTTCGAAGAGGGTGAGGACTCGGGCTACGTGCTTCTCGTTTCCATCGATGAATCGGCCACCCGGGTTGAAAAAAGGCGGGTTGGGAAGTACCTGTGGAAAACCGTCAATCTGGAGGTCGAGGCCTTTGAAAGGGAGGAAGAGCTTCTGCAGGAGATAAAAAAGCACGCTGATCCCAACACCCTCCTCCGTGCTAGATTGAGCGGATTAAAGCCGGTAACCTGGGATGTGGGCGAGGAACGCTTGGCTGGCGAGCTGGAAGATCTGTTTTTCCATCTCGAGGTCATTGCGGGCGAGTTGACCACTTCAATCGAACCTATCCGTGCCGCGGACTTCCCGGAAACCACCATCATGGGCCAGTTCATCCGCCTCATGGAAAAAAGGCTGAAGACCGCCATTCCCGACGAAAAACCCGTCCTGGAAGAAGCTCTCCAGAGGGGGTTTGCCCTGCTGAGCGGGAGAGAGGCCTAATGGGATGAAATTAACACGGATTCAGATCAACCGTTTCCGCAACATCGAGAGTTTCTCCAGCGATATCGGTGACGGCATTGTGCTCTTTAAAGGCCCCAACGAGGCCGGAAAATCATCGCTTCTCTCCGCCATTCTCGTGGGCCTCTTCGAGGATCCCAAATCTTCCGCACATCGCCTTGAGGAGGCGAGGGAGTGGAACAGGGAAACCCTCTATCATATCTCTCTAACATTCGTGAGGAACGGCCAAACCTACCTGCTCGAAAAGGACTTTGAAAACGGGTCCACGCTGCTCCGGAACGAGACCACAGGTGAATCCTGGAAGGACAAGAATAAGGTGATTGCCAAGCTGACGCAGATCATCGGGTTCTTTTCCAGGGACGTTTTCACCAGCACCGCCTGTGTCTTTCAGGACGAACTGAGCGCTATCAGTTCCGGGCAAAAGGAGCTGCGCACTCTGCTTGAGGAAAAGGTTGCCGGTAAAGAGGAATCAGCGGTCGAGCCAGTTCTCAAGCTCCTTGAAAAAAAGGAATCGGATCTCAGGAGGGGATTGGATAGGCCAGCGCCCACAAACCCGGGGCAGATACGGCAGGTGATTGACGAATTAAACAGTTTAAGACAGAAAAGAGACGAGATTGCCGAGAGAGTGCGAGAACTCCATCAGGCGAGGGGGAAAATCCACGAGGTCTCTAATGAGTTAGAAGAAGATCTGAAGTCACTGGAACTCAAGAGGCAGGCATTAGAAAAATCTAAGCTTTACGTTAAGGCAAAGGAAAAGTTTGAAACCCTGGATAAGGCTCTTGAAAAGACGGTCGCGGACCTGGAAAAGCTCCAAAAGGCGGAGCGAGAGATCCGGGGACTTGCGGGACAGCTTGATGCCAAGCAGGGAGATCTGAAGACGCGTGAGGGTAATGTGGAGAAATACAGGAGAGCCGCTAAAACCCTGAAGGACAGAGACACGTTGCAGGAAGCATTGCAGGACAAGAAGGATCTGCTCACAAAAGTTCGCGAGATTATGAGGACAATCGATGGTTTGAAGAAATCCCTGGGGAATCTGCCCGCCATTCCTGAACAATTAGTTCGAGATGCGCTCCGAGCGGAAAACGAGGCGAGGGTTCTTGAAAAGGCTGTCGGCCAGCGGGCCATGCATCTCAAGGTGACCTTCAAGACAAAGGTACCGTATGCCATAGAGACCGAGGATGGACTCGTTTCGGCGGGCGAAGGGGCGGCGGGGGAAACAGCCGAGGGGATTGCCAAGAGGGAGATCCGCATCGACCTCAAGAAGATTGCCA
>WVXP01000245.1:775-927 GCA_011773445.1 Pseudomonadota bacterium | reverse complement strand
CAGGAGATCCAGGCAGTGCGAAAACAGGTTCAGGAACTGGAGGGAAATATCCGGGAGAACCAGGGTATCCTGAAATCCTTTAGCAAAGAGGGGCTCGAAAGGGAAAAGAGGGAGCTGGCACGGCAGATCCTCGTAGCGGAGACGGCCCTGGA
>WVXP01000245.1:327-696 GCA_011773445.1 Pseudomonadota bacterium | reverse complement strand
CACGGGACCCTTAAGCGCATTCTCGAGGAAGACCGCTTTGGCCAGGAGGACGTGGCTGAACTGGAGGAACGCATTGAGTCTCTGGAACGGAATGCCGAAAGGCTGAAAAGGAAGCTCGGGGCTTATGAGATCATTGGTCAAGTCCTCGTTGAGGCTCGGCAGAACGTCCTCAAGGGAATCTCCCGGCAGGTGGACGAAAGGATTGGCGCCTATTTCGCCCAGATCACGGAAAAGAAGTATGAGCAAGTCCGTCTTTCGAGAGAGGATTTCTCCCTTCAGGTGTTTAGCCCGGAGAAGGGCGGCTGGGTCAATCCGGACACCGAGGAGCTATCCGCCGGGGCCCGGGATCAACTCTACCTGGCGGCACGC
>WVXP01000245.1:0-198 GCA_011773445.1 Pseudomonadota bacterium | reverse complement strand
TAGATTTTACCCGCTCCCGTCTTGGCGAGCTCTCCCATGAAGTCCACCGATTTGAGGGCCTTATAGTGGGCCATATTCTCCTTGCAGAGGGTAGTGACCTTCTCCTCCGTGGCCTTTTGACCGTCCTCTGGAACCATGAGGGCCTTTACGGCCTCTCCCCATTCTTCATCGGGTACCCCGGCCACCGCCGCCTCCAAG
>WVXP01000147.1:4946-5886 GCA_011773445.1 Pseudomonadota bacterium | reverse complement strand
TACCACATTCTCTGGCTGCTTATCTTCTTCTTTCCTGCACAAACGCGAACCTGATGAATAGGTCCTGGAGACCTCAATTCATTCTTTTTGGCCTCGTTGGCCAGGGAGGATAAAGCTATCGGTGGAAACAGGTGAGACCCGAGAGGGTCAACGCGAGAGTAAGGGAGCGAAAGGATATGAGGGTCCAATCAGAAGATTCAAAATCGTCGTGAAACATCAGAAG
This sequence comes from Pseudomonadota bacterium, assembly GCA_011773445.1. Classification (GTDB taxonomy): domain Bacteria; phylum Desulfobacterota; class BSN033; order WVXP01; family WVXP01; genus WVXP01. The sequence continues at coordinate 5,663 of WVXP01000147.1, read as the reverse complement.
GTTACAAACTTCTTGCTTTGAAAACTCAGGAAACTCCGCAGGAGAATGAGGAGTTCCCCCATTGTTGTGGGAGCCTGTTGTCTCTGAGCGACGTTGCGGAAGCGATGGGGACCCTTCGAGGATGAGCAGGAAGGGGAAAGCCGCGCCTTCAGAGCGCGGAAGGGGCAGGAATTCCCCGCCTGCGAATCCCAATAGGGTCACCGCGTGAGCTTGGGCGCGAAGGGATAGGAGGCTCCCACTTAAGAAATTGGAAATATCCTAAGAAATCTCTAACTTGTGAGACATATCCCTTAGAAAATGGGAGAACTCTTCCCGGGAGAAGCAGTTGACCTAACCCCAGCTTTATGCTACATGGCTTTCCAGGGTGGATCTCCTGGGACACTGATCGGGAATTCAGCGGTACCTTGGATTTTTGAAAGCGATGGGTCCGGTCTTCCATTTTGGACCGGCGGAAAGATTAAGGGCCTGAAGAGAGGGCGATGATGGAAAGATGGGTCACGAGAGAGCTTGCGACATACGCTGTTGAGACACGGTTGGAGGATTATCCCGAGGAAGTCATCCAAAAAGCCAAGACATTCATCTTGGACAGCATTGGGTGTATGTTTGGTGGCTGTCAAACCAGTCTCGGGAGGGCTATGCTTACGCCTATCAAAAGCATGGGAGGAAACGGGGAAGCGACCCTTGTCGGAGGTGGATGCAAAGTGCCGACGATTCAAG
>WVXP01000147.1:4596-4912 GCA_011773445.1 Pseudomonadota bacterium | reverse complement strand
TGGGCCATCCAGGCGCATCGATCATTCCCGCTGCCCTGGCCATGGGTGAATGGAAAGGAGTGTCTGGTAAGGAGATTCTCAACGCCATTGTGATCGGTTATGATGTTGGCGATCGGATTGGAAAGGCGATACAGCCATCCTATGATCGGCTTCAGAGTGTCTGGGGCGTGGGAACCTGGCAAACCTTCAGTGCTGTTGTTGCTGCGGCGAAAGTTCTGGATTTCGACCTGGAGTCCATGCTCAACGCGTTTGGCGTCGCCGGTGCCACAGCGCCCCTTCCAAACACACAGAAATGGGGCTGGGATTTAGAGGAGCG
>WVXP01000147.1:0-4525 GCA_011773445.1 Pseudomonadota bacterium | reverse complement strand
TGGGAAGCGAATATGAGGTCGATCAGATTGCGATAAAACCGTATTCATCCTGTCGATGGCAGCATCCTACGCTCGATTGTGTTCAGGAGCTCAAGGAGGAACATGATCTGAAACCAGAAACCGTGAAAGAGATTATTGTCCACTCCTTTGCCTGGGTGAAACGACACGAGATTTATGGACCAAAGGGTATGGTTGATGCGCAATTCTGCATCCCCTATACCGTCACCATGGTCCTGCTCGGTTGCCAGCCTGGGCCGGCGTGGTATACGGACGAGAATCTCAAAAGTGAAAGGATATTGAACCTATCGAAGAAGGTGAGGGTCGAAATCGATCCGGATATCGACAAGGCCTACTTTGAGGAAAACAGACTATCTTCCCGGGTCGAGATCATCAACGAAAAAGGAGAAAAACTCGAAAAATTTGTGGGTATTCCAAAGGGAGATCCGTTAAAACCACTCACCTCTCAAGAGATAGAGGAGAAGTTCAGAAGACAGGCATCGTACAGTTTGAAACCTGATGAAATCGAGAGAGCGATCAAGATGATTAATAACCTCGAGAACCTCGGTAATGTGTCGGACCTCATGCCATCTCTTGCAGGAAGTTAGGGTGGTAAACGATGAAAACGATTGCGCCAGGGCATCGATCGGATTACGAGGTTGGCAAAACCAATGCGGCAAAAGGCATTGCGGCTATCGAGGCACTGTTTCCGTGACAAATGGAGGCTTCGTCAAATGCCCTCTGGATATTGGGTGCGTAATCGAGATGGACTTCTTTGAGTTCCTCTTGGCTCATCTGGTCTGTCACGGTGATAATGCGGCATTTTTTTTCGTGAATGAGCCAGGAGAATGCGTGGAGGACGCAGCTCTTTTCTCCTCCGATCTCCAGACTTTCTGTGAGCTCGCGCAGTTTGGCCGGGGTGGGCATCTGACGCATCCACTCGCGAAACTCCTCGTGTTCGAATCCCTCGTAGATCCCCTCTCGGCATTCGTTGGCCATGATCAGGGTTCCACCGTCATTGAGATAGCGATCGACGCCGCCGCAAACGCGTGACCCCCCTTGGAAGAGGCTCACCTCATAGTTCACCTCGCCGACACCTGTGACCAAGATGTCGACTGCCTGAGGGACCCTGACTTCCGTGTAAGCTAGCGATTTCTCAATTGCAGCGCGGTGGACAGACACATGTTCGCCTGCCCGGACCGCGACCAGGTTATTTCCTGTATCGAGAACGGTGTTGATCACCATGTCAATACCGCTTTTTGTGGCGGCCTCATCGATGTCTGCACGAACGATGTTCTGGGGCGGCATAATCCCTAGCAGTGACCCGCATTCAAGGTCCGCCAGGATACCGGTAAAGCGTTTGTGGTTCTCATATATGGTTCGGCGGCTCACAACCCCTGGGAGTACGATCTTCCCTCCTCCCGACCAGCCGGCTAGCATGCAGGGAGTGACGTTGCCGGTTCCGATTTTAATATCCGCCTCCGCAAAGCGACGATCGACTTCGACGGGTGTTCCCAATGAAGTTTCCCCCATAAGGACCATGGCCTCTTCATTGTCCGGCTCGCTGTTGATGACTTCCACCCGATCCACCACAACCTTACCGACATTCTGCCGGATCGCTTCAATGCTGTCTGGAGCATGCATGCCGACACCGACGATGATCGTCATGTCCGTGTCCCTCACGCCAAGGGCGTTTAGGGCGTTGAGCAGAATTGGGACGATCATATGGTTTGGGGTAGGGCGGGTACGATCTGTGATGACAATGCATGCTTTGGCCGCAGGCCTCGCCTTGTCTATGATACCACAGGTCTCAAAGGCCTCATGGATCGCGTGTTGGAGTTCCGCTTCAGGATGCTCAAGGACGGGCATCTCTTTCGGTAAGAAAGATCCAAGGAACTGGCCTTCTGGTATGCTCACCTTTTGCATTTCGCGCCCTAAAGGGACATTTATGGCTATCTTCTTACGGGCCATGGTTTCTCCTCACCGATCTGTGGAAGGCGATTGTCCGTTCCTACCTGGGTCTCACCAGGTGCGATAATAGAGCACAATAGAAGGGAAATGTCAAGACGATGGCTTCCGTGGAGTTTCCTCAGTTTTGTGGACGCTCATGTCCCTGAGGGACGTTTGCAAAGGAAGGGTGTCAGTGTTCCCTAGGCCGTTCTCAAATACCTATAGAACACTCTGGTCACGGTTTTGAAAGAGTAATTTGCCAGAAAGTGGGAAGGGAAGCTCTGAGCGCGAGTCAAGATTTTTGCGCGAACAGTTCTTAGCGGATTCGCGCTTTCTGGTCTCTCACAGAGTGCACAGAGCCTCTGCGAAAAGCTGCTCTGGATGGGTGAGAGGCCAATCCGGAGCAGAGCAATTGCCCCCATTTTTCCTCTCAAAAAATTGGGGCAGGCATCTGATGCATTGGGTTTTTTGCTCTGCGAACTCTGTGGGCTCGAGCGATTCCCCGCAGCAATCTGCGGGGGAGAGCGGGCGAGAGAATCAGTTATTCACGAGTGGGCATAGGGTTTGGATTTGCAGTGGAGCCAAGCTTTAGAATTGTCGAAAAAAAATTTCGGAGCAGCGAAGAGCGCCCCTTTCCGCTTTCATCAGACAAAAGTCGAAAAAAGGGGTTTGGGCAATAGCCCGTCCCCACCTGTGAGCTTTGCAAGGGTCAACGCGAGAGCAAGGGGCGAAGGGATATGAGGGCCCAATCAAAAGATTCAAAATTGTTTTGAAAGATCAGAATGTGAGAAACTCTTTGCTTTGAAAACTCAGGAAACTCCTCGATGAACCGAGTAATCGCTGATCGTGAAGTGCCCCTCCTTCCCGCGATAACGCTAAATTTTTCTGTGTACAGAGTCCGTTTCGTATGGTAGGGAGTGTAAGAAATTTTGTGCTTGAATTTTGAAATTGCCTGTGGTAGAAGTGGACGAATCATTGATTGGTTCATTCATTAAACAAATCGAGAATACCTGTTCGCGGTTTTTTCCGCTGATATGGCTCGGAGAACAGGCTCGAGAGAGTGATTTCTAACCCGAGTCTCCATGTTCTCTCGACTCATTAACCGAGGGAGTGGTACGGAGGATGTCTAAGGAGAGTTCTCTATTCAACAAGGTTCAGCTAACTCGGAGTTACGAGGAGGTTGCGAGACAGATCCAGCAGGCCATTACCGATCAGCGCCTCAAACCCGGGGAAAAACTGCCGTCTCAAAGGGAATTGATGGACATGTTCCAGGTGAGCAAGTTCACCATCATGGGGGCTCTCCGTTTACTTGAACAGTGGGGTCTCGTTTATACAAAGTATGGCGCGACGGGAGGCACATTCGTGTCAGAAAGTAATACCGTAGCTTTCAGTGAATCCCTCAAGTTGCTGGTGAGCATGCGGCGCGTCACCCTGGAGGAACTCGCAGAATTGCGACTCACCATTGAGGGGCGAGCGGCCTACTGGGCCGCTAAACGGCGGAGGCCCGAAGATATCAAGAAGATGGAGCTTATCCTCGATAAAATGGGGCGACTCTTGGCATTGAATCGTCCCATGGAAGAGATGATTCCCCTCGACATGTCGTTTCATCTCGTCATCGGTGAGGCTTCCCATAACGGCCTTTTTTTGGCGATCATGGAGGCCATTAACGCCTGCTTCTTAGAGAAAGCCTTTTCTTTTATCCCTCAGGGAAAACAGGAAGAGGACTATGGCGATCTGAGGAATGTTCTCGAGGCCATCAGGGCTGGAGATGCCAGACTCGCTCGGAAGATCGTTCGGCAACATATCGCCCGATTCAATAAACTCATCGTCCGTACTTTTTCGGAAAAACATCCGGGAAATGATACCCTCTTGGAGGTTCCTGCTCGTGGATTATAGGGAAACAGGAAAGGAGGTAGGGGATGAGGGTGAATCTTGAGGTCAATACAGCCACCCAGTTCGCTGTCCTATCAGAGGACCAGACCGAGTCTATCTTCCACGGTCTGCTTGAGGTATTGCAGCGCACCGGGGTCTACGTCCATCATGAGGAGGCCCGGTCCGTGCTGAGGGCAGCAGGTGCTGTGGTGGATGGAGACAGGGTCTACATCCCCCCTGGCCTAGTTCAGGAGGCCCTTTCTGCGGCTCCCAGGGAAACCGTGGTCTACCATTGGGACGGTTCCGGAGTCATCCGTCTTCGGAAGAATGAGGTTCATTTCGGACCCGGTCCGACGTGTCCCAATTTTATCGATCCGGAGACCGAAGAGCGGCGCCCTTACAAAAGAAAAGACGCGACGAGTGTAGCCCGTGTTTGTGATGCTTTGCCTAATATCGGATTTGTTGAGTCCCTTGGGAGCATCAGTGATGTGACGCCCTCCCTGGCTGATGTCTACGAATTTGCAGATATGATCACCAATACGGCCAAACCCATCGTGGCATGGTCTTTTAGCCGGGAAACGTGCGGCGATATCCATCAAATCGGAATTGCCATGGCAGGCGGCGAGGAAGAGTTCAGGCTGAGACCCAATTACATCTTCTATTGTGAGCCGCTCTCACCATTGACGAGCAATTTCGAGGCCATGGA
>WVXP01000180.1 GCA_011773445.1 Pseudomonadota bacterium | reverse complement strand
ATGGCATATTTGGTCTTGAAAGCCACGATGGAAAGGAGGCTCTCATGAATGCAAAAAAGAGAAGTAAGATTCATAAGGTTTTCCTTTACACCTGTCTGTCATCTGTTATCGTCTTTGGATTAATGAGTATCGTGGGTTCAGGCACTGGTAGTGGTGACGGTGATGTCTGGGACCTCTTTGACGAGGCTGAAGGTTGTTTCTTCGGGATTGGGCCAGACTGTCCACCTCCAAAACCATCTACCCCCGATCCACCACCTGATTCAGCCTCATGGGGGTTCGGGGGGATCATGCTCAGATATGCCCCTCAACTGCCTCTACTCTGTGATGAAGGTGGTGTCTATGAGGATCGAGTCATGGTCAACCTGTTCTTGGACGCTGGCTTGACAATCTTATATGAAAGCTTGGATCTTCGATATGTAGAGAGGTATGACACCCTCTTCGAGGAGACGCTACCTAATGAGGCTTATCCATTCGACCTGTATGTAACGGTGCATATATATGAGGCGAGTGTGACATGCCTTCCATTTGAGGGTCCTATGGATGGAATGTACTCGTCTTCCATCTTTCACACTGAAATCGAGCGTGGTGATTATTTTTCCTTCGCAACCGCTCATTATCATCTCTATAACACACCGTATCTCCATATTGACGAGTCATACCTGTGGGATTGGAATAACTTACCTCCACTCGTTGAACTCCCATATTGAACTCCCATAAATACAATAGAAAGGAGGCATTATGGCAGAACTAGTCTTTTAGGCATTACTGACATATCCGGGATTTTTTCCGTCTATTCAGTTGATAGGGCCATGCTCTGAGGACTCATGGCCGGTTTCCTCTTCGATGGAAACTGATGAAGATGAAATACGCCGAATAAGTCCAATCCCAATCATGCAATATTTGAAACGCAAATAGAAAGGCGGAGGCTAAGCACACCCACTTCTCTGCGCCCATATGGGGGGCATATTAAGGGACCCATTTGATTTGCCGCTATTCGTTGATGGGTAATGGTTTGCGGGGATTTTGAAGAAATACTAGATTTTACCTAATACGATTTCACTTTTGCCCCAATAAACCGTGAGTGAGAAAAGGAATCTGTGGAACTGGGAAAACACACGACTTCTAGTGAGTGTAAGTGACTAAACATGCGTTTAGCTTAATTACAGGGACTGTAACTAAATTGTAACCATCAGGACCAAAAATACCCAGAAGTAATTCAACGTATACCAATATGGCTCTCGTAACTACTTAATATCTAAAGGATTGAAAATGATGGGAAATCGCCCGATTCGGTCTTTTGACTTAAAATCCCTTGGGACCATGTCCCGTGTCGGTTCGAGTCCGACCTCAGGCATCAGGGATATGGAGCACTTGCGCACCTGATTGGAGCAACCTTTCTTGTTTCCCGAGGCCGAGTGAGACGCAAAATGGATCCGCTTGGCCTGTTTTCTATATGAGGGGGGTATCATGGAGGTCCCAAGACATGTATTGCTGTCTCTATGCCTCTTTGTCCTGAGCTGCTTCCGCACCGATGCACATGGTGGACCTGTTGGTGTGAGCAAGACTGAACCAGAGGTCGGGAACATGTAATTGATCAGAAAGAGTTTATTTTCGTTTCCTTCCTTCTTGGGTCAACGGGGAGGATCTTCTCAATTCTCTTCCGTTCTTGTCTGGCCCTCTCCTTTTGTCTTTCTTCAACGATGGCCATCGCCCAATAGACGACGCTATCCCTCCAATTCCCCTGGATATTCCTGGCACTTCGGTTCCTATCCCCAGAGAGAATGTAGTTCATATTCAATTCGATCGTCTTTATCCGATAACACATCGAATAGATCATAAATGGCACAAGAAGCCATAGGAGGATCCCAGATGCCAAGAGGCCCATCAAGACAATGCCCCCAATCCCAGGAGGAATGGCATTTAAGACTTGATCCAAATTTCCCATCTTCTCACCCCTTTCCGTCTCAATGATTAGACTGGCACGGTTTCTTATCAGCAATAAGGATGCCGTAAGAGGCCGAAGGGTGAGGAATCAGATTACTGATATAATTTCAATACCTTGAGATTTACGAGCTGGTGGGATTCGATAAGGATCTCCGGGGTGCCTTTTCAACCCTGAAATTTTATCGACAAGAATGTAAACCGACTTTCAGTGATATACCTTCGATTCTCATCCTCGGGGTGGTTTTGCTAACTGAAAACATGTTTGTTGAGAACGGCAAAAATCGAGACTTATCCCGTCCCCTTTTTGGGTTCCCCTTTTTTCACTCCCTGATCTCGTTTCTTGATGGCGATGGTAACATCAACTGATTCCCCAGCGGCAATGGGCAACCCAGGTGACGGTTTTTGCCTGATCACAGTCCCAACCAGTTCTTCTTTTTCCTGGGACTCTTCCGATACCTTACCTAACTTCAGATTAGCGGCTTTCAGGATGTCCTGGGCTTCCTCCTTTGTCTTGCCGATCAGGATGGGTGCTTTTGTCCCAGTACCCACTTTGAAGAGTCTGCTTACCTGGGCATCAAGCCATCTAAAAACATCTCGAGAACCATAGCCCGCGAGCGCCCCGACGGCAAAATATGATAACGTTTGCCCTATGCCCGAAGCATTTGCTGTGGTATTTCTCCCGAAAACAACAATGCCGCCGCGGATAAGCGCATATACAATGAGGGCCAGGGTGGAGCCAACCCAAGGAGCAGTTACATACTTCCATACAAATTGCCGTCCAAATGCAATTTGTTCGCAATGCCAAAACAGAAAACTGCGGATTCCGTTAACAATACCCCCGAGACCGCCCCCGATAAAAGTGTAAACAACCAATTGAAACGATGGAGAGGACAGGCTCTCAATAGCCTCGTATCGGAACTAATGTGCCAATGAGTATTTCTTAATCCAGACATCGAAAAGTTGCCAGAAAAAGAAAGCGAGCATCAATAACAAGTAAAGAATACTGATAATTGCCAGTGCGGTGTCAGACCTTTCTTCAGGCTTGAGCTCAAAAACGCTTCCAGTTTGTTCATCCCGGACATAGGTCTTCATTTTTTCCTCCTGAATTGTATCTGTTTTGGTCAATCCCTGAAGTTTTGTTAGTAAGAAACGAAGTCTCCCAATACTTTCTTTGCCATGTCCAAAGCGCAACATCTCCAAGAGCTGCAGTAATTATAACCAAACTTTAGCATTTGATCGAACTCACTGGCAAACATGATCACATGAGGGGGGTGATGAGCAGGGCAAAAGCGTTGAATGAGGTGTCGGGACGTTCTATACTAATCCTTAATATGTCTGACCAAGAAAAACGTCCTTTTTCCCGTTCAGTTCTCCGTCTTTTGGCCTCGGTCTTAGTGGGACTTGGGATGTTTTCAATTCTTCAGGTGGCCCTGATAAGATTTCTCAATCCACCTGCGACACCGCTCATGGTCCATCGCTGGCTGAGCGGGAAAGGCTTGGACTTTCGGTGGCGTTCCCTGTCGGAGATCTCTCCTTTTCTCCAAACGGCTGTGATTGCTGCCGAGGACCAGCGATTTCTGGATCACCAGGGCTTTGATTGGGAAGAAATCGGGAGGGCTCTCCACGAGTACCAGCATGAGGGCCGACGGCGGGGAGCGAGCACCATTACCATGCAGGTGGCAAAAAACCTCTATCTCTGGCATGGACATAGCTGGGTGAGAAAAGGTTTAGAGGTTTACTACACCACGCTTATCGAAGTCCTATGGCCCAAGTGGCGCATTTTGGAGATTTACCTGAATGTAGCGGAGTGGGGCCCGCAGATCTTCGGTGCTGAAGCCGCATCCCGCCGCTACTTCGGATGCTCTGCTTCCCAATTAACCAGGCCGCAAGCCGCTCTTTTGGCAACTGTGCTACCTAACCCCAGAAGATGGTCACCCCTGCGTCCCACGCCGTATATCAGGAAACGTCAATTCACAATCCTGCATCAGATGGAGTGGTTCGAGCCGATCCAGAAGCCCCACTGAAGCGGTCAAAGGAAAGGAATAGGGGAGGTTGTTGAATTTGTTGACTTACCCTCAGCGACCGTTTGAAGGCCTTGGAATTCGCCGAAGTTGAGATACAGAGATGGCATGCCATTTCTGCCACCGGCATCCCCAAATACCTCCACCCGCTCATCCAGCATCTGTGAATTTAGGCCGGAACGAAGCCCACGACGCGACGGCTGCCAGAAAGTCAAAGGATAACCAAAACGTGCCTACTAGGGTTTAAACCCATCAGTGCCTAATCATTCACGCATTTCTTTGTATCGTATCAAACTTACGCCCGCAGTTATTCAACCAATTCAACAATGTCCCCATTCCCTTGTCAGGTGACGTAAATTGTTAATCACTATGAACTCGTTTCATATATCTCTCAACTCTTAATTCGGCGCTTAGTCCTAATATCTTGATCTTGTTGGTTTTTTTTATCGAAGGATTTGGCACAGCGTTCGCTAAGGGTGACATAGTCTCCAAAAAATCGAACCACATGGAGGCGGCGTTCCTTAATTGGGTAATGATATTTCGGATCTGCAGCTCAAGAGCTTTGAAGACTATTAAATGACTAAAGGGGGAAGTTATGAGAAATCTATATCCGTACATACGTTGTTCCTTTTATCGGGCAATACTGGTGGGTCTGATCTTGTCTCTCCCTCTCTGCCTTGCGGCCAAAGCAGAGTCACCGCCCGCCTTCCTGGCCATGTGGGGTTCGTATGGCACGGGTCAGGGGCAGTTTAGGTATCCGTGGGGCGTGGCCATCAACAGTTCGGACAACATCTATGTGGTGGACCACTATAACTACCGGATCCAGAAGTTCGACGGTGACGGCACGTTCCTGGGCCAGTGGGGTTCACAAGGATCCGGTGATGGCCAGTTTAGCTATCCATCGGGTGTGACCGTTGACAGGTGGGACAAGGTATACGTGGCGGACACATCCAACCATCGTATCCAGAAGTTCGATAGTGACGGCCGCTTACTCGCCACGTGGGGTTCGTTTGGCAGGGTTGATGGCCGGTTTGACGGTCCGTCTTCTGTGGCCATCGACAGCTCGGACAACGTTTACGTCGTCGATATGGGGAACAGCCGGGTCCAGAAGTTTGGTTCACTTGCGATCTCAGCCGAAATCGATATCAAACCCGGGAGAAACCCCAACAAGATCAACCTGAAGAGCAAAGGTGTGATCATCGTAGCGATCCTCACAACTGAGAAGTTCGACGCCACGGGAGTCGATCCTATGTCAGTCCGGTTCGGACCTAACCGTGCGCTTGAGTCGCATGGCCGTGGTCATATCGAGGACGTTGACGGTGATGGTGATACTGACCTGGTTCTTCACTTCCGTACACAGGAAACAGGCATTGGGTGTGGCGACACCTCAGTTTCGCTCACGGGGGGGACCACTGACAATGAGGCGATCGAGGGCTCTGACTCGATTAAGACGGTCAACTGTAGGTAAGATATTCTATATGGGTAATCCTCAAAAGAGCAGGGTGGGAAACGGCCCTGCTCTTTTTGATAGAGGATGCTATACGTGGGAAAATTTGAGTGACACCTGATAGGGATCAGGGTCATGATCTGTCTGTTTTTCTATGGTTTTTGGGAAAAGGAGGCAGAGATGACCCATATTGGCTTGCAAGGAGACCGGAGTTTTGCTTCCGGTGGGCGAACCGCACGTTGACAGGCCTTTTTTTTAGGTTCTCCTCTCACCACTCTGGCGTCTACTGAGGATTGCGTGAGGCGCAGGCTTCCGCCGGGAGAGCGCGGGGCAGCATGAGAACCGAAGTGAAGATGGAGGCCGCTGCCGCTGCGAGCACGATGAAGAGGCTGTCGAAACCCCAGTGCATGTGAATCCATGCGATGAGGGGTACCGAGGAGGCCATGACCGAGAAAGTTACGATGTACCGGAAGGCGTAGACACGGCTTCGCCACTCGCTTCGCGTTATGCGGGCGATCAGTACGTCGTTGATGGGAATTTGGCCGAAGACCACAAGCATGAAAGCGATGGAGACGCCGAGCGCGCTCCAGCCCTTGAGTCCAAGCATCACTGCGAAGCAAATGGCCTGGAGCCCGGCAACGAGTGCGAACACCGACCGAATGGAATAGTGGTCGACCAGATATCCCACAACGAGCTGGCCAAAGGCAGCGATGGCGAACACCATGAAAGCGTACCATCCGACGAGAGTCGCTGATATCGCCAGCTCGGCAAGGCGCTCGTCAAAGACCTTGGGCAGCGTGAAGGTTGTGCTCTGGAAGACAAACCCTCCGAGCGCTGTGGACAAGAAGATGATAACGAACACACGGCCGAGGAGCCTTCTGCTAATCGCTAGCGTGTCTGTAGCCTTCTTGGACGTGACAGGACGTTGGGTTTCCTCGGCGCCTGAACTACGGCCCGCGCACAAAAGCCCGGCGTAAGCGATCCCCGTTGCGATTGACACGACCCCGGGCCAGACGAATGCGGAGCGCCAGCCCGCGTGATCGATGAGAAACCCCGTGATGAGTGCCGCGCAGGCTACCCCCATGTTGCCGAAAATCCCGTTGATGGCGAGGGGTACACCCGTATTCTCGCGCCCTTGAACAACAAGCGCGACACCGACCGGGTGATAGATGGCCGCAGAGAGTCCGATCGCGAAAAGGCCAATTCCGATCTGGAGTGGTGTTTCCGCGAGTGCGGTAAAAATTGAGCTCAGGCCGATGCCGATGTAGAAGACGACCATCATGCCCTTGCGGTTCCACTTGTCAGCAAGCCAGCCTGCGGGAACCGAACATAGGCCGAAGGCAATGAAGCCGGGCGTGGCATATGGGATGAGCTCTCCATAGCTCATCCCCCATTCGTGGGAGAGGGAGAGTGCGGCCACCGTAGCAAAAACCAACATGAATAGGTGGTCGTAGAAATGGCCGACACTTAGAAAGATGAAGTGGATTCGATCTATCGAGGCTCCCCTGAATGCCATGAGCAATGAACTCTTTGAAAAGGATCTGATCACAAATCAATCGACGGGCGTGACATAGCCGAAAAAGGATACATGCACGCGACCAGGGCTGCTTGACTCGTTTTTCATCATGAGTTTGGAGCCCGATGAAATGACTTCCCCAGGTGAAAAATCGAACTGGGTGGGTTGGGAGTTGGGAACATGCCAGGTCTGACGTATACGGTCACCTAATGATGCGTCGCTCTGTATCATGGTGATGTCCAGAATCCCTGGGCCAGGGCTCAGGGGATGGATGATGACATTTATTATCACCAAAACACGGTCGGCAGGAACTGTAAATACGCCTGCGCTCGTCGCGTCAGGGTTTCCTGCGTAGAAGTCTTTAGTTTCATTGGGATTCGCAGTTGACCCTAAATGCACCATGTCCGATGGGCTTAGGGGTGACGTATTGCACCCCAGGAGCAACAGGGCACAGACAGCCACAAGCATCGCATGTGTCAGTTTGATTCTCATCGTTTTCCTCCTTTCTCGTGTCTGAAATCCTAATTTCGCCCGGGAACGAGTATTCATATGACAAGATACCCTTTATCCCGTATTTGCGTCACTTTACACCAATTCGAAATGAAGAGGAACGGGAAATTGTTAGATCTCAATGAAGAAAAGGAAAAGCAGTAAATTGGTGGAGGACCATAAAATGATAACTCTCTTTTTTTCAATAGTCCTGAGTGTTCGAGAAATCGAGTAGATTTTGCAAACCATCTGTGATAATGTAGCCAAAATTCCTCGCCATCTCCTGTTACAAGGTAGATTGCTGATCGAGACAGAGGGTGGTGGGCCAACCTGATAGAGAAGGGAGAGGCACAGATGGCCGGTCGAAAACTACTTATGATACCGGGTCCAATCGATTTCGATCCTGAGGTTCTTCAGGCTATGGCTCGGCCAACACCGAGTCATATNNGAGTCATATGGCACCTGATTTTGTCGAAGAATTCGGACAGGTCCTGGAACGGATGCGTGAGGTGTGGCTGGCTCCAAATGGCCAGCCCTTTGTTATTGCGGGCTCCGGAACGCTTGCCATGGACCTGGCAGTGGCCAATCTGGTCGAGCCGGGCGATAAGGCTCTTCTGATTAATACGGGCTATTTTAGTGACCGAATGGGTGCCATCCTTGAGCGATATGGTTGCCAGGTGGATCAGATAACAGCTTCTGTCGGGGAACGTCCGACAAGCGAAGAAGTCCGGGATGCTCTGAGCAAACAGAGCTATAAGTTATTGGCTTTTACCCATGTCGACACCAGTACTGGGGTGTTAGGAGATGCTAAAGGTTGGACACAACTGGCCCGAGAAGCGGGCACCCTATCCATTCTGGACGGTGTCTGCTCGATTGCTGGGGAAGAACTGAGACAGGAGGATTGGGGAGTCGATGTGGCCCTTACTGCCTCACAGAAAGCAGTCGGGGTACCACCTGGCCTGGCGCTACTCGTCGCCAGTTCTCGGGCGATGGATGCATTTCGTACCCGTCGCCATCCTGTGAGCAACTATTACGCGGATTGGACCAACTGGCTGCCGATCATGGAAGCCTATGAAGCCAGAAAACCCGCATATTTTGGTACTCCGGCGGTAAATCTTATACTGGCCTTGAATGTCAGCTTAGCTCAAATACTGGCGGAGGGTATGGAACAGCGTTTCCGGCGTCATAGAGAAATGAGTCAGGCAATCAAGGAAGCGGTAACTGAACTGGAATTGAGCCAGGTGCCAACCAAAAATGAATTTGCAGCTTCGACAATGACAGCACCCCTCTATCCTGAAGGAGTAGATGCCAGTTTAATTGGTCATGCAAAAGAGGCTGGAGCAATATTCGCGGGTGGTCTACATCCCCAGATAAAGAACAAGTATTTCAGGATTGGCCACATGGGGATAACTGATTCTGGCGAGGTATTGGCCACTATCTCCGCGCTGGAGAAGGGTCTGAAAAAGGCCGGTTACAATTTCGAGCCCGGCCGTGGCGTCGCAGCAGCACAGCGGATACTGAGTGGTTAGGCCGAGAGCCCCAGGCCGGTTCAAGGTCCGTGAGGATTCCTCTGTCGCCCCTACCCCAAAGTTTCTAATGAACTGGGGATATGGGAGAAACGAATGCTACCGGGCTGGTGGAACTGAGGCTGTCTTAATCTCTCCTCAAAGATCGAAAATCTTCCCCGGATTGAGAATGTACTTGGGATCGAGGGCGCTTTTCAAACGTTTGATCGCGTCGAGTTCACTCGATCCGAGATTCATGGAAAGATACGATTTCCGGAGAATACCGATGCCGTGCTCAGCAGTAATCTTCCCCCCCAGGTCGATCGTTTCGCCGTAGAGTGTCCTCTGGGCATGATCACTCTGTCTCTCCCACTTCTCATCGGGTAGGTCCCCTTTAAAGAGAAGGACATGCACA
>WVXP01000179.1:17885-20857 GCA_011773445.1 Pseudomonadota bacterium | reverse complement strand
CCATGGCTTTTGACCAGAGCAGCTTAAGGCGGTTTGAAGCCTGCTCCTGCAAGCCGGCTCCGAGGGGCCCTCCCTCATCTCCTGCGCAGCCTCGTGGCGCACTTTCCGACAGAAATAAACGGGATTTGTGAGGAGAGGCAATAGAGCCTTTCATTTTGGATTCCTCAGATTCCCTCCTAGTTCAACTGCTTTGGTCGGGTTTTGTCACCCTCGCTACCGAGGTTCAACTCTGTATCATAGTTACTTGAAATCTTCAATTCGTTTGGAGAGAGAGAAGACAACTGTTCAGGAGATGTCAAGATATGAAGGAAATGTCAAAAAATCTAGGAGGGGCAGTCGGTTCCAAATATATAGAACCCATTAGAAGTCACCTATTAGACGGCAGATATCCTGACTTCAGACGGATTCGCTTCAGAAGCTGCTTACGCTATCTCTCCGTCAGTGCCCAGCAACCCTATCTTGCCGGATTCTGGCCCGCTTCAGACATGCTAGAATAGATAGGAGGGTTCTCACAGATGGGCTTGTACGGAATGCCCACCCCTACAAACCGTTGCGACCTATCCCATGTCAGATTGCGCCAAACCTCCAAAGGGTTAAGATGCTATATTGCATAACACATTACTGTTTTCAGCTCGTCACCCTCGCTTTTGTTGTCCGAGGGAAACTAGGCGTCTGTTCTCCTAATTTCCTATTTGTCTATCAAGTTCGCTTTGTTGCCAGTGGGCATATTGGTCCTGCTCTGCCCGGAAGTGCGTCCAGGCTAGGATTCAATGTTCCCGAGATCGAATCTGGCCCATATTCCTCAAGAAAGTCGCTCACAGACCATTAAACGGGTCTATCCAGCATCTCGAGATGAAGCCTTTTCCCAGTGTAAGGATGTTTGGCTGCAACTTCTTCGTTTAGCTCAACACCCAGCCCAGGCTTGGTTGGCGGTATGATATACCCATCTTCCCACCGGATGGGCTCTTTCAGAATTTCAGCGTGGAAGCCGCTCCAGGTTTCTATGCCTTCCTGTATCAAGAAGTTGGGGCTGCAGGTATCAATTTGAATGTTTGCAGCGCCTTCAATCGGTCCACAATACAGGTGGGGTGCAATTTGAGCGTAGTGCACTTCCGCCATGCCAGCAATTTTTTTGGCTTCAAGTATCCCACCGACTCTCCCCAGAGCCATTTGCAGAATGGATGCCGCCTGCTTCTCAAGTAATCGGGCAAACTCATACTTGGTTGCAAGTCGTTCTCCTGTTGCCACAGGGATGCTGGTTGAGCGGGCAACCCTGGCCATTTCTTCTACGTTTTCGGGTGGCACCGGCTCCTCAAACCATAATGGGTCGAACTTCTCCAAACGCTTGGCTAAACGAATGGCACCGGAAGTGGTCATCTGACCATGTGTCCCAATAAGCAGATCGCATTTGATACCGACAGCCTCCCGAATGTTCTTTACGTACTTCTCCGCATTTTCCAGTGCCTCCAGAGAAAGCTGTCTGGGGTCAAAGGCTGAATAGGGCCTGGCGGGGTCAAACTTTACGGCGGTGAAGCCTTCTTTGACATACTCAGCCGCTCTTTTTGCAGCTAATTCGGGATCACGATATACGTCTGTTTTGTCTGATTCTCTCGCATAAATGTAAGTATAAGACCTTAACTTCTCGTGAACCTGACCACCCAGTAAATCATAAATGGGCTTGTTGAGCTCTTTGCCAATGATATCCCAGCATGCCATCTCAATGGCGCTCAGGACACCCATCATTGATAGGTCAGGGTGCTGGGTATAGCCGCTGGAATAAATAATTCGCCAAAGACGTTCTATTTTGAACGGGTCAGAACCAACGACATACTGCTCACCCACATCCTCAATCATTTTTGCCACCGTATGCGGGTAAAAAGGAACAGAATAAGCCTCACCAAAACCCTCCACCCCGTCGTCAGCGGTTAGTTTTATGAATACCCAATAAAGTCCTCCGTAATGGGGTGGTGGATTCTCGACCACGAATGTCTTGATATCTGTAATTTTCATGAGCGGATACTCCCTTTTACATCGCCGGAGCCGATTGGCATGCTATCTACTTAGAAACTCAAAGTGCGTCGGGCCAATTCCAGGGCATCCTGCTGCGTGATGGGACGAGCATTGTTTTCAATCATGGGTTTATTCTCTTCTGCCATCATGACGGTAGCCAGCGTTTCCGGATCGATTTTCTTATCGACCAAAGAGCGGTCTAACCCTGTCTGCTCAATCAAGGTCCTGAATGCCGGAGCGGCAGCGTCTGGATTTCTTTGACTGCCAAGTGCATCTGCCACGGCGGCAAAGGCCTCGGGCGACGCTTCTGCGTTCCATTCCAAGATCGCATCCAGACCAATAGCAACAGCTCTACCATGGGGTATACCAGCGATGGTGGCCAGGGCATGCCCGATGGAATGGGCCGCTGCTGTCCCGGTTGTACCGAAAGCAAGACCTGCCAGTGTCGAAGCCAGCAGCATGCCGCTTCGTGCTATCATGTCGTTAGGCTTTTCAATGGCGGTCATGAGATGCTGTTTTCCAAGACGAATGGCATGAAGGCCGAGAGAATCGCTAAAGGGATTTCTATGTTGACTTGTACATGCCTCGATGGCATGCACAAGGGCATCAAGCCCCGAAGTGGCTGTTATATGAGCCGGTAAACTGATTGTCAAACGAGGATCAAGTATCACGAGATCCGGTAGGAGTTCCTTACCCCATGCCCAAACCTTGCGTCCCTCACGGGTCGCAAAAATGACATTACGCGTCACCTCGGATCCTGTCCCTGCCGTGGTCGGAATCATGATCCTTTTCAACGCAGGCTTCGGTAAAGAATGGGCACACAGGGCATAATCCTGTGCCGGACGATCATCTCCGACGATAACGGCTGCGAGTTTTGCCACATCGAGGGCCGAACCTCCCCCCAATCCCACGATACAGGGCTTTCCACAACGACGCACGATTGCGGCAGCTTCATCGACTGA
>WVXP01000179.1:1569-17871 GCA_011773445.1 Pseudomonadota bacterium | reverse complement strand
CAACGCCGGCATCACTAATCAAGACAACTGATGTCCCCTTCTCTTCCAGGCTGGAAACGTCATCTGCCAATTGTTCGACCCGATCAACCCCGAAGAAAATGGCTCCAACACCGGGAAAAGAGAAGGGATTCATCACCATCCCCCTAAAGGCGCTTTTCAGGAAAATACGAGTACGTCTTTCACTTAATCAAGCAATCTGAAATGCCAAGAAATACAATGAAATGAAACCGCTTACGCAAAACGTCGACATCGCTCAGGGATGCCACTACCTTTGATCCAACGCAAGGCGTTGATCCCCCATGGATAGGAGGTTATTCATTCCAGCATGGAGAGCCACATCCGTAAGGGCGTGGCTTCTCTGCTGAATCATGCGAACCACCCGCCTAGCGCATTTCTCTCCGTATTCATTTCCTTAATCAATTCCCTGTTTTTGAAAATGTAAAAACAAATAATGGCCGTGGCAAAAGCATAATTGATAGGATGACAATGGGAATATAAAAATATAGCATCATAGTGGCTTCACTGGGCATGCGTATCGTGAATGCCGCTACGTACATCGGAACCGTATATAGAGAAGGAATCTGTATATTGCGGGGATCCTGGAATAAAAGACATAGCAAGGTGCCAGCTTGCCCCCAAAGATCCAATTTGGTTTTGAAGGCGAGGTAATCCAAATCCTCGCCAACCACATTCTTCACCAATAGCCACCCATAAATCTCTAAAAATAAAGATTAAACGAAAGCTTATCCACTGCGAGGGGATCGGTATAGCTTTGATATGAAGTCCGATATTGGCAAACCTAAGCAAAGCTATAATAAAAATAGCAAATATGTAACAGATAGGACTGAACCGCCAGCGGAGGGCACTGTTAAGTAGCTGCTTGACTCCCGTCAATCCTTCGAAACGTGAGGTAACAAAAACAGCTCCCAAATTTTCTTTGCCACATTAAAAAACCTTTTTCGCATAACGTTGTATATTGGATAGTTTTCTATATAGGTGCACAAAAACTATGTACAAATCTTAATTA
Organism: Pseudomonadota bacterium; assembly: GCA_011773445.1. GTDB lineage: Bacteria > Desulfobacterota > BSN033 > WVXP01 > WVXP01 > WVXP01. Next base: position 16,844 of record WVXP01000179.1, on the reverse strand, counting down.
TAGAGAAACAAGTAACAGATAGATACATGGGTCATCCTGCCAGAAAAGCAAAGCTCAGCCGATTGCAGATACATTGAGAATATCACAATTGGGACCTAACCTGTGATATCGGGCCAATATCTGGAGTTTCTAGATGGTCAAAATATCACGAAGATATGAAAACCTCAGCGCAGAAGAAGACAGGAGTCCCAGATTTCAAATCGATCGAAATGGATGAGTGAAAACAAGGGGCCACCATGACCACGTGCTCAGTGAGGTCCGATTTCCCATTAATAGACCACCGTCGAAGTTTCGAATCCCTTTACGAAACCGCCGGCCTAAGATCTGGGTTTTGGATGAGTTCGTATCCGAGGAGTCGCGCTGTACTCGGCCCTTACGCCAGGGAAGAGGCAGTTTCTTCCACATATAACGCACACCACAACAAGGTGCGCGACACCTGCTAACTGAAATCCAAACCCACCATCCTGCCCCAAAATTTGCGAATGGCGTTTCAAATAAACCCCTGTGTGCTTGCTACTCCCCCTTGGTCCGAGGCCCTTGTGCCGTGGTCAAGCCCCTGGGTGGGCTTCTCACTCCTTTTGTTTGCCTTCTTCCCGGAATTTTATCGTCCATTTAGTGAAGTCAGGAATTTCAGCTAGGACCTTTCCATCCCGGACTGTTAGAACTGCTCTTGTGTAGCCAAGGCCGTCAACAAGCCTGAATTCTTGCGCTTCCATAAGCTTTGCAGCGTTAGATTTCCTTTGAGCGAATGCCCGTTGATCTGTAAACACTCGGCTTGCCACCGCTCCCCCCAGAAATCCGGCGATCATTGCCAACACGAGTATCGAGGAATATCGTCTTTTGTTCATTTCGAGTACCCCCAAAATCATTCTCTGTTCTTACCTTCAGGCCAAAAACAACGAAATCAGATTGAAATGCTGACCTACGTCCCGCTCACCCTCGCCTCCAGCTTATCACACCGTTCCATCAACTCATCTTAAGTAATAATACCCTTCTTGACTTAAGTCTCGACCAGGGCCGAGATTTCAACCATATTTGTAACCTCGATTCAGAAAAGGGTCAACGAAAAGGATTAGCAGAATCATGGGGTGCTAGACCGTTGAAAGATGGTCATCCCTTATTCGTCTTCTGAGATTTCAAGTTCTTGGACCGGGTAGCCTGTTCCCTCCCGTCTCCTCAATTCCTTCCGCCTTCGTTCAACCACGGCAACAACCCACTCAACTGCGCTCTCCCTCCAATTCCCCTTTATATTCCTGGTACTTGTTTTCCTATCTCCAAAAAGAATGTAGTTCATGTTCCATTCTATGGTTTTTATCCTGCGACACATTGAATAGATCATCAGTGGGACGAGAAAGCCCAGAATTATCCAGATAACCATGACAATTCCTAGGATTGTGTAAATCCAGAACGGAATGGCATTCAAGATTCGATTTAGGATTTCCATCTGTCGACTCCTTCCCACCTTCTGGCTCTCATGTTTGCTCCCTCGGAGGATTTCTAGGTGGATAAAACATATTCCCCTTTCAGTCGCAGGGCAAGAGCTTTTGGAGGTTCTGAAATTCTCAGGAACCTTTGAAGCTGACGCAGGGAAAAGAAGTACAAAATTGATGAATGAGTTTTCGGGCATTTCTGTGTATTTCCTTTCCCTTTTGCCCCTCACAGAAGGATTGTTTCTTCAAGAAAACTGATTGATCTTAAATACTTAAAACGTTGTTGACTGTAGGCATCAAAATTGCCCAAAACAAAATGCGCAGATTGACCTGATCCGTCTCACGGAGTCAAGACGAATTGGAGGTGCTCAGACATGAAAGTTATTTGTTTTGAATGTAACAAACTAATCGGGGAGAAAACTCCTTTTTCGGATGGTGGGGTTACCCATACGATCTGTGAACCCTGTCTCAAAAAAACGTTGGACAGGTTGAGAGACGAACGTAGACACAAGAAAGGGGGGCATCATCCTGTGACCTCAACATCCTAGCATTCATGGCCGAGGCTGAACTTCTCACCTCCTTGCCTATCCTGGCCCCAGTGGCTACGGGGCTGGAGACAGGAAGTTCCTCGGAAACGCATGAAGACATGAGAAATATGTCAAAAGCAGATACTTTTTCTAAAGAGAGCAAAATTGAAAGTCTTGCGATCCCTTCAAAGCCTGAGCACGTTGGGCGCANNATGTTTCTGGCAGATAGCAGATTTGCCAGAATTTGCTCATTGTGCCGAAAGGCGAATAGAGAAATTAACTCGGACTACCTTGAAATAGAGGTGCCTTACCCATGGGTGGATTAACTGTTAGACATCATATGGAGTCCTGCCATCCTTGCATCGAAGAGATCCAGGGTTAGCTCAGTTGCGTTTCAGAGGATTGGCGTCGAGAAAATGACAAGCCTCTGGTTTCCCTCGGGGCATTGGAATTAATCTGATTTCTCAGAATATCCTGTCGATCCATTCTTCCTTTTCGGGCTTAAGTCTCTCGAGATATTCCTTGCTGTAGTAACTCAGGTCAAGGTGTAGGAGTCGTTCAAACGTGCTGTCCTTTTCAGACCACTTAGACCAGGTCTCATCATACTTTTCAGAATAAAGCTCTAGTTTGATTGCTGTTCTTTCTGTTGACCACTCTGCGATCCGCCTCAAATCTCCAGCTAGAACCGCCTTACTCCGATTGGCCCACGTTTTAGATAATTTCGGGTCAGGCTTCCAAATATTCTTCACCTTCGGTTTTCCGTATTTCTTGCCCACTGTTTCCACCAGTTCATCAAAAAATTCACTGCACCTTTCAGGAGCCACTGAAGTGAAACTGTACGAGCCAGATACTAATTTTTCATCTTCGAACTCATACCAGATAGAAGTTTCCAGACCTCTTATGGATGTCCTAAACAGCAACCAACCTTTCCAATCTTCTGTGATCCCAACCGCCCTCGATGATCGATCTGCTTCTTCTACGGCTTTGACCTGTTCTTTCGTCATTCCCCATTCAGCTTTTCTGAAATCCCCTGCAAAAGCCGATAATACCACGATCAAGGTGAGGAAAATCGTAATAAACATCTCTTTCAATGTTCACCCTCCGATCATGAATTCTCTCTCCAATTATAGCAATTAGAATGAACACGGCAACAATAGAATAATCAAATTGCCATTGACTGATTTTCTGTTTTTTCGCCAGTCCTCCTCGGTGTGTCAAGGCGTGGGGAGAGAATTGCTCATCAAGAGGGTTGACGTCAGTGTCCGGCTAGAGGTTATGATTCTGTGAAGGTACCTTTAATCTTCTGAACAACCACTTCGTCGCGGCAACTAATGAGCGATATTTTTCTTGGGTGCCGATCTCCTCATACAAATCTATGAGTATTAGACCACGAATAAAGTCATTCCTCTCACGCCACAAGCTCGCTCTGGGCAGTGCCCTCTACGTGTTAGCAGCGGCCGCAGATGTCCAAATGACGATAACAGGAATCAGTGGAGACCTGGCGCTCGAGGGCAATCCTGTCATGCGAACCGCCATGACTCTCCTCGGTCCAGAAGCTGGCCTTATTCTGGAGAAATCTCTGGTGGGGATAATCTGCTTTGTTATCGCGAAGTATGGAGAGCGCGAGATAAAAAGAGACGCAGATTGGATCTGGAAAATTCCGTCCACCAGGTGGGTGAGGGCTTGGATGAGAAGCGGAGATCGTTCATGGGTCGCCTACGCACCGCTCTATGCCGTGGCGGTGAGTCAATTCCTGGCCGCAGCTAGCTGGGTATTCGTGAGGACCATGGTGTGAAAAAGCCATTATAAGCGCGTACCCCTTTCTATAACCGCTCAAGTCAGACAAACGGAAGCGACCAATGAAACAAGGTATGTTTCATGTCAACAGGCCGACCGAGAATTCACATTTTGTGAAACTGGCTTCAATAAAATCAGGTAGTTAGCGAGTTGAAATCGCCCAAAAATGCCATTCTTGGTCGGCCTGTCAAGACCTGACACCGTTCATACGAATACTAGCCTGGCTCGGAATCAGAAATATGTGCAGCGATCTCGCGGGCTAGACTGGCAGGATCCTCCCGTGTTGAGGGGTGGTAGATTACTTTCGAGCAAGTCCTTCGCAGCATGGCGTTGAGGCCTTCATCCTCGGATCCCCGGAAATCGGTTCTTACTCCGATGATCCGTTTCCTTTTGGCATAGCCATAGCCGCACTCCCAACAGGTTCCTGAGTCAGCGTCACTGCCATCGCGAACGACCACGATCACATGGGCTCTTTCAAGGCTCCGTATGCAGTCGTCCACCAGGCTCTGGAAATCGACACTCGCTGCTTTCATATGTTTCATAGCCTGGACCTGCGGCAAAAAGACCTCAGCATTGGGAATCAGAGTAACAAGTTCGTCGCCAAGGCGTTTATTCCAGATCCTCTCCGCCTCAGTGAACAGAGGCCCAGCCAGATAAATTGTGAGCTTACTTTCCATGTTCTGGTTTCCCTCCCGTCGAAATCCCCGCTGAATGGGTGCTTTGCGCCCTGCACCTAAAATGTTAGACCAGTCAATGTTGCCCGCACTTCAACTCCAGAAGCCGTTGCCCTATCCTTCTGGACCCCGCAAAGCGTGCCGCTCAAAATCCAACTCACAATCCCTATGGTCGCAAAGATATGGAAAGGGGTCAAGTCTGCCCTTGGCCCCTTTCCACTTTTCACTTTTCATTCAAGCCGCAAAGAGGTACGCTTGTTCTTACGCCGAAAGATCAGGGCAATAGATTCCGTTTCTTGTTCATTGGGCTGTGCACAGTTCCTGCTGGCGGATTTGTGTTGGGCTCCTTCTTGGTCCATTCGGAACTGGCAGATGTATATTCCGAGAATTAAGATTTGCTGCATACAGAGTATTCATGAAGCAGCAATGGCTGTCCGCTATGGAGCATCAGCTATTGGATTGGTCTCAGAAATGCCAAGTGGTCCGGGTCCGATTCCAGAATCGTCCATAACTGAAATCTCATCAACCATTCCTCCAGGAGTGGCAACGTTCCTCCTGACAAGCTTGACCCATGCGAGAGAAATAATTGAGCAGCAGAGGCGTTGTCGAACCAANNCGAACTCCGGGCTGCACTGCCTGGCATTCGTATTGTTCAGGTAATTCATGTCATGGCGGAAGGTGCCATTCAAGAAGCGAGAGAGGTCGCCCCTGAAGTTCATGCGATTCTCTTAGACTCGGGGAACCCGAATCTGCAGGAAAAGGAACTCGGGGGTACAGGGAGAACTCACGATTGGGACATTAGCAGGAGACTAAAGGAAAGTGTGAACCTTCCGGTATTTCTCGCAGGTGGTCTGAGTGAGGACAATGTCGTTGAAGCCATTCGAACCGTCAAACCCTATGCTGTGGACGTCTGCACAGGAGTTCGAACAGACGGAATTTTAGATGAAAAGAAACTGGCGGCGTTTTTCAAAAGGGTTAACAGTGTGGCCGCAGGTATATGCTAAGCCGTGAATACCTAAAAGCAGTGTGAGAAGCGTATCAATCAAAAAACGACCAATCCGGTTCACTCCATAGGCGCGTTGCCAGGAAATCCTTTTTCGTTCTCTCATTCCTGTTCATCGAGATAATCCCGGAATTGAATTTTTGTGATAACGGTCTGGTGGATGGGAGAATGAGGGAGATTTCGGATCCTCTTGACTGATGATCAATAGAGTCATTTTGATCGTGATGGATAGTGTCGGTGTGGGCTACATGCCGGATGCATACCGCTTCAACGATGATGGGGTAAACACCCTTTTGCATATATACCAGGAAAGAGGAGAGCTGCTCATACCGAACCTCTGCTCCCTCGGGATGGGTAGAATCGTCGATGTCGGTTGCAGTCAGGAACAAATAACCGGTTGCTACGGTAAGATGCGGGAGCTATCCCCCAGCAAGGACACGACGAGCGGGCATTGGGAAATATCCGGCGTTGTCCTTGATTTCTCCTTCCCCACCTACCCAGATGGATTTCCCATGGAGATCATGGAGGAATTTGAAAGAAGAATTGGGACGAAAACCCTCGGTAACTATCCGTCCTCTGGAACAGAGATTTTAAAGAAGCTCGGCGCTGATCACTTGAGAACGGGCTATCCCATCGTCTATACCTCCGCGGATTCTGTGTTTCAGGTTGCAGCCCATGAGGACGTGGTGCCCTTGGAAAAACTCTATGAATACTGCGGGATTGCAAGAAGCACGTTGACCGGTGATCACGCTGTGGCGAGGGTTATTGCACGGCCTTTCGTGGGGTCTGTAGGGAGATTCGAAAGAGACAACGGTGCTCGCAAGGATTTCTCTCTTGTTCCGCCCCATGAAACACTTCTCGACCTGTTGAAGAAAAAAGGGTCCTTCGTCATCGGCGTGGGGAAGATCGGAGATATATTCGGACACAGGGGTCTCACCGAAGAGATACACACAGATGATAGTCATGATGGGATCGATAAGACGATAGAATCGATACAAAAGCATAGGAATCACACTGGGCTCATATTTGTGAACCTTGTGGACTTTGATGCTGTCTACGGACACCGGAGAAACGTCGAAGGCTACGCACGAGCTCTCGAGGATTTTGACCGTAAGATACCCCAGATCATGGAGGTTTTATCGAAAGACGACGTCCTTATCATTACAGCCGATCATGGCTGCGACCCCACTCACCGAGTCCATACGGATCATACAAGGGAACATGTACCTCTCCTTGTATATGGAGAAATGGTAAAAAGGGATGTGGATCTTGGCACAAGGGATACATTTGCGGATTGTGGTCAGACAATCGCGGACATGTTGGGAGCGGGAAGACTGAAAAATGGAAAGAGCTTTAAAGGGGAGGTAATCCGTGGATAAAGGAGTGATTGAAGCAGTCAGGAAAATAAGAGGTAGAATAAACACCGAGACCAAAATTGGAATCATACTGGGAAGCGGTCTTGGAACCCTGGTTGACGAGATGAGAGACACCGTAAAGATCAAGTTCGATGAGATTCCAAATTTTCCCGTATCTTCGGTTGAAGGCCACAAGGGGGAGGTGGTTTTTGGAAGTTTTTCTGGGGTAAATGTTCTCGCATTTTCAGGGAGAGTCCATTACTACGAGGGTTACAGCATGCAGAAGGTATGTTTCCCTGTAAGGGTCATGGCAGGACTTGGAGTAGAAATACTCGTCATTACGAATGTCAGCGGGGCAGTCAATGAATCTTTTTCACCTGGGGATATTATTGTCATCAGCGATCACATAAACCTGATGGGTGATAATCCTCTTAGAGGCACGACTCATTTTGTTGATATGACAGAGGCCTATAGCCGTGAGTTGAGGGCCCTGGCCCATGATGCTGCCGATAGACTGGGGATAAAACTTAGGGAAGGCGTCTATCTCGGGTTGTCTGGGCCCTCTTATGAGACCCCTGCCGAGATAAGGATGTTGCGAAATATGGGGGCTGATATCGTCGGCATGTCGACAGTGCCGGAAGTGATCATGGCAAAAAGCCTCGGGATGAGAGTGCTTGGCCTGTCCATGATTACCAACATGGCCGCAGGTATGACCGGAATGCCGCTTTCACACAAGGCGATTATTGAGACAGCCGAGAATGCTGCAGATGAACTCAAAGGGCTTGTAAGCGGAATCATTCAGAATCTGAACAGTAAACTGGAGTCGGACAAATAGATGTACATTTCTGAATTAATAAAAAGAAAAAGAGACGGAAGCGAACTGTCCAAAGATGAGATAAACTACATGGTCAACGGATTTGTCAAAGGCCACATCCCCGATTACCAGATGGCGGCTCTCTTGATGGCCATATATTTCAGGGGAATGAGCGCTACGGAGTGTATCGACTTGACGATGGCAATGGTCGATTCGGGCGACAAGGTCGATCTATCGGGAATAGAAGGCTCTAAGGTTGACAAACATTCCACGGGAGGGGTGGGCGACAAAACGACACTCGTCCTTGCCCCGCTTGTCGCCGCAAGTGGAGGGATCGTTGCGAAGATGACAGGAAGAGAGCTTGGCCACACAGGGGGTACGGTAGATAAACTGGAATCCATTCCGGGTATGCAGGTGGAACTGCCGAAAGAGAAGTTTGTTGAAGTCGTCAATCATATCCACGTGAGTATAGCAGCTCAGACAGCTCTTCTGGTTCCTGCTGATAAACATATGTATGCCTTGAGAAACCGAACCGCCACCGTCGATTCCATTCCACTGATTGCAAGCTCTATCATGAGTAAGAAACTGGCAGCAGGTTCAGACGGAATCGTGCTGGACGTAAAAACCGGGGTCGGCGCGTTTATGCAGAAATACGAGGATGCACTGGAGCTTGCTGCGACCATGGTGGATATCGGAGAGGGCGCAGGTAAAAGGGTTGTCGCGTTGATTACAAGTATGGAACAGCCGTTAGGTTACGCAATAGGGAATGCCATTGAAGTAAAAGAAGCCATTGATACCTTGAGGGGAGATGGTCCACAGGATCTGGTTGATCTTGTGAAGGAATTGGGGAGCGACATGCTCCTTATTTCCGGGGTCGTATCTTCGAGAAATCAAGCGATAGATATCATAGGGAGGAATATCGAGACAAAAAAAGGTCTGGAAAAGCTGGGTGAATTGATCGAAGCGCAGGGGGGAAACAGGGAGGTCATCGAAAATCCTGGCTTGCTCCCCCAGCCCAAGATTAACATTGAGGTCAAGTCGAAGTCTTCGGGCTTTGTGGAAAAGATCGATGCACGGGATGTGGGACTGGCCTCAAAGATACTGGGTGCCGGCAGAAAAACAAAGGATCAGCCCATTGACCCTTCTATTGGTATATACCTGATGAAGAAGGTGGGAGATAAAGTGGAGGAAGGTGAGTCTCTGGCCACTTTCTATTCGGACGGCAATAAAGATAAGATCGAACCAGCAAAAGAGAGGTTTTTGAACGCGTACAGTATCGGGCGCAAAAGAGTAAAGCCCCCCAGGCTCTTCTACGCAAGGGTCAACAGAAATGGGGTTGAAGATCTCAAGTGAAACGAATACGAGTCTTCCACACCTGCGGCCATGAATGATCGAGAGCGTCAATTTGAGCAAGTTCTCACAGCATTTCCAAAAGCCACGCGGGAACACCTGCAGGCTATTTCGGGCAATGGGGGAAAGCTCACTCAAGCGCAGTGCAGCGCACTCGTTGAGATAATGGGAATCGCAGTCGAAGGTCTTATGGTGCGGTTGCTTCCAATCGCGAAGACATATGCGGTTATCCCAATCTCTCACTTCCAGGTTGGAGCGGTAGCCAAAGCTCGTTCTCCGACCCCGGTGAGCGACTTCGAACTCTATCTGGGGGCAAACATCGAGTTCTTAGGTCAGGCCTTGGGTCAGACGGTGCACGCAGAGCAGGCTGCGACCGTGAACGCCTGGGCAAGCGGAGCCGGGCAGCTTCAATCGATCGCCGTGTCGGCAGCTCCTTGTGGATACTGCCGCCAGTTTCTAGCTGAATTCGAAGGAAGTGGCACGCTCATGATTCTCACGCCTTCACAGGGAGCCTCCGGGTTCAGCTCTACGCGACTGAACCAACTCCTGCCAGATGCCTTTGGTCCCCATGATCTCAAAAAAAAGGCCGCCTCGATGGCACCTTCCAAAGTTCAACAAAACCTGACCCTGAAGACGGCTTCAGCCGACGCCTTGGTCCTTGAGGCACTTTCCGCTGCCAATCAAAGCCATGCACCTTACACGAATAATTTCGCGGGCTGCGCAATTCAAGTCACCAACGGAGAGACCTACACGGGTCGGTATGTGGAAAACGCGGCATTCAATCCAAGTCTGTCACCGCTCCAGGCGGCGATCTCTTGCATGAACATGGACAGGCTCGCGGGCGATCAAACGATCACCAGGGCGGTTTTGGTGGAAAAGCCGTCTGGAAGTAGGCAACGAGATATCACGGAGCTGCTTCTCAGGTCCTTTGCTCCCCATGTAAGCCTCGAGTATTCCCAGGCCGAGTAAGCTGTAAGGTGAGGAGGGATTTTCATGGACAGACCCAAGGTTTGCGTTGTCGGTGCATCCAATCTCGATCTCATTAGCTATGTGCCCCGGCTGCCCCGTATGGGCGAGACATTGCATGGAACCCGTTTTCACATGGGATTCGGAGGTAAAGGGGCAAACCAGGCGGTCATGGCTGCCAAACTGGGGGGCGAAGTGACCATGGTCGCCAAATTAGGACATGATGTCTTTGGAGAGGACACCTTGAAAAATTTTGCACACTGGGGAATCAAAACCCAACACGTGCATTTCACCGACCAGGCTTTTTCTGGCGTTGCTCCCATTGCTGTGGATCCGGAAGGTCATAATGCCATCATTATTGTCACGGGTGCAAATGATCTTTTGACCGAAAAGGAGATCGAGGCTGCCCGCGCTGCCATCGCCGAAACTCAGATTTTGGTCTGCCAGCTGGAGATCCCTCTGGAAATCAACCTGGCCGCCCTTCGNNGAGGCTGAAACCGCTGCGCGTCTCCTCATAGAACGAGGAGCGGGCGCGGTCATTCTGACCCTGGGGGAGCGAGGCAGTCTTCTGGTGACTGATCGTGAGACGGAACATGTGCCGGTGGAATCGGTGAAAGCCCTTGATACGACAGGGGCGGGTGATGCATTCGTGGGGAGCCTGGCCTATTTCCTGGCATCCGGAAAACCACTGCCCGAGGCCATAAAACGGGCCAACAGCATAGCCGCTATCAGCGTTCAATCCCCGGGCGCCCAAACGAGCTTTCCCGAAGCAAAGGACCTTCCTCCCGAGATATATGATTATCCACAAAATAGAACGCGTAGAGCCTCTCTGGGCGAGGCAGATAAGACGTCGCGTGTCACGCCTTCTGAAATTGCAAAGTATATCGACCACACCCTGCTGAAACCGGAAGCTCCTCAATCCGCCTTCGACCTGCTTTGTGATGAGGCCATACAGTATGGGTTCAAGTCGGTCTGTGTCAATTCAAGCCGTGTGGCATATGTAGCCAAGAAAGTCCAGGGTACCGGGGTCGATGTCTGCTCCGTGATCGGATTCCCCCTTGGGGCTATGGACACCCGTGCCAAAGCTTTTGAGGCCAGAAGGGCCATCGAAGACGGGGCGAACGAATTGGACATGGTCCTCAACATCGGCGCACTTAAAGATGGCGATGTGAAAACCGTGGAAGAAGATATCAGGTCCGTGCGTCGAGAAGCAAAAAGCAAGACGGTGCTAAAGGTCATCATAGAAACTTGCTTGCTGACGGAGGATGAAAAAGTCCTGGCCTGCGAGATAGCGAAAAGGGCGAGAGCTGACTTTGTCAAGACCAGTACGGGGTTTTCAACTGGCGGTGCCACTGTGGAAGACGTGGTTTTAATCCGGAGAGTCGTCGGCCATAGAATGGGGGTGAAGGCCAGCGGGGGAATTAAAGACTTTGCCACAGCATCAGCCATGATAGCCGCAGGAGCCAATCGGATCGGAGCAGGAGCCGGCGTCGCTATTATTGAGAGTGCTCCGAACCGGAAGCACCCGTCGCTATCATGAGCCCGATCTCCTCCCTGTTTGCTTTGCTTCCCTCAAACATGCCCACGATTCTGCCGTTAGACATGACCGCGATCCGGTCACTCAGTGCCATGATCTCGTCTAGATCTTCAGAAACAATGAGAATGGAGGACCCTGCTTCCCGGAGCCGCATGAATAATTCCCATGTATGATCGATGGCTTTTGCGTCGAGTCCCTGGGTGGGATAGACGGCCACAATACATTTCGGCATTCTCCACGTCTCTCGTCCCAATATGAGTCGCTGAATGTTTCCTCCAGAAAGGATCCGTGTCTGGGACTTCCAAAGATCCGAAACAAGGGCCCCGAATCTGGACACGATCTCTTTTGCGTGCGCTGTTACACGGGATATGTTGACGAAGGACCCCTTCGAAAATGGAGAAACCCTGATATCTTTCAGGACGACGTTCTCGGCGACAGTCATCGGCTCAATCACACCCACTTCGCGTCGTTTCTCTGGAACATGCGAAACACCAGCCCTGATTATGTCTCGCGGATTATGGTTCGTATAATCCTTTCCGTGAATGATGACCTCGCCTTTCGTGGCCCTCCTCAATCCTGTAATGACCTCGGCCAGTTCGCTCTGGCCATTTCCAGAGACCCCTGCAAAACCCAATATCTCGCCTTCCCTGATGCTAAAGGAGACACCCTGTAGTGCTGGTTCTTCATCTGCAGCAAGGGCCTCAAGATTCCTGACCTCGAGTACAACCCGTTTCGACCCGACCGGTTTTCTCTCAAGATGAGCCGGCGTGTGCTCTCCAAACATGAGCTTTACCAACTCTGTCTTATCCGTTTTAGCGGTCTCTCTGGTCCCCATGCTCTTCCCGAGGCGGAGAACGGTAACGCGATTACCTATTTCCAAGGCCTCTTTGATCTTATGGGTAATGAAAAGGATCCCATACCCCATCTCTGCCATGCTGTTGAGAGCCTCAAACAGGTGTTCGGCATCTGCAGAAATCAACGAGGTAGGCTCATCAAGAATCAGGATTTCAGGATCATGGTAAAGCACCTTGATGATCTCAGCTCTCTGCTGCTCCCCGGCAGAAAGGTCTTCCACTCGGGCCAGCGGGTCAATGTACAGTTTGTACTTCTCTGACAGCTCCCGCACCCGATCTTCCACTTCGGGAAGGGGAAAAGTGAGGTCGGATGTGGGGAGCCCGAGTGCAATATTTTCCGCCACGGTAAAGGGTTTCACCAGCGCTAACTCCTGGTGGACCATACCGATGCCATGTCTAATGCCGTCTCTCGGTGATTTCAGCGTCACCGGTTTTCCTTTGACGTAGATCTGGCCCTCGGATAGCATATAGAATCCTGAGAGGCAGTTTGCGATTACCGTCTTTCCGGCTCCATTTTCCCCAAGCAGAGTGTGGATTTCCCCGGCCCTGACATCGATATCGATATGATCGAGTATGAGATGCTCCCATACGCCAGGAAAACCCTTGCAGATGCCCTTCCCCTCTAGGATTGTGTCGCTCTTACCTTCCACGAGACTGCTTTCTTCTTTTGAGATTGAACATCCCCTCACTCACGTTCGTAGGGGATACCCATGGCCGCAGGAAAACGAACGCGTCCAATGACCCCGGCAACGACAAGCAACGTAACGACATAGGGCGCCATAGCCACAAACTGCCAGGGGATGACTTTTTGAACAGCCGGCATCGTCGCCACCCACACAGCAAGGTTATCAAAAAAGCCGAATATGAACCCGCCCAGCAGAACCAGCAATGGATTCAGTCCGCTGAATACGACCGTGGCCAGGGCGATAAAGCCTCGCCCCGCGGAAATCTCCTTTGTGACCGACCCCATCCAGTCTATGCTAATATAGGCCCCTGCCAACCCTGCGAGAGACGCTCCCGCAGCAGTTGATAGCCAGCGGAGAAGATGTATTTTGATTCCTGCCACGTCTGCGGCTTGAGGATTCTCGCCTACTGCCCTGATCTTCAGGCCAAGCTTCGTCCTATAGAGCAGAAAGTAGATCAGAACAGGCAACCCGAGTGCCACGAGAATCATCGGGCTAAAATCTCCGAGAGGTGTGGAAATATCAACCATCTGGCCCTTTTCGGCCACGGCGTGGTGTCCGGGTACACCCAGGTCAATCAGCCAGAATGTCACCAATCCCGCGGCAAAAAGATTGATTCCCACTCCAGCGATGAGTTGGACCCCTTTGAAATAGGTGCAGACCAACCCGAAGACCAAGCCAATGGCAAACCCTGTCACAACCCCTACCAAAAGACCAAAAATAGGTCCTCCGACCTCAGCTCCGAGAGCGCCAGTCATCGCACCCAAAAGGATTATCCCCTCAAGGCCAATATTGAACAGACCCGATGATTCTCCGATCACCTCACCCGTAGCGGTGAGGGTAATGGGAACCATGGCATGAAGAGACCCGAGGAAGATTCCCCAGAGATATCCAAGATTCATAACCGCCTCCGATCTTCATCCTAGGACCGCTTTGATCGGAAAATGTGGAGGGTCCCCATTGTCCGCAAGAAAGAAAACAACCGTATCAACTCGGGGATAGCCAGGAAAAGAACGACAGCCCCTTCGACAACACGGACCATCTCCAGAGGGACCTGAGCAAAGAGCTGCATCATTCTCCCACCCGCCATAAGTCCCCCAAAGAAAATGGCTGAAATGATAATCCCAATGGGATGGTTTCTGCCTATCATGGCGACTGCCAGGCCTTCGAAACCCAGTCCTCTGATCGAGGGCATGCCGCTGTAAATCGCGTAAGTGGGTGGACGGCCCATGACATGCACAGCACCCGCCAAGCCTGCTGTGAGTCCTCCGGTGATGAAGACAAAGAGAATAACCTTCCATCTTTCAATACCCGCATAGGTGGTTGCCAGTGGGTTATACCCCATTGCACGGATGTCAAAACCGATGACTGTTCGCCACAAAAGGATGTAAACGATAATGGCTGCACCAAGAGAAATGAAGATTGCGTAACTGAGACTCGTTCCCGGCACCATCACAGGGAAACGGGCGCCCTCAGCAATGCTTATTGTCTTCTCAGCTCTCAGGGGGTCAACGAGGATTTCAGCAACGAGATAGAAGGCAAGAAACAGAGATATCCAGTTCAGCATGATGGTGGAAATGACTTCATGAACGCCTCTTGTCGCCTTCAGAATCGCTACCGGGAGGCTCCAGATTGCCCCGGCAAGGGCGGCGAGAATGAGACCCAGGGCAAAACCAGTGGCAAAAGGGAGATGGAAAAGGCTGACCGTCACCCCAGCGCAAGCACCCAAATAGAGCTGACCTTCAGCTCCGATGTTGAACATCCCCCCCCGAAATCCGATGGCAAAGGTGAGCGCGGTGAGAATGAGAGGAGTCGCGTTGGCGAGGGATTCAGAGAAGCCATACAAGTCACCGAAGGCACCGTTGAACAGGGCTCTGTATGCAGAAATCGGGTCGTAGCCATACACCATCATGATCAGCGCGCCGACGGCAAATCCGATGACTCCCGCAATAATCGTTTTTTTCAACTCATCGAGGTTTCCCGAAAATCCCATCCCTCCTCTCTCGCATACAGAGTCCCATGGCCAAATCCTTGAATACAAATCGAGGGGGAGGCAGTCTCACTGCTATCCCCCTCTTGTCGACGCCATTCTACTTGGTCAGGGGATATTTGGACCGAACAGCTTTCATCTCATCAAGTGTGTTGGCATTGGGTACAGAGATCTTTCCTGAGATGATCTGCTTTTCCAAATCACCCACGGCGTCCCAGATCCAGGAGGGAATCTGGGCCCGCATATTCTTCCAGTTGGCAACGATGGCATCCTTATCCTTTTCGGTAATCTTTCC
>WVXP01000179.1:0-1540 GCA_011773445.1 Pseudomonadota bacterium | reverse complement strand
GCAACTCCCTCGACATCCAGTCCCATAACCGTGAGACCTCCCTGGAAGGTCCCCTTGACCGCTGCCTCCACGGCGTTGTAACAGCCATTATCGACCCGTTTCAGCATACTGACAAGGACTCGATGCCCATCACCCATCCAATCCTGGTTCGCATCCACCCCGATCATGAAAGGTGGGCCGGCCTCCT
This sequence comes from Pseudomonadota bacterium, assembly GCA_011773445.1. GTDB lineage: Bacteria > Desulfobacterota > BSN033 > WVXP01 > WVXP01 > WVXP01. The sequence continues at coordinate 1,353 of WVXP01000179.1, read as the reverse complement.
TACCTTTTGCCTTGACTGCTTCGGTGATAGCCTGGAGGTCTCCAATTCCTAGAGGTCCGGCGATATTGTAAACCAGGCCCGCTCCCTGAGCGAGCATCGCCTCGGTCGCTTCCTTACCCTTGGCGATGTCGCTGAAAGTACCGGTATAGGTGTAGAGTAATCCAGTCTGTGGGTCTTTGCCCGTTTTCTGCTCATAGGCCCTGTTCCCCCAGTCGATTCCAAATCGGTAGCCCGCTTCGAAATGGTACAAAACAGGGATCTCGATGCCAAGGACAGCACCGACATTCGGGTAGCCATAGTGTGCTGCTGTCATCGCAGCAAGAGCTCCTACAAGGGCCGAGCCTTCATTCTCTTTAAAGACAATCGACATCACATTGGGTGCATCGACCACGGAATCGATAATCATGAACTTCTGGTTTGGATACTCCCCGGCTACTGTCTTGACCGCATCGGTGAGCAGAAATCCGACCGCAATAATGAGGTCAAACGAACCAGATCTGGCGGCGTTCCGAACGTTGGGAAGGTAATCAGTAGCGCTGGCACTTTGGATTTCCACCATCTGCAAACCGAAGTCCGCAGCCGCCTTCTCCGTGCCCTTGTAGCCCATGTCATTAAAGGAGAGATCCCCCCTTCCACCGACGTCGGTGACCAAGGCCACCTTGCCTTTGAGTGCTGCTTGGGCCATTCCCGGTGTCATCACCAGTCCGACCACCAACACCGCTACCGTAAAGACAGTTACCAGCAACTTTGTATTGTGCTTCATTTGTGTTGCCCCTCCTTTCCCGAATTGGGTTTACAAGTAAGACAGAATTGACAGATGAAAACCGTTCAGCAGCGTGGCAAGCGATCTACTGGAATCCATTTCTCGTTCCAGGTCTCCGCCAGAGCATGAGCCTCCTTCATGGATGTCGAACGGGCAGATTTCACCATCTCAGCTAATGTCTCAGGACTGGGCAAATTCCGGTAGTGGTTCAAGATATGGTTGTAAGACAACGCCTCAGAATTCAGTAGACCATAGACTTATCATGTGCCAGGAGTTAACAGTTGGATTCACCGGACCACTTGTCAAAGCAGGGTAATTGAATCGTTTCACCTCCTTTCTAAAATGGTTTGAGGAACCCATCACTTTCTTCGAATACAAAGACGGGTTGCCCTCAACGCCTTGATAGGAAGATATGGTGCTTTTTTTGCATCGAAAACCACGTCACCCATGCCAAATCAAATACTCCCCCAAGGCTCGCCAGTCTTCTCAAAGTTACTTTCGAGCCGTTATTTTGTCAAGGATTAAGAAATCTGGAGTTTCCTCAGTTTTGTGGACCCTCATGTCCCTGAGGGACGTTTGCGGAAGCGTTG
>WVXP01000129.1 GCA_011773445.1 Pseudomonadota bacterium | reverse complement strand
GCCCCTTTTTCCATAAATTGCGGAAAATAGCTATTGGCCAGACGCATCACATCTAACTTGCTTCCAGCAGCAAACATGGTAAGGATTTTTCGATGGTAGGCATCCCATGGAAGCATCATGAGTTCAACTTTGATGTCGGGATTCCTCTTCTCGAACTCATCCACCACATCCTGGTAGACCTTGTTTGAGGCGGGGGAACCCCACGTGGTGAACCGAATTGTTTTCTGTTCCGTGACTTTCTCCTCTTTCTGACAACCCATCATTGTGGAGAAAGCAAAAACCAAAGAAATGACGACACATCCACCGACTAACCGACTCCATCTTCTTTTCATTGGATAACCCTCCCTGTCTCCTTGTCAAAAATATGAACGAGATCCATATCAATATGCACCCCAACGACCGAATCCTCTCGAGCCGATGTCTTTGGGGTGACCTTTGCCACGAGGGAAATTTGTCCAACGGTCAGGTAAAGGATCATCTCCGACCCCATCGGTTCAACGAAATCCACTTTGGCCGAAAAACAGTTATCCGAGATGGGATCGATGCAATACATCCGATCCTGGATATGTTCCGGGCGGATTCCAAAAATCACTTCCTTCCCAACCAGCTCATCGCACATGGGGCAGCGGCCTTCAGGAATCTTCACCTTGAAGTTTGTCGCATCGATAAAAAGGTTGCCGTCCTCCTGGATGATTTTTGCATCCACAAAATTCATACTCGGACTACCAATAAAACCCGCGACAAAAAGATTTGCCGGCCTCTCATAGATCTCCATTGGGGTGCCTATCTGCTGTGTCACGCCGTCTTTCATGACCACAATCCGATCCCCCATGGTCATGGCCTCAACCTGATCATGGGTCACGTAGATCATGGTTGCTCCCAAGCGATTGTGGAGTTTGGTGATCTCCATCCTCATGTGGAGTCTGAGCTTCGCATCGAGGTTGGACAGGGGCTCATCAAAAAGAAAAACCTCGGGTTTTCTAACAATAGCCCTTCCCACAGCCACTCTCTGTCGTTGCCCGCCAGAGAGCTGCTTGGGCTTTCTGTGAAGAAGCTCCTCGATCCCGAGGATGGTTGCGGCGTCCCTGACCCGACGATCGATCTCATCTTTGGGAAACCCGCGCCTCTTCAGGGCGAAGGCCAGATTACTGTACACGTCCATATGAGGATAGAGGGCATAGTTTTGAAAGACCATGGCGATGTTTCGATTTTTCGGTGCGACGGTGTTCACCAAGCGGTCGCCAATGTAGATACTCCCGTCTGTGATGTCTTCGAGCCCTGCAACCATTCTGAGAGTAGTAGACTTCCCGCATCCCGAGGGCCCCACCAACACGATAAACTCACGATCCTCCACCTCGAGATTGAAATCGGAAACCGCCAAGGTCTGGTCGAACACCTTGCTCACATGTTCAAAAAGAACCCGCGACATGCTCGTATTCCCTTGCCACTGGTTTCTGTGAATCGGCCAGAGTTAATCCAGCGTGTTTTTTACGAGCTTATTATATGCCTTCTTTCGATGAAAGCCAAATCCAAGAAAAAACTCTTTCATCCCCGGAATCAACCCAGGAAAATTGGCTGATCGGCACCAGAAAAACAGAAATCGACTGATCCTTTCGACAAACACGAAGTACCGATTCGGTGGTAGTTTGATCAATAATCTGACCAAAGGTAACAGAATCGGAATCTGGGTGACCAGGGCAAAAAACTTCTGAAGGTTCTCAATCTTGTCCTTGTCTTTGAGATTGAGTGAGATACCTGTGAATGAATCGGCATATTCGTAACGAATCCTGGGCGTCTTTATGTAGCCTTCGTCCAAAGCATATTGGCCGAGCTGAGTGCCCGGATAGGGGAGAAAGGTATAGGCAAATGTGTAACTCGGTTTTAGCCTGACATTGAGCCTCAGTGTCTCCAAGGCCATCTCCAGATTCTCTCCAGGCAGTCCCAGCAGATTAGACGTGCTAAACGGGATCCGCCATTTGCGAAGCAGAGCGCTCGTTTTGATAAAGGCTTCATCCGTCAGGCGCTTCTTCAAGACGTCATTCCGGTACGCCTGATTCCCCGTTTCCACGCCGAGTTTGACCCAACTGCAGTTACCTTCTTTTAGAGCCACAATCGTCTCTTCATCTGCCAAGTCCGCTCTCAGACTGCACCGGAAGGGAAGCCTTACCTCCCTCCTGTAGTATTCCAGAAAGGACATGAGCCATTTCTTATTGAGGTTAAAGGTGCCGTCCCAGAACAGTATGATCTTGGTAGGATAGCGAGCCTGAACCGCTTTGATTTCCTCAATAACCTTTTCGGGGCAACGGTTTCTGTAGCGCGGTCGATTAACGTGCATGTCTTTCCAGGCATGATTAAAACAAAAGGTGCAATCAAAGGGACACTCTCGGAGGGTGATAAAATGTTTGGTCGGATTATTCGCAATGATTTTGTGGTCCCGGTAGAGTTCCCGGTCGGGAAAGGGAAAATCGTCAAAATCGGTGATGAGCATCCCCTGAGAATTCTTCTCGATTCTCCCGTTCCTCTTAATCCAGAGGTTTTGAATCCCCTTTAAGGGCTCTCTACGGTCAATTCGGTTCAGTAACTCTGCCATGGGAATTTCACCCTGGCCCCGGCAGATCATGTCCACGGCAGGATGCTCAACGATCTCGGGATAGAACGTGGGGTGTGGTCCGCCAAAAATCACCAAGGGGCGATGGGCCCTCATCCCACGAACCATTCGAGCAAATCTGAGGAGCTTTTCCTCCAGCCCAGTTGAGCAAGCAAAGCCGACAACGTCTGGGTGCTCCTTGTTCAGGAGACCAAGAAACTCGTGCTCCTGTCCTGGAATAAAAACGCCTGTCTCATGCCCCTGAGACTTTAGATAGGAAGAAACAGACATGACACCCAGCATTTCCATAAGGTCGTGTTGTACAAAGAGAACCTTTGCCATTGTTACTCGCTGGTACCTCCCCTATACCTTCAGTGAGAAGCTATTTTCGCTGGGGTTGCCTCTCAAGGCAATGTGATTTTCCTTCGCGTGAAAATGCCAGGAGACCATCGATGCTGAGGAGGGAAAACAACTATTTCCACAACCAATTATTCTATCAATCTATGGTTTATCCTGTCAATTGATCCCCCCGACGACAACTGAATCAAGTGCTCCAGCAGGTAGCCCTCTAGGCGAGGCAGGAGATGAGGCTCGAGGGATGTCCGGTTTGGGGTTTTTTCCTTCTAAGGAATGATCTTTTGACAGGTGCCCGTCAGGCTCTCCCAGACTTGTTCAGGTGTCTCGCATGCCAAGAGCCTCTTCCGGGCCTCTTCATCCTGAAAGGCCTCGATAAGACCTGACAGGAGCTGGAGATAAAACGCGCTGGCCGCCGATGGGATGACGATGAAAAAAATGATGTGCGTAAGGCCCCCATCGGGTGCTCCAAAGTCGAGCCCCTCCCGATTTAGCCCCAAAGAGAAGGTGAGTCCTCCACCCTCTACACCTCGTACGTGAGGGAAGGCCAGGCCATGATTCACAGCGGTGGCCATGATAGCCTCCCTTTTAAGTGCAGCCTTCAAGAGACCCTCGGGATTCTCCACAAAGCCTTCATTGGCCATCAAATGAACGAGCTCGGAAAGGACGCTATCCCTAGTGCCGGCTTTCAAATCCGGGATCATCAGTGACTGACTGGAGAAACGAGCAACGCCGGACCTCGGTCTCCCTATAGGGCCAACGCTTTTGATCTGTCGAGGAGCTCCACGCTGGCTGTAGAGGATTCTGGAACAACTCGGACACTGGTAGATCTTCTCGGAGGTCTCAATCTCATATGTCTGAGAGGTAGGAAGGGCCACGCCGCATGCAGAACAAACACCGTGGATAACCGGTACGATGACAGTCAGATCCCGCTTCCTCAGGCGTTGACAGAGGGAGCTCATCTCTGGGGGAAGATTTTCGATCAACTCTTGAATCGACTTTTCAATCTCCTCGGAACGCGCATCCAGCCCCAATGACTGTTGCTCTGACTGCGCGAAATAGAGTTCCTGTAGCTGGGTCAACTGACTCAAAAACCGCTTCATAGAATTCTGTCTCTGTTAAGCCTCCGAGTTATCTATTCAAAAATGACAATTTTTGCATTTCAAATGCGATACCCTTTCAGGCCGCTCGGAGAGAATCACGCAAGGGCCTCGGCGACTCGTCGGGCCTGTGCCAACAACGCCTCATCTCCCATCCAAGGACCAACCAGCTGAAGCCCCATGGGCAGCCCCTTTCGTGACACTCCTGAAGGGATACTCACGGCGGGAAGGCCCGCATAAGTCCATGGGAGGTTCATGACCGGATCCCCGGTACTGGCCAGACCCTGAGGGGCAGAGCCAACTGCCGCAGGGGCTAAAAGCACGGAAAAATCATTTTGCTCCATCTCATTCATGAAAACTCCCCGAAGTTTTTCACGATCCCCACGGCAGACTTCAAGAAAATCCGAATCAATGGCCTGCCCTCGCCGGATGAGCTCGGCCGTCTTCTCATGGTAACTTTCCGAATAGGTGCCAAACCAATCCCGGTGCACCATCGCGGCCTCAGCCGCGACGAGTGCGTTGTGTCGTTCTGCAATCTCCTCAAAGTCTCTCAACATCTCAATCGCTCTGATATCAAACCCAGACTCCGACAGTCGTTCACAAACGTCGCGGAAATGGCGCATCCCCTCTTCACTTGCCTTCTCCAGGTACGGCCCCTCTGGTATTGCAAAAACCAGTGAGGATGGCTCTCGCTTCTCCTTCCAGTCTTGGCAGATGATAGAGGCAACCAGCATAGCACCCTCAACATCTGCCGTGAAAAAACCCACCTGATCGAGGGAGGGCGCAAGTGGAATCACCCCATCCAGGGGAATTCGGCCGTGGCTCGGTTTGAACCCGACGACTCCGCAGTAGGAAGCTGGCCGAAGAACAGAACCAATTGTCTGCGTTCCCAGTGATAAAGGACAAAGTCCCGAGGCCACGGCGGCGGCTGAACCGCTACTCGACCCACCAGGGGTATGCTCCAGATTATGAGGATTACGGGTCGGACCAGGTGCAAAGTACGCAAACTCTGTTGTTACCGTCTTTCCCAGCACGATGGCTCCCGCAGACTTCAGAATACTCACGCACCTCGCCTCAGGTCCGCTGAGGACATCAGGGGGCAGTCGACTACCCGCACGGGTGGGGAACCCCTCAACATGGAATATATCCTTTACACCCACTGGGATTCCGAAGAGCAGGGGACGGGAGAATGGATCCTCATATTTTGATTCAAGTTGAGCAAGGTCTCGCCGAATAAGCTCAAAACGATCCGTGACTTCTGGAACAAAGGCTTTCACCACAGGGTCCCGGTCGACGAAAAGACCCTCCAGCTTTTTGAGATAATCGCGAGCTGAGAATCGATTGTTTCGAAAGCTGTCTGAAAGCTCTGTCAGGCGGTCTGGATTCTTCTCTGCCTCTGATCCAATCCTCATTTAAGTTGCTCCGGGCTTAAATCGAAGCCCCTCGAAGCGTCAAGCGTGATCATCAAATGTTTGAGGCCTTGCCTGAGAAAGCGCGATGGAAAGGAACTCATGGGAGATAACTCAAATGGTAAACGTCGGAAATCTTATCAGATCCCCTGTGGATTATACTTAAAATCGCCTGCCACAATTGAGGCATTTCCATTGGCGAACAAGCCGCTTTATGATGCCATCCCAGAAGTAGTCAAGATCGACACAACCGCCACATTTATCACATCGATGCGGCTTTCGGCTTACCAGCTCTTCGAAGGCCTGTCGCTTCTCAACCGCCGCTTGTCTGCGTTCAAATACCTCTGAAAAATCCGTGATTTTTACCTTCATTTCTCATTCTTCCCATTGAGAATTGTGGCAGACAAACAGATCCTTCGATGCGTTCTATTATACTCGACCCATATGGAAATTGTAAACACCATTCTGGATTTTTGACCTTTCTCACGGACACCATCTCCCCAAAACTCGCTTGTACGGCCTCTCGGAAATGTCCGGTAATTTGAAAAAGTGATTGATTTGATCGATTAATCCTTATATGATGCAAAACGTTTGCCGGATCGTCAGAGAATTGACCGAGGAGATTTCATGATCGATCTCGAAAATGCCCTAAAGTTTCCCACAACGGACAAAGAATGGAAACGAAAGATTCTGATCGGGGGGGTCTTAAACATCGCTCCCATCATTATCAATTTCTTCCCCATCGGATACGCCTATCGCATCTTCCAAAAGGCATTAAAAAGGCAGAAGATCGCCCTCGTAGAATGGGATAATTGGGCAGACCTCTTTATCCAGGGGCTTATCGTGTTTCTTATTGGTCTCCTCTACAATATTGCCTCCTTGATCCTGTTTGCAATCCATCCCATTCTCGGAATCTTGGCGTTTATTGCCGCAGCGCTTCTCTTTCCCATGGCTTTAGCTCAGTATGCCATGAGTGGAAACTTCTCTCAGGCCTTTCAACTCAGGGATATCTGGGGAAGAATTCGGAAGGCAGGGAGCGATTATTTCGTGGCATGGCTGGTGATGGCCGGCATTTTTCTGATTCTTTGGATGATTATTGCCGCAATACCAATCTTGGGATGGGTCATCTCGGCCATTCTTGGATTTTATACATGTCTTGTCTTTGCAGTTCTTTTCGGCGAGATCTGTTCAAGACAACAGCCGCCACCTGAAGATTCTCGTAAAGGGTCGACCAAAAGAAGCAGATCGACGCCTCGCCGGCGCTCCGAGTCATGATCGATCGAATCCCGGCTGCGATAAAAGGCGATCACTCAGAGCCGATTCGTATCACTTCATATTCCTTTTTCCCACCGGGTGCTTGAACTGTCGCCACATCCCCCGGGGTTTTTCCAATGAGTGCCCTGCCGATGGGCGAGGTCACGGACACCCTATTTTTCTTGATGTCCGATTCGTGGGGTCCAACCAGCCTGTATTGCACGCGTCCTCCGGTTTCCAGATTCTCTAAAAGAACGACGGAACCAAAGACGACTCTATCTTCGGGGAGTTTTACGATGTCTACGATATCAGACTCTCCCAGTCTATTCTCTAACTCCCTGATCTTTGCCTCAATCTGACCCTGTTTTTCCTTGGCAGCATGATACTCGGCATTCTCTGTGAGGTCTCCATGCTCTCGGGCGGCCTCGATCTCTCGCATGATCTGGGGCCTCCGCACACTTCTCACGTATTCGAGTTCTTTGACCAGTTCGTTGTATCCCTCACGCGTAATTGGAACTCTCGTCATCGCTCGCCTCCGGGAACAAAAGCGTTGAAAGAAAAGGCAAGGACGATGGGCACCGCCTTGCCTAAACCTCAAACACTCATTAGATTAACAGAGAAAATCGTGCGAATCAAGGGATTCCTTCTCTTTGGAGTTTCCTGAGTTTGATGGACGTTCATGTCCCTGAGGGACGTTTGCGGAAACGCTGGGGGACCTATCGATGGCGAGCAGGAAGGGGAAACCCTCGCCTTCAGAGCGGGGAATCCCGCCCCCGGCGGGAGAGAGGGTCAACGTGAGAGCAAGGGCGCGAAGGGATATGAGGGGCCCATCAACAGATTCAGAATTGTCGTGAAACATCAGAAGGTTAGAAATTCCTTGCCTTGAAAACTCAGGAAACTCCACATTTCTTCTATCTCACCCCTATACTGCTGATTTGCCCTCCTCAGAGAATCCTGGAACCCTCCGAGCTTTGTATTATGAAACATCTCGCGATTCCACCGGGGTTTTGAAAATGCTTCATTCCGTTGAGCCTAGAAGTCATGGACCCGGCCTTGGTGAATCGAGCTAGGGCCAAATCGCTGACTTCTGGTGTCAAAAAAGACCGCTCCTCAATGCATGGGGAGTGAGTTTCTCAAAAACCCTTTTTCACCTGTCCAAAAACCCTTTCCTCGATTTGTTTGCGGAAGGAGCCCTGGTGCCATCCCAGCAGAAGATTCCCGGATGCATCGTGATTGGATCCCAAAAATCGGTTGGTATCTTTCTTGCTTCACGCTGTGACGTACCCAAAGGAGGGCGAGCTATGGTCGACGCAGAGAGACCGACCGGATTTAACTCCGAGGATCTGCTGACGGCCGTCTTTGAGGCAATGCCGCTAGCCATGCTTCTTGTCGAGAGTAGCCTGATAATTCGATGGGCCAGTAAAAAAGGCGCGATCCTCTTTGGGTGTGAACAAGAAACTCTGGTGGGCCAATCGATAAGGCCGAATCAGAACGGCCACTGGACCCTAGTTGACGGCCACGATTTCCATGAGAAAATCCGGAACCTCTTCCGCAGTGGCGATTCGATCACAGGGGAGGAACAGATCATCAGCCTCTATTCTAATGGTAAGAGAATCGAACGACACATTCGAATGAATGCATCTCTCCTCGAGTCTGCTGATACACCACTGGTCCTCATGGCTATTGAGGACATCACACCCCTAAAGGAATTGGAAGAGAAAAGCAAGGAAACAGAGAGACTGAGCCTGAGCATTCAGATGATTCGCAACGCCATCCACGACTTGAATCAACCCCTCTCTGCTTTAGTTGGTAACCTCGACCTCCTCGAACAGCATCTCAGTGTGGACGCCCCCCTGAGGGCACGCGTCGAAAAAATTCTGGAAAGCGCAAACGGCGTGACCGAAGTTGTTCGCCGCTTACAAATGATCGTCCATGCCCCGAAAAAGCGTGAGGTTCTGAGGGCAGGCACTACCCGCCCCATGGCATATGGACGTATTGATCGAGGAGCCGGTCATGATAGCCCTTGATGAACTTTTCGTGTTCCCTCTCCCACCGGGAAAGCATGAGCAGGGCCTTTTTTAACTTCCCTTTCGCCCTTTGGGCAAGTTTCTGATAAAAATCAACAAAATCCCTCTCGATCAGATAGGCCATCCGCAGAACGGTGCATGCCGGAATCATCGACTCGAGGGCTGTCTGATCCAGCTTTTCTGAGTCGGCCCGCTGGCTGAAAAAACTCCCAGGTCCGGTACCGAGATCCTCTTTCGTCGAAAAATCTTGGCCCCTTTCAAGACCAACAATCAGTTCTTTAATGAATTCGATATGTTTTTCCTCTTCGGATGCAAGTCGTTCCAATATTTCCACCACTCCTCCGTGACTGAACTTTTTGGAATTTTCTCGAAAGAAATCCCTTCCCGTCTCCTCCATCCGGAGAGCATACCTCAAAAGCTTGCCTATATCGGTTGATGGTTCCACTGTTCTCTCCTCTCATCTCGCAACCGGGGTTGTAGTCTAATAGGAAAAGTTCTTGCTGACATCCCTGTCTTCAACCTGAATCCTACCGTGGTTCAACACGATGCGCTCGAGAAGACTTCGATCCATGTTACCCCCAGAAATCACGACAACGACGTTCCTTTTTCTGACACCGCGGACCAGCCCTTGTTGAATGGCAGTGACCCCTACGGCTCCGGAGGGCTCCACCACCTGCCTCTCGCTCGAGAGAACCCAATGGATCGTGTTCGGCAAAAATTCCTCATCGGCAAGTACGATGTCATCCACGTATTCCTTCACGAGCTTCAGCGTAATTGGGTCGATCTTACCAGCCAATCCTTCGGCCAGAGTTGGAAGAACGGGCACAGAAACCATCTCTCCTGCCTTAAAGCAGTGATACATGGTGCAGGCTTGAGTCGATTGAACTCCGATCACTTGGATTTCTGGGTTAATTGCCTTAGCGGCAACCGCGATCCCGGAGATCAGACCCCCACCGCCCACCGGGACCAGAATCATTTCTGTCTCCGGAAACAGCTCCAGTATTTCCAGGGCAATGGTCCCTTGCCCGGCCATCACTTCGAAATCCTCAAATGCCGGGATGTAGGTCATGCCCGTACGATCGATGAGTTCGGTACAGTGGGCATGAGCCTCGTCATAGTTCTCGCCGAATCGTATGACCCTGGCGCCAAGCCGTTCCGTCCTCTCAACTTTTATCTGGGGCGTTGGCATCGGCATAACAACAGTAGCCGATATGCGCAGCAGACGTGCGCCAAAAGCCATACCCTGGGCGTGGTTTCCGGTGGATGCTGTAATGACCCCTTTGGAGAGTTCTTCCTGCTTGATAGAACGCATTTTATGAATCGCGCCTCGGATTTTAAATGAACCCGTTTTCTGAAGACTCTCCCACTTGAAGTAGATCCTGGCTCCGGAAGTCTCACTCAGTTCATGACTGAGAGTGATAGGGGTCGCAATGGCGATTCCCCGGAGATTCTCCCTCGCCTGGTAGACTCGCTGAAGGTTCAGATTCATGGCCCTAAGAGGCCCTCACTCTGTTTTCTCGACGATCTGTGAAACAAGCCAATCATAGGGTGAATATATAGAATATAAATGAACTTTTTGTTTGAATCCAGGAGGCGATCCGTCATACACCGGGTGATTACTCCGTGCTTAATCTCAAAAAATCTCCGTCTTCTCCTCCTCCTTGGCCATTGAAACCTCGGCCAGATTCCGTATATCGAGGTTAATTGACAGATACACCTCACAAAACGGTCATCATGCGTTCGCTTCTCAATTCTAGCGTGGATGCAACCTAGCCCGACTCTCCCACCCACTTCGAGGCAGAATCCTACCAATCGCGGAACGTTCGTAGTTGGCACGCTCGTTGCTATTCAACGGCTTCAGCAGAGATTCCCGCAGACAAGACTCGTCTCGTTACTTCTAGACCACAATCAGGATTTTTAGTTCAGTAGATGCAACTTGCAGAGATCTCCCAGTTACCCAGAATGATTCTCAGAGAGCGAAGTCCATTGGCACTTCACTCTCACCGCAGCCGACTCTTCCGAGTCCTGTGGCCTGTCACTCACTACCTGATCACAAACCTATTCGGTACTCTCGGCTATATCTATTTTCATCTTCTGAACAGCACAATCGTTATTCGTAAGGAGAATATCCCTCACCAGTCTGGCACGTTGCTGCTGTCCAATCACCAGAGTATGATCGATAGTTTCTTGGTGGGGCTGTGTGCCTACTACCCTGTTTCTCTGATTCGGCCTTCTGTTATGCCGTGGAATCCGGCCGCTGAGGAGAATTTCTATCGCAATCGCGTCTTGGCGTGGTTGGCAGACAACTGGAAATGTATTCCAATTAAGAAAGGGAGAAAAGACCTGAGAGCCATTTTCAAGATGGTCGGAGGACTACGAACGAATCCCTTGATCCTTTTTCCCGAAGGAACGAGATCCCGGACTGGCAACATTGGAAAAGGCCGTCTGGGAGCCGGTTTTCTGATCCTGGAAACCTGGCCTACCGTGATCCCGGTCTGCATTGATGGCATGGACAGGGTGCTGCCCATTGGTTCCGTTTTTCCCCGCTTCTTCAAGCGAATATACGTCTCTTATGGCAGTCCCCTGGATTTAAGCGAATTCAAGGGGAAAGAGAAAGCTAAGAGAACTGCAAATGCACTGATGAGCAAAGTCATGGAAGCCATAAAGGAACTGCACAGGGAAATTCAGGAGACCAAGGCCTAGCAACAAGTGTCACCGCTGACTGGGACAAGAATATTCCAAGAATCAAGATCACACTCGAAATCCCAACCTCATCTCCACAACCGATTCACTGGATGGATATCCTTCCGGACGAATAATTGCAGCCGAAATCAACAATTTCGACTCTGCGCTCATTCACGGTTTCGCCATGTAGTAAACTCCCCGGCCAGAAGAAAGCAAGCCAGAATGATCCTCCTTTTCCTCAGCCCCTGGTATTTAGGAATTTGGGACCCCCAGAAAGATCTACCATCCCAGGCACAGGATTTAACGCGGTCTTTTTATCATCGCGTCCTACGCTTCTCTCATTGGGACAAGAGATTGCCGATTCTTAGGTCAAATCGTTTTCTTGGAGTAATTTCCGCGAAAAATTGTCTTTTTATCTTTTTAGAAAAGGAAATGAAACAAGATGAATCGTTTCATGAGGAATTTTACGAAAAGAGGCTAATAAGAGAGGCCATTTGTCTGTCCATGGGCAGAGATCATTGCCATATCAAGATCGAGTTTTTCTGAATCCACCCAGAAAGGACGGAGGCTGATCAGTGGAGGAGAAACTGTCCCTCACGGGCTGCGGCTTCACGCCGTGTGCTGAAAGCTGAGGAGTTGGGTGCAGAAGGCAAGGAGCCCTCCCTGAAGCCTGCTCCCCTGACAAGGGTAGCCCCTCCTCTCCCGCAGATTCGCTCAGAGAGAAAGGTGTTCTCTTCAAAAACTCAGGAAACTGAAGAGGGTTGAGAGGAGTTTCCTGAGTTTTCAAAGCAAGAGGTTTGTAACCTTCTGATGTTTCACGACAGTTTTGAATCTTTTGATTGGCCCTTCATATCCCGTCGCTCCCTTGCTCTCGCGTTCACCCTCGCGGAGCTCCCAGATCTTGCTGCCCCAGGACAAAGGAAAAAGGCAAAAGGTTCAGGGAGAACCACTCCCAACAAACCTTTGGCCTTTAGCCTTTATCCTTTAACCTATCTGGGTGCCCCAACGCTTCCGCAAACGTCCCGCACGGACATGAGCGTCCACAAAACTGAGGAAACTCTCAGGGTTGATTCTTTTGTCCTTCAGGCTTAAATTCCTAGGTGGAGTGAAAGGACCAGAAAAATGGATGAGATAGTGACACCTTCTCCTTTGAATTCTCTCGAAGGGACCAGTCTCATCGCAGACCCGATCTATCAGTACAGTCTCATGACGGATAGGTGGAAGGGAGCCGAGGGTGCGGCAGAGAGAGATCTGATCGATACAATCTGGCTCCAGAGACTGAGGCGGATCTATCAGCTTCAGAGTGCCCGCTGGGTCTTCCCCTCAGCCGAACATAGCCGGTTTCAGCACGTCCTCGGGACAATGCATGTGGCGGGGGAGTTTGCCCAACATCTGTATCCCTTCCTGAAGCGGATCTTTCTGGATGGAATACCCTCACGGTTCTATATCGAGGAACTGCTGCGCGTGGCTGGTCTTCTGCATGACGTTGGTCACGGACCCTTCTGCCACTTCTTTGACGACCATGTCCTTGCGAAATTCGATCTCACCCATGAAGCGCTGAGTCAAAGAATCATTCTCGAGAAACTTGCAGGGACGATCAGGGCTATCAGGCGGAGCCCTCATGGCATGTTGGAGAATGGGGAGGAACTCGACCCGAACTATGTTGCATTTCTGATCAAGAAACCCAATGGCCCCCGTGGTGAGGACTATCCGGTGTGGTTGGAGTATCTTCAGCAGTTGTTTAGAGGTATCTTCACCGTTGATAACATAGACTACGTCCTGAGGGACTCTTATATGACTGGCGTAGCAGTGGGGCCTGTCGATTGGAAGCGGATGCTTCACTACAGCTTGTGCCATCCCGAGGGATTGGCCCTAGATAAACGCGGAGCCTCAGCTCTCAACATGTTTCTCAATGCACGTCTCTATCTCTACACGAACGTGTACTACCACCGCACCACGAGATCGATCGACCTGCAGCTCGTCGAGATATTTCCCAGGACAATCCAGAGGCTTTTCCCCTATAATCCGGCCGAGAATCTCGATCAGTATTGTAATCTGACCGACTGGTCACTTATGGAAGGGGTTCGTAACTGGTTGAAATCCAGGGACCCTGAAAGAAGGGATCTTGCCGGCAAATGGGAAAATCTTCTCGTGCGAAAGCTGAAGTGGCGAAGCGTCTATGAGACGATTCTGACGATAAAGGATCTCGAGATTGGTCGGGCTGGATTTATCAAGAAGGAGGAGGTGGAACAAAAAATCCGGGAGAATCTCCCAAAAGCGGTTAAGAATATCGAGTTTTACGTGGACATGGCCCACCACGATCCGAGACCTCTGAATCCCTTACATTCGGAGGATACCCCTCTATTGATATATGATCCGATCTCTAAGAAAGTCTCGAGAGAACCCCTGGAGGAGCTCTTTAAATATATTCCTGCCAAAGTTGCCATATGTCGTGTTTACGGTTCGTCGCCTGACTATCATGAGTTATTGACGGGAGCAGCGACAAAAACGTTGGGTTCGGCAAATCATCTCGGATCCTTTCCGACCAACGTTTGAAGTTCTGAGGTATTTGCGGAAAAGATGAGAAAGAGACAAAAAAAGGGTCCTGGAAGGCCAGGAGATGCTCGGGAAGCTACAGCTCCGTCACGGGGGGTGAAGACCGAGACAGTTGTCATCCTCGTGGCAGCCGCTTTTCTACTGGGGGTCATTGTGGGCGCCGTTGTGGCGCTATTGAAGACCCCTTACCCGCACGAAGCCCGGCAGACGGGAACTCCTATTGCGACAGGGGAGGGTTCGGTCGGCGAGACGGATCTTTCCCAACAGATTCAAATAGCTCAAAAACTGGTCGGAAAGGACCCGGAAAACCCGGATCCTTGGGTCCATCTTGGTGATTTGTACTATCGAGGAAAGCAGTATGAGGAGGCCATTGAGGCATACGGTGAGGCCTTGCAGCTTACCCCCGCGAGCACTGACGTCCGAATAAGGTTGGGGAATGCCTATTTTGATAATGAGGCGTACGAAAAGGCCATTGAAACCTACACGAAGACCCTGAGGGAAGATCCGAACAATGCGGATGTCATGACCGACCTTGGGATCGCGTATAGAAGAACCCATAAGCCGAAAAAGGCCGTAGAAACCTTTAGGAAAGCGGCTAGGATAGACCCCAGTCATCGAGCGAGCCGGTATAATCTAGGAGTCGTTCTTCTTCATGATCTCAACGATACCCAGGGAGCCATCGAGGCCTGGGAAGGGTTTCTTCGGGCAGAGCCTGAAGGGCAGAGGGCTGAGCAGGTGAAAGGGATGATCGAAACTTTACGAAGCAGGTCATCCACGGACTGATTTGAATTCCGGGATGGGCAATCGAGGGAGGCATGAGCCGCGGGATGGACAGGAGGAAGAAGACACTCCGAGATGCAATGAAATTTGAAATGGACGGAAGGGAGTTTTTTATCGCTGCAGCCGAGAGGACTTCAGACTACTTCGGGAAGATCATATTCAATTCCCTTGCCGACGAGGAGCTGAAACATATCGAAACAATCAAGGTGATCGATCGCTCCTTGAGAGAAAAGGGAGAATGGCCGTTCACGGAAGATCATGACGAGAAAGGGAGAGAAAACATTTTCGAGGCCGCCCGGATGGAGATGGACGAAATCGTCAAAGATCGGACAGACGATTTAGAGGCGGTTAAGATCGCGATGGACTTTGAACAGAAGGGCTATCGATTCTATTCTTTTTTGGCCGAGGAGGCGACTGATTGGAGAGAGCAAGAGTTCTATCAGCGATTGGCTTCTGAGGAACAAATGCATCTTCTGATTCTCGAGGATACCTGGAGGACTCTTGTAGAGTACAGTTCTTCTAGCCTCGGATAGGGGAGGACCCCATGCCCGCCAACCTGACTCCTGAGTATCTGGCGGCCGAACAGAGTTTTCGTAAGGCCAAATCCCCCCAGGAGAAACTACTGGCCCTTGAGAGGATGTTGTCGGTCCTTCCGAAGCACAAAGGAACAGATAAACTCAGAGGACAACTGCGGAGCAAGCTTTCGAAACTGAAAGAGGAGTCACAGAAGAAAAAATCGGTAGGACGGGGGTCCTATCTATTTAATGTGAAGAAAGAGGGGGCGGGGCAGATTGTTTTGGTCGGACTTCCCAATGCGGGAAAATCGACTCTCCTCTCGCTACTGACGAATGCATCACCAGAGATAGCAGATTATGCATTTACGACTCGCACACCGGTTGTAGGGATGATGGATTTTGAGAACATTCAGATTCAGCTTGTCGATTCTCCCGCCGTCACGCTGGAGCTCGGTGAGGCTTGGTTTACAAATCTGGCCAGGAATGCCGATGCGCTTGCCCTGATAGTAGACATCGGACGTGATCCCTTAGGACAAATGAGGGTAATCATGGAGAAGCTTGAAAAGGCCTGGATCGTCCCGATAGGAGTGGTTTTGCCGTCTTCGTTTAATGAGAAAAACGCGATCATTATAGGTAACAAAGCAGAAGTGCCTGGGGCTGACAAGGGGGGAACGGTTTTGAAGGCTCAGTATGAGGGTCGGTTCCCCATCGTGTCCCTGTCTACTCTGGTGCCGAAAGATCTCGAACTCCTCAAGAGGAGGTTCTTCGAAATTCTCAATATTATCCGTGTCTACAGCAAAATACCGGGCAAGGAAGCCGATACCGGTGCGCCCTTTGTCCTGCCAAAAGGAAGTTCCGTCGAGGAGATGGCCGGCCTTGTCCATAAGGATTTCATGCGGAAGCTCAAATTCGCCCGGATTTGGGGGTCGGGTAAGTTTTCCGGGCAAAGAGTCAAAAAGGGTTTCATCCTCTCGGATGGTGATGTCGTGGAACTCCACATGTGACAAGACCGATTCGATAAACCTTTGGGATAAGTGAAAAGGGGGTTAGCGACATTCGGAAGGAGATTTTTGTACTTATCTCAATTAGTTATGTAACCCATTGCGCGGTTTCTCAGGAAACTCCAGAAACCATTCTGGAGTTTCCTCAAAAACCAGCTATGTAGCTATGCAAGTAGTCGGAACTTCATTCTGT
>WVXP01000103.1:4934-7470 GCA_011773445.1 Pseudomonadota bacterium | reverse complement strand
GGGCTGATCGCGCCGAGCAGATCGTTGCATCGATCAGAGCGGAAGGTGGTAAGGCCATCGCAGTAAGAGCCGACGTGGCCGCAGAGCGTGATGTCATTCGCCTGTTTTCAACCTGCGATGACCAGCTTGGTCGGGTCGACGTGCTGGTAAACAACGCCGGCGTCACCGGAGATATGTCGCCTACATTTGAAGTTACCTCTGAGAACTTAGCGCGCATGTACGCTGTCAATGTCTTTGGTACAATTCTTTGTGCCAGGGAGGCTATTCGACGCATGTCTACGAAACACGGCGGAAAAGGCGGGGCAATCGTTAATATATCTTCGATTGCAGCGCGTCTCAGATATTTGAAAGGCTTCGCGAGTTATGCAGCCTCTAAGGCGGCCATTGACACATTTACCGTTGGCCTTGCCACAGAGGTCGGTCCATTTGGCGTTCGGGTAAACGCCGTGCGCCCGGGGTTGATCGACACTGAAATGCACAAAGGCTTGGAAGAAAACTTCGCAGCCGTCGCCAAAACGGTGCCGCTTGGCGCCCGATCCGCATCTCCGGATGAGGTCGCAGCTACGGTGCTATGGTTGGTATCGGAAGAGGCTTCCTATGTTACTGGCGCAGTACTCGATGTGACCGGGGGACGCTGATTGCTCGAGGTGACACCTTGATTGATAATGCAGCCCGGACCTGGCACCATTGAAAGGAGAAAATGAGAATGTCCGAAGATCTGACTATGATGTCGGCAACCGAACTGGTGGCCAGCTATCGTAAGAAAAGAGTATCTCCCGTTGCAGTCATCCGTTCTGTGTTGGACCGTATCCAGGCATACAACGATGCCCTGAACGCCTTTTGTTTGGTCGATGAGGAATATGCGATGGCCTCTGCAAAGGCCGCAGAAGACCGGTGGGAGAAAGGCAAGCCAATCGGTTTAGTGGATGGCGTTCCGACAACAATTAAGGACACCTATTTGGTAAAGGGATGGCCGGCACGGCGAGGATCTCTCACATCCCCGGATGACCCGTGCGAGGAAGATGCCGCAGCCCCTGCGAGGTTGCGAGAGCATGGCGCGGTCCTTATCGGCAAGACTACCACTCCTGAATTCGGCTGGAAGGCAGTAACCGACAGCCGGCTAACAGGAATTACCCGAAACCCCTGGAATACCGAGCGTACACCAGGAGGCAGTAGCGGAGGTGCATGTGTAGCAGCGGCCACCGGAATGGGTGCGTTGCATCTAGGTGGTGATGGCGCAGGGTCAATCCGAATACCCGCAGCTTTTTGTGGCGTTTATGGATTTAAGGCAAATTACGGTCGTGTTCCGGTGTATCCACAACTCGCACCTGGAACGCTCACCCATCTCGGCCCGGCCACCCGAACTGTGACCGATGCTGCTCTCATGCTCACGGTAATCGCTGAGCCAGACACCAGGGATTGGTTGGCATTACCCTATGAGAAACGAGATTATCGCATGGGTCTTGAAGAGGGAGTGCGGGATCTGCACATCGGGTTCAGCAAAAATTTTGGCTATGCCGACGTAGATCCTGAGATCGCTGACTTGGCGGTGAAAGCAACAGCGGTATTTGAAGACCTTGGGGCCGTTGTCGAAGAAGCGGATCCAGGATTCCAGAATCCACGTCACGCATTTGACGTTTATTATTATTCACTTTTTACCTACATGCTTGAAGGGATGTCTGATCAAGAGCGCAATTTACTGGACCCTGGGCTGGTTGAAATTGCCGAGGAGGGCAAACGATTTGGGGTTCGGGACCTGATGGATGCCGAAATGACACGCGCGGCGATTGCCCGCCAAATGGATAGATTCCACCAGACCTATGATTTGCTCATATCGCCCCAAGTCCCCCTTGCCGCTTTTGAGGCCGGTGTCGAATTTCCCCGGGATTCCGGGATGCAGCGTTGGCTGGACTGGAGCCCATTCACGTATCCGTTTAATTTCACCGGTCAGCCCACAGCCACTGTTCCATGCGGTTTTAACCACGAAGGGCTTCCGATCGCTATTCAGATTGTTGGACCGCGGTTTGCCGAACACATTGTGTTAAGGGCGAGCCGGGCATATGAGTCCGTTCACCCATTCATCATGCCACCGCTGCCCAATGCTACCTGAACGCCTTGATGCCTTGGTGGAGGGAGGTGATTCATGACTCGGATTACCTGTGTTTTGGACGCCAAGGCCTCCATTGGAGAAAACCCCGTTTGGAGTTGTGAAGAGAGGGTACTCTACTGGCTGGATACCACCCAACGAGCTATTCACCGGTTCGATCCGCAAAGCGGCGTCAACAGGACATGGACGATGCCCGACCTGGTCTGTTCTTTCGCCCTTCGAGAAGGCGGCGGCCTGGTTGTGGCTTTGGGTGCAGGTGTCTATCTGGTGGATCTGAAGACCATGTCCCTCAATGCTATTGAAGAGGAGGTGACGGATAAAACTCAAACCCGTCTAAACGACGGTAGGTGCGATCGTGCCGGCCGGTTTTGGGTTGGTGGCATGGATTTGGAAAAACACCGGCGTATCGCCTCCCTTTATCGAGTCGAT
>WVXP01000103.1:347-4862 GCA_011773445.1 Pseudomonadota bacterium | reverse complement strand
GGACTGCCCGATGGGGCGGCGGTGGACGCGGAGGGATTTTATTGGAGTGCCGGTGTCCGAGGAGGCCGCCTGACCCGGTACGCCCCGGACGGGCGCGTCGATAGGGTGATTAAGCTCCCCATTTCGTTGCCGAGCATGTGTGCCTTTGGCGGTGACAACCTCGACATTCTCTACGTGACTTCGGCCAGAGAATTTCTGTCTGAATCCGCACTCTCGGAAGAACCGTTGGCGGGCGGGGTCTTTGCCGTTGACGTCGGCCTCAGGGGACTTCCGGAACCCTCCTTTAGGGGTTAATGAACTGATCGCCTGCCTCCTTTACCTGTTGTCGATCTTAGTCTTGTCGATCTTGGTCGTGCGTTTGGATAGCGATTGCTGTATCGTTTCCAATATCCGCACCATCGTGGCTAGGAACATAATGGTTCCGGCTATGGGCACAGCAATGTAAGCAACACCGGTGGGAACTGCCTCCCAGCTGTCGTAAGGGATGTTCATGCGGTTCACGGTGATACGGATTCCTTTCATTACGAGCAGGACAAAAAAGCCCGCCATGATGAGATTGAGCAGATCATCGCTGGTCCTCAGCATCCTCCCTCGAAATCTGTTCTTTACGAAGTCAATGATGAGATGCTGCTTTTTGATATAGGCTGCGGTTCCACCGAGGAATACCGTCCAGATAAATAGAATCCGGGACAGATCAGGGATCCAAATATAACTGATACCGAAGAGATAACGGGCGGTTATGTTGAGGATGTTTGCAAAAAAAAGTGCGATAAAGAGGGTCCCGACGATAACCGTAATGACATCCGCCGTTTTATTCATCATCTTTTGCATTACATACCCAAAAGCAGATTCGGAATAAACATTACGATGGCTGGAAAGTAAGTGGCCAGTACCAGAACGCTTAACAGGGTCAGCGTCATCGGCCAAACGGCTGCATTCAATTCCTTGAAGCTTATATCCGCCAGCTTCGCTTCCAGAAATAAAAGCGCGCCCACGGGAGGCGTCAGCAACCCAATGACGAGGTTGATGACCACAATGACACCAAAATGGGTGGGGTCGATCCCGAGTTCCGTGCTGATGGGAAGGAGAACGGGGAAAAATATCAGCATCACAGGGACTGCATCGATGATCAACCCCATAAACAGGAAAAATATATTTGCAGCCATGAGAAAAGAGTATCTGCCGAGATTCAGGGATATGAATAAATCGGCCAGAGTCGCACCGAGCTGTTCAAAAACGACCACGTAGGAATAGACGCCAATCGATGCGAAGATCATCATGATGACCGTTGAAAAGACGGCAGCTTTGCGGAATACTTTCGGAACCTCGCGGAACGGGAGCGTCCTGTAAACGCACGTGGCAATGAAGAGGACGTAAAAAGCGGAAATAATTGCGACCTCAACAATGGTAACAATGCCGAATACAACTCCCGAAACGATAAGGAGCGGTGCGATCAAGGCAAACAGAGCGTCTCGAAACAGAGCGATGAAAGCGCTCCAGCTCATGGAAACCCTCTCAACCGGATAGTTCTTTCTGCGGGCCACAAAAAACACGAAAATGCAAAGAGACAGGCACATGAGGAAGCCAGGTATTATCCCGCCAAGGAACAGCTTTCCGATGGAGATACCACTGATGACGCCAATGAAGACCATGGGAATACTGGGTGGAATAACGGGGCCTGCCACTGCGGCAGCTGCGTTGATGGCGGCAGAAAACGGCTTGTCGTATCCCTTTTTCTCCATGAGCGGCAGCAAGACGGCGGAAACAGCGCTGGCGTCAGCCACCGCCGATCCCGAAACACCCGCTGCGATCATGTTCACAATGATAGCGACATAGGCAAGGCCTCCCCGCAGACGTCCCACAAAGAAGTGGACAAAATCCGCAAGCCTTTTGGTTATCCCGGAGGCATTCATTACCTCGCCTACGAGCATAAAGAACGGGATTGCCACCAGCGAAAAATGGTCAACTCCTTCAACCATCTTGGAGGCAACCAGATCGATAAGCATCTCCCCCCGAATCAGCATGTAGAGAATAGCGCTGACCCCCATGGCCGCCCAGATTTCAAGGCCAAAGGCAATCAACGCAAACATCAAGACAAACAGAAGAACGATCATGAGCACCCTGATGGAAATCCAAAAAACTGAGGGAGGCAACAAACCCCTCCCTCAGTCCCGTTCAGTTGCGTTCGTTGCGATCTGCCGCTCCTACTTCTGCATCTCGCGCACGTCTTTCAGCAGACCGACAGGCCACTTCTTCCCCTCGAACAGCGGCTCGAAAACCCCTTCCAGGGCATCCCGAATGGACTGGTTGTTGGGAATGATGACCCTCATCTTTGTGCTCAGGAATTCTATGGAATTATTAATTTCCCTTTGGGCGAGTTCCGTGACATAGTCTCCTGCCTTCTCGGAGGCATCAAAAAGGATCTTCTTCTCCTTATCGCTGAGTTCATTCCAGATTTTCGGAGCTACGTAAAATGTAGCGATGTCTCGAATATAGTCGGTTTTCATATAGTAGTCCTGGACCTCATAGAGGCTTTTGGTCTTTACGGTTATTGATCCGTTCTCTTGAGCATCGACCACTTTGGTTTTCAGCGCCATATAGAGCTCTGAAAATGCTATCTGCTGCGGCAGGGCACCCAGTTTCTTCATGGCAGCAAGTACCGTGGGACTTGCTGCCGTACGGATTTTGAGCCCCTTAAAATCGACGGCAGACCAAACCGGACGATCACGCGTCGTCAAACCCCTGGGGGGCGTGTCGCCGTGGAGATTCAAGATCTTGATCCCGGTGTCCTTTTCCGCTTTTGCAACGATCGGTTTGAACCGCTCCGATGTCAGCACATATCGCATGGAATCGTAACTCTTGTACAGAAATGGGATCGCGGTGATCTCAAAAGCCTCTCCTCCCTTGATCCATGCAAAGGTATTGATGCCATAGTAGCCCATTTCCAACGCGCCAAGCTGCATTTGGGAGAACATCTCTTTAGGGCCCCCTAGCTGACTGTTCGGAAATACTTTGATTTCGATTCCTCCTCCGGTGGCTTCTTCAACCAGCTTTTTGAACAGCACAGCCCCTTTGCTGTCGGGTTGATCCTCCGGAAACACAGTCCCCAGCTTAAATGTTTTCCCAAATACCATAGTGTTTGTGAACAGAAAAACAAGACCGATCAGGCAAGCTATCAAAATAAGTTTACGTTCCATGATGGGCCCTCCTTTGCTAAAGGTTAATAAAAATGCCGGTACTTTTGGTTGATTGGGTTGGTGCTATTTGTAGTGGCTCTAGGGTATACGAGACTGCCGAAGAAGTCAAGCGGATTTTTTGCAGTGCTGGGTTCGTCAGAAGCTTGTCAGACGATGGCAAAAAAGGGATCATGGCATATCTGTAACCCCTTGAAATTACTTGGAAGCTGGGGTTGGATTCGAATCAGTGCCCTCCGGGCTACGAGCCAAATACAAACCCAAAACATGAGGAAAAAGGAGTCGAGTCCCCGGGTCATCTGCTGTGCAGTAATCTTCAATGGTAGATGGTAACACCCGTCTTAAGACACGTTCTCGTTTGACACCCGAGTGCCTTTCCTTTATACTTACCTCGCCTAAAAAAAGTCCTTATGAGTCAGAGTCTCCCCGAGAAGGAGACTGCCAAGCACGAGCGGGGTGACACGGGGTTGATTCTTCACAGGACCTGACCTGACCGGAACCCAGGAGGCCATCACAGCCAGGGTGGGGAGTTCCCGTCCTCGTGCTCTTTCCCTGAGCATCACCGGAAACGAGCATGGCTTTTCGATTCTCCTCATCGGTGCTTCGGATGGGGTGGACGATGAGGACCTGCTGGGCTTGGCCCTAAAAGATCCTACCTGTCAATTACCTATGAATGCAGAAAAATTGAGTATGGGGCGGAACTGAGGATGTTAATTAGGGGGAGGAGGCCGAGAGGGCCACTTATGGAGGTGGAGATCTCCGGGGAGAGGATATCGAGAGTCATTTCCGTGCATGAAACACCACGGGGCCGATTCCTGGGGGGGAAGGATTTCTTTTTGGCCCCTGGGTTCATCGACATTCAGGTCAATGGATTTGCCGGGATAGACTTTAACCATCCCGCTTTCGATGGAGACGATCTGCTTCCGGCCTGCAAGGCCCTCCTGCGGACAGGGGTCACACGGTTCTGTCCTACATTGATCACTGGAAGCCGAGAGCGACTTTCCAGAAGCATTGGGCAGGTCCTAAAAGCCTGTGCAAAACATCCTTTGGTTCGGTCGATGGTCCTTGGGATTCATATGGAAGGTCCATACATTGCCGCTGAAGATGGTCCTCGGGGAGCCCATTCCAAGGCGTATGTTTCGGATCCGGACTGGGACGAGTTTCTCGCTTTCTGCGAGTTGTCAAATGGACTACTTCGTATCGTCACCATTGCGCCTGAAAGGCCTGGTGCGTTGGAGTTCATTAGGAGGGCCTCTAAGGCCGGGCTGGTGGTGGCCATCGGTCATTGCGCTCCAGAAACGGAAGATATTGATGCTGCGGT
>WVXP01000103.1:0-332 GCA_011773445.1 Pseudomonadota bacterium | reverse complement strand
GATGGCAAGCATCTGCCTGACTATTTTGTGCAGAACCTCATCCGGGCAAAGGGAAAGAATCGAATTATCTTAGTTACCGATGCCATGGCGGCCGCCGCAGCACCAATAGGTCGATATACCCTTGGGGACCTCGAAGTCGAGGTAGGTGAAGAACGGGTCGTTCGACTTCCGGGCACCCCGTATCTTGCTGGTTCAGCCCTAACGCTCGATGAAGCGGTAAGCAACTGCGCTCATTTCGCCAGGATCTCATTGGCCTCAGCCGTCAAAATGGTTACTGTAAATCCTGCCAAACTCTTTGTTGAGATTGGTGGGGTATTGGAGCCGGATGAAAG
>WVXP01000289.1 GCA_011773445.1 Pseudomonadota bacterium | reverse complement strand
ATTTCTATGAGCTTCGGTTTATATCATATTTGCAGGGCAATTGAAGGAATAAGACGTTTGAGTGGATATCCTTAACCGAAATACATAGTTAACCCCATTGATTAGTTACTAGGTAAACGGGAAGTTATTAGATAGAAAAATCCACAACCGTAAAAAGTCCCTACCGGCCATTTTTGGCCCGTTTGCCTCTGCTTACCGCGTTGAGGACCATTGATCGAGGAGAGGAGATGTAATTATGCAAGGAGCGAAATTGTTGCTAGGCGTGATGGTGGCGATAGTCCTTTTTACCATGTCCTTTTTCGCAGTTATGGGAACATCTGTGCACGCACAGGAGAAAGCCAAAACCGGTGCCGATCCGACGGACTTCATTACACGTTATGAACCGTCTTATGAACATAAAGAGTTGGACAATGACGGCGCTTTGGATCTTTTCGTACTGAGGACCGACCTTGCCCTGCGGCGCGATCTCAGTTTGCGCGTGGATTTCCCCTTGATCCATTTCGATCCCGGTTCAGATCTGGATAGACTCGGGTTTGATTCCGAAACCGGATTTGGGGACATGATCACGCAGCTGATTTACAAACCCTATTCGGGCGATCAACTTGCGGCTATCATCGGTCTCCGCATCGATTGGGATACCGCCACAGAGGATGAAGTTGGACAGGGTGGAACCACCTTTGCACCTCTGGGTGCTGTAGCCTGGTATCCGAGAGGACAATGGATAATAGCTCCGGTCCTCCAGTGGTTTCTCGGTAGTGATCTGGATAACGATCCACTCCCGGGGGACCGGGACCGTAATGAGTTATCTTACCGACAGTTGGTCCTCTGGCAGCCCATGCACAAGTATGTGTCTTGGATTCTGCTCGACCCGGAACTGATTATCGACTTCGAGGACGACAACGATACGGACCTCGTTGTTGGCATAGAGTACGGCAAGCTGATCACCAATACCATTGCCTTATTTGTAAAGCCGTCATTCGGCTTAGGGAATAGTGACACTGACTGGGCCATCAAGATCGGCTTCCGACACATGTTCCCTGGATTATTCCTGTTTAAATGAGAAAGGAGAGGAGAGATGAAAAAACTATCGCTAATTATTGCTTTCGTTTTGGCCAGTAGTGCGGGGTATGCACAAGACGCTTACATCGAGCTTCTGAGGTCAGACGTTAAGACGAAGAAGGTGGCGATTATCACAGAGGTCATGCATTTCACAAATGAAGAGACGAATGCTTTTTGGCCGGTGTACAGGGAATATGACTTAGAGCTGAGCAAAATAGGCGATGGAAGACTCCAATTGATCAAGGATTATGCTCAGAACTACGAGACGATGACCGATGAAAAGGCCAAGGAGTTGGTTGACAGAGCGCTGAGATTAGAGGCAAAAAGGACGAAGTTGAAGAAGAAGTACTTTAAGAAATTTGATAAGGTTCTGCCTTCAAAGACTGCGGCGAAGTTCTTCCAGCTTGAAAACCAGATCAATCTCCTGATCGACCTGCAGATAGCCTCTGAATTGCCTTTAATTAAGTAGGGGTAAGTAGGGGAAGGAAGCCAGATTAGGAATGGAACCGTCACGTGAAACAGCTGGGATAGAAGAAAAGGGACACGTTCGTGCGAGAATTGCTTTACAAAATTGCTCTGATCCCCTTTGTAGGGGCCAATGGGCATTGCCGGCGCCTCTTGTATCCCTCTGTCCTTCTGGGCCTAATGAAACACAGTGGTGCAAAATAGATGTTGGCATTTTCCCAGCATGAATGTATGCTGTTAACATGTCAAAGATGATCCAAATCCGAAACGTTCCTGATGCACTTCATCGCAAACTGAAGGCTAGAGCTGCCCTCGAAGGGATGTCGCTCTCCGATTATCTCCTTGCTGAAGTCCAGGCGGTCTGGCGTGATTGGTGGGTTCAGCTGCGTGCCCCGAAGCTGTTCGATCTTCGGATGGACCCCTTCGAAAAGGCGGACCACGACTCCAACACCTACGAGGACTGGTGGGTACGTCGGGTATATCTCATCGTGCCGGCGCAGCCGCTCGTGGCCAATTTCCTGAAGACGTTCAAGGAATTCCCGCCGAGCCAGAA
Organism: Pseudomonadota bacterium; assembly: GCA_011773445.1. Classification (GTDB taxonomy): domain Bacteria; phylum Desulfobacterota; class BSN033; order WVXP01; family WVXP01; genus WVXP01. Next base: position 4,829 of record WVXP01000289.1, on the reverse strand, counting down.
ACCGGCAGCGTTCAACTAGGACCAGGTGATGGATCAGTTGTACCAGACGGGCTCACACTAGGGGCTCGCTGCAGGAATATCGGTAGAAGGAATGGGGGTGCCTCCATCGGAGGCATCCGCCGACCCGTTCGGCACCTACAAGGCAAAGAGAAGACTACTTGGCCCAGTTTTCAATCTTCAGGGCGGGGATGCGACGGAATTCTCTTTCGTTGTTGGTGACAAGGATACAGTTTAGCGACAGCGCGTGTGCAGCGATGAGCATGTCCATGGAGCCGATTGGGGTTCCTTGTTTTTCCAGATAAACGCGGACTTTTCCATACTCCTGCGCGGCCATGTCATCGTAGGGGAGGATTTCGAGAGGTGCCAGGAATTCAACGATGGCAAGCTTGTTTTGTTCCGGTCTTGCACTTTTGGCCGCGCCGTATTCCAGTTCGCTTAAGGTAATGGATGAAACGCCGACATCTGGAACGCGAGTGTGTCTTAGTCGCTCGATCACCTGATCGGGCTTTTTCTTGATGATGTTAATGCAGATGTTGGTATCGAGCATGTAAGCGGTCACAGGCCATCCCTCGCCTGGAGTTCGGGCTCTTCCCTAGTGTCCATGAAATCGTGGGAGAAATGATCGAGACTATTGACGAGAGAGGACCAGGGGTCGTCCTTTGGGATGAGAATGACGACTCCTTGGAGCTTTTTAATGTAGACTTCCTTGCCCGAGAACCGGCAGTCCTTGGGTAGGCGTACGGCCTGACTACGGCCGTTAATAAAAAGGCGTGCTGTTTTCATTATCCACCTCCAGTGACACACGGTTGATACCATGATATATACCAATACATCTATCATAAGTCAAGAGAATTGCATCAATAAATATTGATAGGTAGGGGAAGTCGTTTCAGAACCAACGTTCCCTTTCATCTTTCGTCAGGAGGAATGGATCTCTCTTCGGGCGACAAATATCCTCGATTAATTTGATAATTTGACATTTTCTACAAATTATCACAAATAACTTGACCTAAGGTAAAAAATATCATATAAAATGAGCATGAAAACCGACACGCTGATAAAGCGGATTCAACAAATCGATTTGCCATCGAATCGTTCTGCCTTTTTGTGGGGCCCTCGAAAGACGGGCAAAACAACATTATTAGGACAGCAGTTTTCCCATGCCTTTTTTATAGATCTCCTGGATTATGATTTGTTTTTATTGTTGAGCCAGAGACCAAAACGATTACGGCAGGTCCTCGAGGCTCAGCCCTCAAGGACGGTGGTGGTGGATGAGGTCCAAAAGATTCCCCACCTGATGGATGAAATTCATTGGCTTATAGAAAACAAGGGCCTCCAATTCATAATGTCAGGCTCAAGCGCGAGGAAATTCAGAAGAGGAAATGCTAATCTATTAGGTGGTAGAGCCTGGCGTTTCGAACTCTTTCCTTTTGTGACTAAAGAATTGGACAATTTTAATTTGGAGAGAGCTCTCAATGCCGGCCTCCTGCCGGCCCACTATCTTTCATCCGATAGTGAGATGGATCTAAAGGCTTATGTTCATGACTACCTCAAGGAGGAAATCCAGGCCGAGGCATTGACTAGAAATTTGCCCGCCTTCTCCCGTTTTCTCCAATCTGCCGCTATTGCCAATGGAATGCTGCTCAATTACTCGAACGCGGCGAGGGAGAGCGGGGTTTCGGTAAAAACGATTCGAGAGTACTATCAGATACTCGAAGATACGCTTATAGGTAGACAGTTGGCCCCTTGGAGGAAATCGAAGAAAAGAAGACTTATTGAAACTGCTAAGTTCTTTTTCCTTGACATTGGAATTGTTTCCGCTCTGTTGGGTTATAAATCCCTGACGCCTGGCTCAAGGGAATATGGCAGGGCCTTTGAACACTTCATCCTTCAAGAATGTTGGGCCTACAGACATTATAGCGGGTTGAATTTTCCCATTACATTTTGGCGAACTGCCAGTGGCGCAGAAGTTGATCTTATTCTGGGAGATGCGGAAGTCGCACTTGAAATCAAGTCCTCTGAGAGTGTGACTAACAGAGTAAAAGGGCTTCATCTCTTCTATGAAGAACACAAATGCGGGAAAAACTTTATCGTTTCAAGGGATCCCTTGCCAAGAAAAATGACTTCTACTATCACCATCTTACCCTGGCGCATTTTCTGCGAAATGTTATGGGAGGGTGAGATCATATAATACAAAAAAGACCGGAACCACCTGGTATTAAGGAGCTAGGGGTGTGGAAGTGAGCGCTAGGATATATGAGTTATGCACGCTCTGCACCAACGTTCCCTTTCTCTTTTCTCCGTTAGAAGGGGTGTTTGTCGACCTATTGGGCCGGACAGTTTGAGAAAAGGAACGTGACAATTCATTGTGATGCTCGAGATTCGCAACTACCAGTGGGCGTACCTCATGGAACGGGTGAAATATGGTGAACGGATCCAAGCCGGGCCAAGCAATTACGAAAGACCGGTTCGACGCCGTGCTCTTCGATCTGGACGGCGTCCTGACCGACACCGCGAAAATTCATGCGGCTTGCTGGAAAAGGATGTTTGACGATTTCCTGAGACAACGGGCCACGGAAAATGACGAACTATTTCGGCCCTTCGGGATCGCGACGGATTACAAACTGTATGTGGACGGGAAGGCGCGTTTCGATGGGGTCCGAAGTTTTCTCGAATCGCGTGGCATTCACCTGCCGAGCGGGGATCCGAATTCGCCTCCGGACAACGAAACCATCTGCGGGCTCGGAAACCGAAAAGACGAAATGGTGAAAAAGGCCCTCGAATCGGAGGGTGTCGAGGCGTACGGAGGGTCCGTGGACCTTATCCGTCATGTGCGAAACCAGGGGATCAAGACCGCGGTTGTCTCAGCGAGCAGCAACTGCGAGGCGGTTCTCAGGTCTGCTGGCATTGCGGATCTGTTAGATGTACGGGTCGATGGCGAAGTCGCTGCCCGCCTGGGNNCGCCTGGGGCTAGCAGGGAAGCCAGCGCCTGACACCTTTCTCAAAGCAGCGGAAGAGCTCGGCGTCGCACCCGAGCGTGCGGTGGTCGTCGAGGATGCGATCTCCGGCGTGCAGGCTGGCCGTAATGGCGGCTTCGGTTTGGTGATTGGCGTCGACCGGAAGGGCGATCCCGAAGCCCTCTGGGAGAATGGCGCCGATATCGTCGTGGCCGACCTGGCTGAAATGCTCCCTTGAATCGGCAGGGCCCCCGGGGTGAGAACCGAGCGGTAGCCAAGGACGGACCACGCGTTTCATGTTCGACCCCTTTGGGCCCGGAGCCTTTCTATGATGTGAGGAGGAGGATCGATGATCAGACGGAAAGTTCGGCTTCCCCCCGATTACGTCTATCCCGCCGATGACTGGAAGTTGATCGAGAAGAGGTTTTATCCTCGCCTCCTGGCGCAGAGCGAAACCCTCTTCTCCTTGAGTAACGGTTACCTCGGCATGCGTGGGAACTTCGAGGAAAGGAGGCCCGCCTTTCAGAGAGGAACCTTCGTGAACGGATTCCACGAAACATGGCCGATCGTATACGGAGAAGAAGCCTACGGGTTTGCCAAGAAGGGCCAGACCATCGTGAATGTGACGGACAGCAAGATCATCAGGCTGTACGTCGACGATGAACCCTTCTACCTTCCCACCGCAAACCTCCTCCGTTTCAAGCGTGTGCTCGATATGAAGGCCGGCACGCTCGATCGGGAAGTGCTCTGGGAGACGCCGTCCGGAAAGCAAATTTCTATCCGATCGCGCAGGCTCGTTTCATTCCAGCACCGACACCTGGCCGCAATCTCCTATCAGGTAACGGTGCTGAATGCCAAGGCACCGGTGGTTATCTCCTCGGAAATGATCACGGAGCAGAGCGGTCAGACGACCGGAAGCGATCCTCGTCGTGCACGTGGATTCGAACACCGGATTCTCCTTCCCCAGGTGAGCTACGCCAAGGATCAGCGGATCGTGCTGAGCTATGCGACCAACAACAGCAAGATGACCCTGGCGTGCGGCATCGAACACGCAATCGAGACGGCGTGTGGGTATTCCTACAGAAACCAATGTTCGGACGACGCCGGCCAGGTCGTGTTCTCTATCGATGCCCAACCGGATAAACCATTCCATTTGACGAAGTACATGACCTACCACACCTCGAGGAGCGCCCCCCCAGAAGAGCTGTGTGAGCGGGCGGAACGAACCCTGGATCGAGCCGTGGACCACGGATTCGACCAATTGCTTGGAGGGCAGCAGGAGTACCTGGATGATTTCTGGCGAAGGAGTGATGTAGAGTTTCAGGGTGCCCATCCGAAAGGCCAGCAGCTGATGCGTTGGAACTTGTTCCAAATCATTCAGGCAGTTGGCCGTGCGGAGGGCGCCGGTATTCCCGCCAAGGGACTCACCGGCCTGGGATATGAAGGCCATTACTTCTGGGACACGGAAATCTATATCTTACCGTTTCTCATGTACACGGCTCCCCGCATCGCCAAGAACCTGTTGAAGTTCCGGCACAGCATGCTGGACAGGGCCCGACAGCGGGCTCGGGAGGTGAATCAGAAGGGGGCACTGTTTCCCTGGAGGACTATCAACGGAGAGGAGGCGTCGGCGTACTACGCGGCAGGAACGGCGCAGTATCACATCAATGCGGACATCATGTATGGGTTGAAGAAGTACGTCGAAGTTACCGGGGATGAGGCCTTCCTCCACGAGGAGGGGGCCGAGATGTTGGTTGAAACGGCCCGCCTGTGGAATGATCTCGGATTCTATTCGGAAAGGAGAGGGGGCAAGTTCTGCATCCATGGTGTGACGGGGCCGGACGAATATAACACCGTCGTGAACAATAACAC
>WVXP01000134.1:35645-37743 GCA_011773445.1 Pseudomonadota bacterium | reverse complement strand
ATTCAGATGGCTCCGCCATTCACAACTAGGATGCCCGCCACCTCTCCTGCTCATGCACACCAAAGCTCACCTCCTGTCCAAAGGCTATCTCAGTATCCCAGGCCAATCAACAGAAATCGAGAACTCCTTTTGGATGCATCCACTAAGCCCACCCCTGATCTGAGAGGGCATGCCACACGGCATGCCACACCTGAACCTGGCGCCTGATGTGGCGAAAGGTTGAATGCAAAAGAATGGAGAAAATATAATGAAGGCGAGATATTCGGTAGGCCTGGGATTTTAAGAGAACCCTTGCCACCTGCTCGTTCCAGAGGCATAATTATTCCGAACGACTTCGATGAAACCTCGGAAATTAACGGACTCACACAAATACTTCGTTTTTCTAATGATGATGGCTGCCATCCCTTCCCTGTTCAGATAAGGGAGAGCGTCCTGTTGTCGTGATCCTGGCCCAGCTTAACCACCATCGGACCTATTTGATCGGGAAGGATATTGCACTGCCGGTAGACGGTCGGATGGTCTTTGATATCGCTCTCCGCTCTAATGAGGCTTATCCGGCTTCGGACGATTTGGGTGAACCGACAACCTTCTTCGGCCATGATATCGGCCGGGACGATCCCCCGGTAGCCGACTATGATATGATACGATACCGTCCTTACCCCCGGTGGGAAATCTCCTGAAGTCCCCTTATCTCCGCGACGGGGATATCGATGACATCTCAACAGTGGATCGGGCCATCGACGTGAAAAGAAAGAAGATTGACCTGGAAGAGATCATGAAATATGCTGGAGCGCGATTTTATCATGATTTAATGGATATCCAGGTTTCGATCCGGCAGGATTGGTGTGCGAACGCTATTGTAACTTTTGCGGCTTAAGGGCTCCCTTTTCTGACTTTCGAGAGGTTGGGCTACGGCCTCTCAACGGAGGTCATTCAGTTCACCCTAGAAGGTTAGGTTACACGGTCCATCTTCTAATGGTTCTGGAAGCGCTATGATCTACCGCAACTATGGGAAAACAGGCAAAAAGGTTTCCGCACTGGGTTTCGGCGGTATGCGCTTCAAAAACATCAATAACACCGACGAATGTGTTGAAATGATGTTGGAAGCCGCTAAGGCCGGCGTGAACTATTTTGACACGGCGCCGAGGTATTTCGGCAACAAGGGCGAAAAGGTTTTCGGCCAGGCCTTTGCCGAATTCAAGAGCCGGAATATACCCTTTTACTGCGCCACGAAAACAACAGAATCTGATGAGAGGTCAATCCGGAGAGAGATTGAGCATCAACTCAAGCGACTGAATATCGATTTTGTAGATTTCTATCATCTCTGGTGTATCATGAGTCTCGAGGATTGGCACCAAAGAAAAAAGAAGGGAGTTCTTGAATCATTGAGAAAACTTAAGGACGAGGGTCTGATTAAGCATATCTGTGTTTCCAGCCATATGATCGGTGAAGATATCAAGGAATTACTCATGGAAGGAGTGTTTGAGGGGGTTCTCTTCGGCTATTCGGCATATAATTTCAATACCCGTCAGGCCGCATTGCATACAATAGCCGATCACAGAATCGGATGCGTCGTAATGAATCCGCTTGGCGGAGGTATCATACCTGGTAATCCAGAAATATTCGATTTCATCAAAACGCGACCGGATGAGACGGTGATAGAGGCTGCCCTCAACTTTGTCCTATCGCACAGGGAGATCACAGCGGCCCTCGTTGGATTTGGGGATAGGAATGAGATTCGGGAGACAGTCAACGCTATCGAAAGCCACGATGAGATATCTCCAGAGGAGATAGAGAGAATTAAAGATGGACTATCCGATGCCTTCTTGGGTCTTTGCACGAGCTGTCGATACTGCGATAATTGCCCGGAGGGGACTCCCATCCCTAAACTTATGGAGGCCTACAACCACAAAAAGCTCTACAAGAATGATGAAGCCATGTTAAGAAGACTGAGCTGGCACTGGGCTCTTCGTGCTTCAGAGGCCGAGAAGTGTGTCGAATGCGGAAAATGTGAGGAAGCGTGCACCCAGCACTTGCCAATCATTGAACGCTTGAAAGAGGTTGCCGTAATTGGTAGGAAATCCAAACGCAAAAAAAA
>WVXP01000134.1:33262-35624 GCA_011773445.1 Pseudomonadota bacterium | reverse complement strand
TTGTCATCATGATCGTTCATTATCGTTTTCCCCAGTACTTCGAGGTTGAGGGCTCGCGAGACAGATCTGGGCTCGCTTTTACAGAAACCCTGATTACCATGGGAGATGATATGACGAGGGCCTGGTTGCCGAACGATTTGTTTTACCCCACGGTTTTTCTGGACAATCCGCAGAACTTTCAATTGGGGGAGCTAGAAGTACTCAGATATGCCGTTAGGGTCCTGAGAGACAATCTTTCGCGCCTCAGAACAACAGACAAAATCGATGAAAATATCGACCAAGTCTACATCCTTTTCTCCAATGATCCTCACAAATGGATTTTTCCCTCAGCCGAGAGTAAATACAAAGCAGGCGTCCAAGAACTGAGGGCCTATCAGGACCGTTTAAGAGAGGGGATCGCAAACTTCTTTCCTCGGGCCGATAATCTCATTGAACTACTGGCCCAGCTCAATTCCTTACTCGGGGGTGTGAACACTCGCCTTGCCAACGCGCCCAGAGACCGGGGAGAGATCCTGACTGAGGAGACTGCAGGCGATCCCTATATTGAGGGCGAGAAGACCGTCACCATCCAGATACCCTGGACCNNNGAAATCAAAAAGGCGACTGAACTTCTGGACCAGACCATTAAGCTCCTCAACCAGTCTCAATTCGAACCGATTCTCGTACTCAACGGGTCCAGAGGGTCTGTCTGGGCCAATCACTCCCTGCAGATGCTTGCCACCCTGAGCGATGTCCGACAGAAGATGCGATCTCTCGAAAGCATGTTGAGAGAATGATTAACACCTTAATTCTTTCAACTACACGGACGGTCCAGACCGTGCCATGGGGGTTGCGCAACTGCACAAGATCTGCGAATACAATCATATCTCGTCGGCAGGTTTATCAAAAAACCTTCGGGAAAAGCCAAAAGGAATTTGGCCTGTTCGTAAATCCGGGAATGAGTTTTTTTTTCAGCTAGGTGTGCAACTACGGCAGGCCATGGCTTTATGGGAGCGCTCAAAAGTAGAAATCGATGAGGGGGCAGACTTCTACCTTCTGTCTGAACCAGAGTTTGTCGACCTCTTCGGAGAAATTGTGCAGACAGTTCGACCCAGGCTTTTCGCCACGATCCTCATAACGGATGGCCCCGGCACAGGGCTTGCGGACGAGTTGGTTTTCGGTGGCTGAGGGGTACCTAACGGTGGTCTTTGATACTCTTATTCGACCCGAATGGGTCGAGAACGCTCCACCCTTTGGGCCAAAAGACGGTCGCCCCTCTGGGTGGGAGATTTCTTTTGAGAGAATACGGGGGTATTCGATTCTTCCAATCTTCACACCTTAATATCCATACTGTTTGCGCGCCAATGTCAACTTTTGAGCGTCACATCTCGTCTTTTTGACCGTCCCGATTCGAGTTTCTTAACTCCTTCGAGGACAGTCCCTGGTTTCATGGGTAGACGCCGCAAACGCAGACCCGTGGAAGCAAAAACGGCATTTGCGACGGCTGGTGCAACCGGCGGTACGCCGGGCTCCCCAATCCCTCCCAGTTTCTCTTGGGTCCTAACCATGTGGACCTCGATCTCAGGCGATTCCCCCATCGGGAGTAGAGGATAGTTGTGGAAATTGGCCGAAGCGACCCCCCCCTTGGCGAATGCGATCCTTTCCTTCAGGGCAGCACTCAAGCCGAAAACGACGCCCCCCTCGATCTGAGCCCTAAGTGTGTCTGGATTGACGACCGGGCCACAGTCCACCACACAGACAACCCTGAAGACCTTGATTGTTCCATCACTCCGATCAACAGAAACCTCCGCAACCTGGGCCACATGGCTGCCAAAGGAGGAATGAAGCGCAATGCCCAGTACCTCGCCTTTTTCAGGCGGCTTTCCCCATCCACCCTTCTCGGCTGCCGCCTCCAGCACTCGCCGAGCAGGGGCCTTTTCCTCCAGCAAATCCAAGCGGAACTCCAAAGGATCCCTTCTGGCTGCATGGGCCAGTTCGTCCATGAAACTCTCCATGGTGAAGGCGTTCTGCGAATGCCCGACGGACCGCCAAAAGCCCACAGGAATCGGGGTATCGATCCTCACATACTCGACGTGAAGATTTGGGATTCCATATTTTTGATCCACGAGGCCTTCGACGGCTGACGGATCGACCCCGTTTCCGATCATCGCGGGGGACACCCGTGCCCAGATTGAGGGGACAACAACCTTATGACGCCACGCAACGAGACGGCCCTTGGCGTCAATTCCACCTTCGATTCTGCAGCAGTTCCCGGGGCGGTAGAAGTCATTTTGGAAATCCTCCTGCCGGGACCAAACGAGTTTGACAGGTTTCCCCGTAGCCTTTGACAATTCGAGGGACTCCTCAATGAAGTCGGCCTCTA
>WVXP01000134.1:22816-33254 GCA_011773445.1 Pseudomonadota bacterium | reverse complement strand
TCGCTTCAATCCCGTCACCCTCTCAGCCGCGCGGATAGCAGCCGACTGATTTTGGGTGGGAGCCCAGATTTCACATCGATCCTTGTGTACAGAGGCCGTGCAGTTCATCGGTTCGATAGGGGCATGGGCCAGATATGGCAGAAAATAAATCGCCTCAACTCTTTTCTCGGCGCGACTGAGAGCATCTTTCACATCGCCACGGCTTCTGGCCGTGAACCCTGGCTTGTCGAGGTGTCCGATGAAGGCCTTCTCTAAGGTCTCATCACTTAAATCGGTCTGCGCTCCCTGGTCCCAGGCGGTCTGAAGAGCCTCTCTTGCCTTCCATGCGGCTTCCAGCGTATCCGCACATACGGCAACGGTCCCTCCAAGATCCACGACACTTTGCACGCCACCGACCTTTTCAGCGCCTGTTCGGTCGCAGGAAACCAGTTTCGCGCCAAAGGCCGGAGGGCGGTCGATCGCCGCGTAAAGCATGCCCGGGACGAAGACATCGATGCCAAACGCGGCTCTCCCCTGGACTTTATCTGGGACGTCGAGGCGTGGAATCGAAGTCCCGATAAGTCTGAGCTCGTCTTCCGTCTTCAAATCTGGATTCTGAGAAACAGAAAACCTGCTCGCTTTCTCGCTGAGTTGTCCATAAGTCAGACTTCGGCTGCTCTTCGTATGTCTTATCGTTCCCTGGAAAGCCCTGCATTCCCCCACCCTTACCGCCCATGTCTCGGCTGCGGCGAGGACGAGAAGCTCCCTGGCCGCCGCTGCCACCTTCCGAAGGGGCCAGTACATATGCCGCACACTCGTGCTTCCTCCGGTTGTTTGTTCACCCCAGACAGGGTCCTTGTACTCCTCGCCAGCAGGCGCAAACTCCGCTCGCACCATCTTCCAATCTGCCTCAAGTTCATCGGCGATTATTAGGGGTAAGGCGGTAAGGACACCCTGACCCATCTCGGACTTGGCCACAAAAACCCGGACCGTATTATCTGAGTCTATCTCCAACCATACGCTGGGACGGGGCATCTCTCGAGGGGCCTCTTCCATATCCTTCGCAGTCATGAGTCTCAATCCCGACTGCGTGATCGAAACGGCTAGAGCGAGGACACTTCTGGCCACAATTCTTTTCTGAGACTCGGGTCGATTCGACTGGGTGCTCATCCTCTACCGACCTCCTTTAGGGCCCTCCTGATGGCGCGTTTAATTCGAGGGTATGTACCACAACGGCAGAGAATCCCATCCATGGCCGCCAGAATCTTCTCTTCATCAGGGCTGGAGTCCTCAGAGAGCAGGGCCACTGCCTGCATGATCTGACCGGGCTGGCAATAACCGCACTGAGGAACCTGTTCCTCGATCCAGGCCCTTTTCACCAGGTGATCAGCGGGCAGCCCCTCGACCGTGGTTATCCGTCGCCCCGCTGTTTCATGGACAGGGATCTGGCACGACCGTTGAGCCCTTCCATCGATGAGGATGGTACACGACCCGCACAGCCCAACGCCGCAACCGTACTTTGTCCCTGTGAGCTGGAGGTGCTCCCTGATAACCCACAGAATCGGGACCTCCGAATTCACATCCACCTCATATCCTTTTCCGTTGATTTCTAGAGAAATCATCAGCACCTCCTCTTTCCACGGGTAATCACCCAATGTTCCGCGTTTTCCAAATACCCAGTATATCCCGTAGCAGTCTCTGTCAAGTTTTTTTGAACAGGAGTTCCCCCATTCTCGGTGGAGCCTGCCGTCTCTGAGCGATATTATCCGCCAAGGGCGAGAATAGGGTCGCCGCCTCAAGACATTTCCTGGCTCGACCTGGGCGAACTGGTTATCGCACAGGGTAGGTCCTACTATTATAGCGGTCAAGGAGCCAGTGCCTACGATTTTCTTACGGATACACTAACGGCATTCTGGCACATAAAGAGAGAGACCAGAGAGGGGGGACAAGTCGGGGTACACGGGTGCGGTCAGAATCATCTAACCCTTATTTTTTCGAGTTGGCCATTTTCAAGGTCGTGTGAACATCATCTTGCCAGGGCCAGTACATTGCAACAACGGTAGAATCAACGAACTCCCTCCGAAAAAGGGTCTGGTTGATCCAAATCCCACCATAGTCTTCTGTCAAATTTAGGTCCTCTTTGGAAGGTCTCACGCCCGCTGGTTTTTTCGGAGGGCCTAAGATGTCATAGAATATCTTGTTCCATTGATCCAGTTTCTTATTGTAAAAGACAAGCTCAACGTAGTCATCCGTGATACTTCGAACCTCATGAACATTTTGCATGCGACATTTTTGGACGATCTCTTTTAACGTCATCGGGACCCTCTGCCTAGACGGCAAATTTGTTTCCTACGACTCACTGAATCGGTTCGGTGTTATCTGACCTCAGACTCGTGGGTCGTTCGGTTTTCTCATAGACACTCCCCCATGCGAACACTGTGCCAGGTAATCAATCAGAAAAAAGACTAATAAAATCAATATACAAGGCTCACAGTGTCGCGTCATGAGCTGGCAGATCTATGAAATCGGTTCATAGTATTTGACAATATTTGACTCCAAGGTCTTATTATCCATGTTGGTTGATCATTGGGCAATCCGATCTGATGTGCACGTTGGGCAATAAGTAACACGCACCGCCATGACCTATCCGAAAAACTTCTGGAGAGAGGCATACCTCTCACACGAGTGGGAAAAGGAAGTATTCAGCACTCGTCTTGAAGAAGCCCGCTAGAGATCATATCCAAGCTGCCGCTCCGTCATCAGAATCTGAAGGCGACGAGGCTTTACCGAGAAAGGAAAGCGATTCAGAAGCTATAGGGATGTGCGCGACCAAATTAACGACGCACTGGTCAAAATGTCGAATAACGCGGCCGAGGTGACAGAGGATATAGACAAGGCGGCAGATGAACTCAAACGTAAGACCGCAGGGCAGGGATCAAGCTAACCGAGATGGCGACGGCGGTTAAAGGAGACCAAAGGAGATGCGAACTAAGGTGCCGTCTCCCTGTTCAAAGAAATAGCAGCGATTGCCAGGACACTTTCCTAGCAGTCGCGGTTTGCAGGGTGAATTCGATTTAGCGTTTCGAACCGGCAATGGCCGAAGTTGGCCTGATGGGGTAAACTGCCACAGTCCAAGGAACCCGATGAATTCTCCCACGAGATAAGGCAGGCCATAGCGACCGGACGCCTCGCTCGACTGGAAAACAGCAGGTTAGGACTCCAGGTAACGGGTGGCCTTTCGCCCAGCGAGGAAACCTGACGCAACACAGGCCATCACACCGCCGCCGAGGGTCCCTGAGCCTGCAAGAAACAGCCCATCTATCCCCGCAGTGAAACTCATAAACCGACCGGGGCCTATTTGATCGGGGGTCTGCTCGGGCCCGTAGCTCCCCCCCCGCACCGCGTTGACCCAATACTCGCTAGAAAGAGGAGTCGCATACTCGACAAAATCAAGGTGTTGCGAAAGGCCCGGGATATAACGTTCAGCCGCCGCAATGAGTCGCTCGCCCATGTTCTCTTTCAGCGCTTCATACGCCTCGCCTCGTTTCCTGGACGGCAGGTTCGCCCACTTTTCAAAAACGGCATAATTCGCCCCTGTCAGAATCTCGATGGTGTGATACCCTTCCGGAGCCTTTCCGCAGAAGGGATCCTTCACAGACGGGCTCGTAATGAAAAACACCGGGAAACCTGAGGGCGGAGTTGGGGCAAGGAAGACTCCGTACATCTTGTTGATATCGTAATCTTCAAAGTGAGTGATATTCGCATCGGTGATTCCGAGCGAAGGGAGATCCAGATCCGTCCCGATAAAGGCGTAGAATACGCCCTCGGACGGACGGAGACGCTCAGCCTTCCTCCTGATGCCGGAGGGGAGTATCTCTGAATTGACGAGTTTTCCCAGTGTGATGACCGGATCCGCTTTGCTTATAACGATTCGTGCGGTTTTTGGGTCGCCAGACTCCGTTTCGACGACGAATTCATTGCCCCGCTTATCAATAGAGACAACCCTCGAACGGCTTTTCAGCTCGGCCCCGTGTTTCCGGAGCGCGTCGATAAACGCATCTCTGAATGCACCGCTTCCTCCGAGAGGGTAGTGCCCACCCGTTAAATAATGATCCCACACACCGATGGCCGTGAAAACCGAGGCTCTGGCCGGAGGTAGTCCATAGAGGCTGCTAGGAGCGGCAAGGGCGGCTTGCAAGCGTTTGTCAGACGTGACCTCATCAAGGAGTCTCTGGTAGGGAACGCGCGAGTATTTCACCATTGCCGGGTGTTTCAAAATGAATCTAAGCATCCCCAGGGCCCTCCCCCTCATCAACTGAGAAGCACCCATGGCTTCCGTGATCTTGTCGAAGACCTTAAAGAATTTCCGAATTCCCCGCTCCTCTTTTGGAAATTGAGTGACCAGCCGTTCCACGAAACGCTCTTTTCCTTTACAGAGCCGCAATTCGAAGTGGGGAAAGACGTATCGGTCGAACCCGTCCGGGTGGAGTTCAATAAACTTGACAGAATCTTCTATTCCCAATCCATGGAGCATCCTCCAAAAAGACTCCCCTTGACCGAGTTTCCCGATGAAATGGACTCCTGTATCGAAAGTGTAACCCTTTTGGGAGAATGGGTTGAGATAGCCGCCGAAGGCCGGCATTGCTTCGAGGACTAACACTGAAAAGCCTGCCCGTGCGACCCTGAGAGCCGCCGATAACCCTCCTGCACCACTTCCTATGATGATTGCGTCATAATCTGGCATGGTCGTTTGCTCCCTTCCAGCCTGAACGGGGGTTTCGCTTTATTAGCGTCCTCATTTTATTTGGGGGAAAAGATATGTCAAGAAAAAACTCTGTAGCCCTTCTCCGATATCAGTTGTCGTATTCTAAATAGGAATTGCCTATTCGTATTGACTTTTCCCCGGACTTCCTTTTTACTGCCAGAGTGGAAAGTTGCCAGTCCCCCGACGCAGGCTGTTAATCCACTTAGGGTGAATGGGAGGCATGATTTTCGTCGAAGAACTGGAAGGGATTCGCAAATTCCGTCTGGCCCGGACCTTCTTTGGCCGGGGACTTTACTACACTGCAGCCTACTGGGTGGACGGTTTGATGATCGACACCGGCTGCACTTACACAGTCCAGGAACTGCTCTCAGCCCTGGACGGGGTCACGATTAAGCTCATCGTGAACACCCACAGCCATGAGGACCACATCGGCGCGAATGCCGCACTCACGCGGCGGTGTGGAGCGAAGATAGTGATTCATCCTCTGGGGTTAGAGGTTCTCCCCTCACCACGGGAGCGACAACCCCTGAAACCTTACCAGCGGGTCATGTGGGGCTATCCTGACCCATCTCAGGGAACGGCCATCGGAGAAACAATCGGGACAGAGACTCATCGCTTCGAGGTGATCCACACGCCTGGCCATAGTCCTGATCACATCTGTCTTTACGAACCTGAGCGTGGCTGGCTTTTTAGCGGAGACGCCTACATTGGCGGCCGTGACAGGGCCCTGAGAGCCGACTACAATGTCTGGCAGATCATCCGTTCTCTGCAGAGACTTGCCGGCCTGGATGTGACATTACTCTTCGCCGGCAGCGGGCGGGTTCGTGGGAACGTTCGCACGGAACTCTTGGAAAAAATCCACTATCTAGAGGATACTGCCGACCAAGTGCTGGAGCTGTACCGACGAGGCTTAGGCTATGGTAGTATCAGGCGTGAGCTTTTCGGACGCGAGTTACCCCTTTCTTATGTGACATTTGGCCACTTCAGCGGAAAGAACCTTGTCCGCTCCTTTGTGGAAGATTATCCTACTTCGGACTCGGCATGATTTGGCATGCCAAAAGACGGTGATATGCCAGCGCAGGGAACCAGATACTATCTGGAGATGCGAACCCCGAACGATCTCCTTCCATCAACCAAGGCTACAGGAGAAATAAAACTCAACCAATGAATCACTCCTGACCCTCGGATAAACCGAAATTTCTATGAAGTCATTGGCAAAGAGAGGAAACGGAACTGCTTCGACAAATAAAGAACAGGGGGTATTCACAGTGAAGAAGATGATAGGCTACTGCGGTTACAATTGTCACCTCTGCGCCGCACGTTCTGCTGACCCCGCCGTCAGGGAGAAACTCGTTGAAGGCTGGAGGAAAATCTTTGGTCATCAAAATTACACCGCCGAGAACGTCAAGTGCGACGGTTGCCTCAGTCATGGCAGGCTTGCGGACAAGAATTGCAAGGCCAGGCCGTGTGCGAGGGAGAAGGGCGTAGAAAACTGTGTATACTGCAATGAATTCCCCTGCAAGAAAATGAAACACCTCATGGGAATTCGCGAGGGAATGCTGATATGGTGCTATCCGAGAACATCGTTTGTGACTGAACAAGAGTACAACCTGTGCATGAGGCAGTTTAACAGCATACCCACTCTCCTCAGAATGCTTGCCGAAGCAGGCAAGATACCCTCCTGGGTGACGGAAAATTCTGAGACATCAAAAGAGTAACATAACCTCCTGATACCAAAGAAATACGAATTGGTCCAACCGATAAAGATACAGGTGTTTTTTGCCGCCCCTAGCGGTTTTTTGTTCCAATCATAATTGTCAGAGCAAAACCAAACGAGCCAAAAACTCAGAGCACCCGCCTGGGGTAGGTATTTATGACGAACATGAAGGATGCGGATGAAAAAAGGAGAACAAAATAGACATTCACGGTACGAATAAGTAAGTTTGGTGGGGTTTACGAAGGAGAAAATTGGCAGCCACCTGATCGATAGAATCGGTGGCATTCGGCCGGGTGCGGTGCTTATAAGTCTTCATGGCCCAGATGCGTGTGGCATCATCCACAATGGTGAGACTCATAACTCGTAATCAACGGGGAGGGCGAAAAGAATTCTCAGCCGATGAGATTGTCCTCTGTCAGTTTGCAAAGAATCTCTTAATTACCGTCAGTCGAGTTATACTAACTCCATGAGGACTGTGAAGGTGAATGGTGAGTCGAGACCACCAGCAACAACCCTGTTCTTGCCTACCTTCAGGTATTCAAAATCCTTTCCAAAATGATATCCCAAGGGTTCCCCGTTGACCTCGGTTCCCAAGCTACCTCCGAGGACCACTACAACGGGCCTGTTTTGGTGCCGCGACAGAGCGAAATGCTGCTGAAAATGGGAATTTGGTTACGCAAATGCCCTCTTCTGGTACCTGAGGCGTAAGCTGCTGAGACGCAGGCAACAGAGTGACCCGTGGTTCGGCGAGTTTACGGCTAGCCACACGGGTCTCTCGCACAGACGGATGATCACTCGGTGGGCCGCTGGATCTATCCTCGCTTATGAGCCGGAAGAACTCGGCCCTTTCAAGAAGCAGTGCCGATACGTGCGTTCTCGCAAAAGCCGATGCGCTCCGTGGCTGGCCTTCGATAATCCCCATTTCACCCAGGAACTCTCCTGCCTTTACTGTTCCGAGTACAACCGTATGGCTGTCAAATTCCCTAAACACCTCCGCCTCGCCTGACTCAATTCTATACACGAAATCAATGTCCTGGCACGGTATCAGAAGTTGAGTAAAAGGTTGATTGACAAAATGTGGTTTATCTCGTCATCGGCCGAGGTTTTGTGGACGAATTGATTGAGATAACCGATTGCCGCTCTTATATGCCGGCTTGGTCCAAAATGCCAACCAAATCCCGCAAATACTCGATTCTGATCGAAACCGCTGTCTGCCCCCCAGTCAGTACTATTCAGGTTAAGGAATACTTCATCATAGCCCGTCAAACTGNNCATCGCCGGTTTCCACGAACCGTTGCTCCAGCCGCGTACGACTTGCCAGCGTAGCTGGCCTGAACTTCGTTGACCAGGTCAGCTGTTGCCAGATCCTGTTTTCATCGAAATCCGCTTTCTCGAGCGGTGATGTCCGAATCCAAGCGTAGCCCAGCCAGACAACGGTATTGTCCATAAATGTGTACCCCAGGCCAGTGCGAATTATGCCTTGATTGAAATCATCGGCGTTGTCCGAAAAGCGGGCCTGACCCTCAAGCCACCATCGATAGTTCCCAAGCTTCGGACCGATGATGCTTAGACTGCCCTGGCCTATAGCTGATCCCCAGAAGCTGGAGTCCTCTATGGTATCGGGCAGAGCTGTACCGGCCGAAAGGAAAATGAATTGGGGTAAAAGTGCTATGATGAGCTGCTTCGTCTTTTTCATAATGATTCTGAAGGATCTTTCTTGAGTTGCCCCAAGGTGATGCGTACATGTTGCGTCAGTTATGTTTGAAATCAAAGTATTCGAGAAGCTATCAAAGCGGCATCGAACGGTCAAGAAAAACCCTTCCGATGAAGATCACTCCTAAGAAACTGCCGACCTAAGCTCGTGGTTTTGAATGAGTTCGTATCCCAAGAGTCGCTCTCTACTCGGCCCTTACGCCAGGCAAGAGGCGGTTTCTTACGCGTATAACGCACACCGCATCTCAGCGTGCATCCCTTGCTAACTAAATTCGAAGGCAAGTGGACTGGCGCAGAGGTTAGGATTGGCGTTTCAAATATTGCGCGACGGGGATCGGGGCCGGACAACAGATTCGATTTTGAATTCAACAGAATGCATCAGAGGAAAAAATGATCTTAATGGCTCTGGTGAAAAACGATATCTCCATCCCGATGAGCACTCAGCCTTCTTCAGGCAACCCGGCCAGCTCCTCTCTGACCGTGTCCGGCTCGAGCAGGGTACCCAGCCGCTCGAAGATTTCCAGGGCCTTTGCGAGATACTCCCGGGCCTGCGCAATGTGCCGCTTCTGCTTGTGGAGCCGGCCATACCCTACATATGCCAGCGCCAACTCATTCTCGGCCTTGATCTCTCGAAAAATGGCGATGCTTTTCTCGAAGTGGGATACTGCCTGAGCCGGGTTGTTTTTCAGGGAAATCTCGCCCAGGAGGCGGTGAGTGAAGCCGATTTCATACCTCACTCCATAGCGCTCTGCCATTTCCAGGCCTTCTTCGAGCGTCTGCCTCGCCTTGTCGTCCTCCCCGGCCAACCAGTACCCTTCCCCTAAAAAGCACGTGATCGGAATTTCAGCTGTTATGAAGCGCCCAGCTCGAATGATCGATAACACCGCAGTCAGAAGCTCAATTCCCTGGTTTGGGTTTCCGGCTCGACACCAAGCCCATCCAAGACTTCTCTGCGCCCACGCTTTATCCGCAGGCGTTGGCGCTTTTTCGACCGCCAGCTCCCCATATTCGACTGCCCGAGCCAGGTCGCCTTTCCAGGTATAGGCTATAGATAGGTTCCAGGCCACAAAAGAGATCAGGCTGTTGTCTGAAAAATCCTTGGCGACGCGCAACGCCTTTTGCGCTTCTTCCACCGCCTCATCCCAGCGACCGAGACATGCGTAAGCCCTTGAGGCTACGGACAACGCATATGTGTGCCAGCGAAGGTTAAAATGTTGCTTCATCGTGCGAAGGACGTCTTCTTTTAAGGTGAGGACTCGCTCGAAGTCGCCCCTATCAAAATGGCTAAATTCCCAGAACACATAGGCATAGCCGGCATCTTCAACGTTTCCAGACGCTTCAGCGAGTTCTGCTGCCTTGCTCAGGGTTTGGATGGCCTGATCATAGTTGCCGAACGAAAACTCACAGTGTCCCAAGCGGGCATAGAACGCCCCCAGTAGTTCTTGATTCTCTAACTCCCTCGCCATAGGCTCGTAGCGGGTCAAAAGGTCGTAATACTCCGGGTTCTTGAAGAGCAGCATAAACACAATCCCCTGGTTTACCAACAGGGAGATTCGCCGCTGCCGGTTCTCCTCGGTCTCGGACAGGGTATCGAGAAGCTCCATGGCCTCATCAAAATAGGTCTTTGCTTCCTCCAAGGCGTTGAGCTTGATCGCCTTTTGGTTGGCCAGATCCAGATACTCGAGCGCCTTGTCCGTGTTGGCACTGCGTCCATAATGGTAGGCCAGCATCTCATGGTGTTCTTCGAGGCGATCCGGGTAGAGGGCTTCTATGGCCCTTCCGATCTTCTCATGAATCTCCTTTCTCCTTTTGAGAAGTAAGCTGTCATAGGCGATATCCTGTGTTAGCATATGCTTGAAGATATAGGTCGATTGGGGATATATCCCCCTCTCATAGAGAAGCTCTGAATCCTTTAAACCCGATAGATGGGACAGCAGTTCTTCCTCTGTGAGGCCCGTCACCCGCTTGATTAAGTTGTAGCTGAACTCCCTTCCAATGACGGAGACTGTCTGAAGGAGACCCTTCGTCCCCTCGGGGAGGGTATCAACCCGGGCCATGATGACATCCTGAATCGTGGCGGGGATGGTCACCTCCTGGAGGTCTTTTGTTATACGATATCTTTTGTCCTCCCTCTCGATGATCTTCAGATCTTTGAGGGACTTTATGAGCTCCTCGATGAAAAAGGGGACCCCTTCTGTCTTCTCGAGGATGAACTCCTCAAGGTCCCTATCAAGCTCCTCTGTACCCAAAAGATGAGAGACCAT
>WVXP01000134.1:20297-22780 GCA_011773445.1 Pseudomonadota bacterium | reverse complement strand
GTAGGTGAATATCAGTAAGACCCTTGCCCCCGGTATGCTCTCCAAAAGATGCCTAAGGTGATCTTCTGAGCTTTTATCAAGCCAATGGAGATCTTCATAGGCCATGATCAGGGGTCGGATCTCCGAACCATGAAGAACGATTTGCTTTAGTGCCTCGATGATCCGATCTTTCCTCACCTCAGGGCTTATGGGGATCTTGTCGATCAGGCTGTCTTTGACCGCCAAGAGTTCCAAAATATATGGAAGGGTGGAAGCCTCATCGGTCCCCAACAACTTCAGACCCCTTTTGACCTTTTCCGTGATCTCGAGATCCCCATCGCCCTCATGGATTTCGAAGTTTGACTTCAGGATATCGATGACCGGATGATAGGCCACCCCCCGACTATACGAGAGGCATCTCCCCTCTAAAAAGGTCACATCCTCATTGGCCACAGCCTTTCTGAACTCATAGAGAAGCCTGGATTTTCCCACCCCGGCCTCAGAGACAATGGAAAAGGCCTGGCCCCGACCTGACTTGGATCGCTCCAAACCATCAAGCAGAAGCTCAAGCTCCCGCTCCCTCCCAACAAAGGGGGTAAGCCCCCGCTCCGCACTGACATCAAACCGTGTCCTCCTGGTGCTGGGGGCGATGGCCCTGTAGACATTGATCCGCTCTTCCCTGCCCTTCACTTCCTTTTTCCCCAGGGCCTCAAACCGAAAGAGCCCTTCGGTCAGCTTGAACGTCTCCTCAGTCACATAGGTTGTCCCCGCCTCTGCCAGCTCCTCCATCCTCGAGGCCAGATTCACTGTGTCCCCCACTGCCTTGAATTCAACCCTAAGATCATTGCCCAGGGTGCCAACAACCACCGGGCCGGTATGAATACCGATTCGCATCTTGAGAGGCAACATGCCTTTTCTTTCTTGCTTCATTCTGTCGCTAAACTTTGCCATCTCCCGGTGAATGGCCAAGCTCGATCGGATCGCCCGCTGAGGGGCGTCCTCCAACGCAATGGGGGCTCCAAAAAGGGCCACAATCCCGTCTCCGGTCATCTCGTTGACCGTACCCTCATAGTCGTGGACCCTGTGAATAAGTATCTCGTAGACCTGGTCCATGATGGAGTATGCCTCCTCGGGGCCAAGCCCTTCTGATAGTGCGGTAAACCCCTCCATGTCACAGAAGATCACCGTGACCTGCTTGCGCTCACCTTCAATCCTTCCCCTCTGGGCCAGGATTTTCTCAGTGAGGCCTTTGGGAAGGTACCGTTGAATCTTCGCCAGCTTTTCATCTAAGGAGAGGTCTTTGGGGGACGGCTCTGAAGGACGGGTTAAATCATGGCCGCACTGATCGCAGAAATTATCTTCGGGAAGATTTTCGGAGCTGCACTGTGAGCAGATCTTTAGAAGTTTTGACCCGCACTTACGGCAAAACTTGGCTTCATCTTTATTGTCTGCTTGGCACTTTGGGCATTTCATTTCTGATCGCCCTCAGGCCTAAATGAACAAAAACCCGTCCCTTGTATTCCGAAAGAACAGGCTCCACATCCACTCAGCTTCCACTCCGCCCGATTCCCAGCTTCAGATCAGCAGGAGTTTCAATCCCATACTAACAAATCTGGAAACCACGTCAAGCTACTTTGTCCGCACCTGTCTTGGAATAGTGCTGGTGCTTCTAATTCTAACGAGACCGTTGAAAAAGTCCAATTTTGGCATTTTCTCATAATTGGCTCGTTATAATTTCAAATACTTACAAGTTCAAAAATCGTGTTTCTCGGTTTTTTCGACAGTCTCAAGTGAAATAGGTGGATTTTCCTACCCTTTCTATCTTTCGATTAACAATTGAAATCTGCGATAAGATGATTCGGTCGGGACTCCCGAATTCACGCTAGAGGTTCGAGAGTGAGAACGGGTTCCCTTGACTTCCCCAGGATCTTTCCGTCTAATTGGGGAGTAAACGTCGACACTTTCCCGGTAGGAGTTTCTTACAGGATGAGCGGTTTTTCCCTTGACCGGTGATCCTCTCAGGAGGCTCAATTCTCTATGCTGATTTCTAGGAGGCTCCAGTGAATAGGACCGGGGAAACCCCAACCCTCAAGGTGTTCGTCACGACCAGAGAATCTCACTGCGACGAGTGTGGCGAGAATCTTGGCCGCGGTGCCTGGATCACGCTGATCAAAGACAAAGGAGCTCTATACTTGACATGTGCTGACCTGGACCATCTTTTTTCCTCCGTTCCGGTGATGCGGCTCTTACCCGGCGTGCGCGTAAGTATTCGACTCTGGCCGCCGTCGTTTTGAAGTGGAGTCGTGCTCGAAAACGATATGAGCGGCAAGGCGTATTCGTTGAAGCTATGGGCTTGCAGCGGGCTGAGCAGGGATGTCTGGCCGATAGGGAGGCCAGAGCACGGCGGGCTTAACTGGATCGCCAATACGTTGAGCGTTTTCCGGTGCGGGTACGCGAGCTCTCTCCTGAAACCCGCACCAGGGAAAACAGACCATAACGCCTCT
>WVXP01000134.1:19952-20272 GCA_011773445.1 Pseudomonadota bacterium | reverse complement strand
ACGACCTCTAGGATGCGTTATGAGACAAGGTATCCGAAAGGTACCAACAGGAAGCCTCTGAGGGGTTTAAATATCTCCTTGGAGGCTTTTGTTTTTGGTTTTTGATAAAGCCATTCTGCTCGAAAGGTAGAGACCGAAAGCCACCAATTGAGCAAATTCCTGGTCTTATTGTTCCAAACGCCTCTTCATCTGAGGAGAAACAGCCAAGACTCAAACTCCTGTCCCGTGCGCTTCTGATATTCCCGCTTCACATCTACTTACATTTTCAAAACCTTAGGAGGCGATCCCATGACCAAGGAGGGTATCATGGAGACGAAACC
>WVXP01000134.1:10939-19933 GCA_011773445.1 Pseudomonadota bacterium | reverse complement strand
TTGTTTTCCATCCTGAACGACGCAGCGAGGGAATATCCAGATGCGTTCTACACCATCTTCACCGACGCCACCCGGACCTACAGACAAGTTAAGGAGACTGCTGACAGGGTAGCCAATTTCCTCTCATCGAAGGGTATCCAAAAGGGAGACCGGGCTGCCATCTTCCTTCCCAACATCCCTCACTATCCAACCATCTTCTTTGGAATCCTCAAAGCCGGAGCCGTCTGCGTAACCTGCAACCCCTTGTACAAAATCTCGGAGCTAAACTTCCAGCTCAAAGACTGCGGCGCCAAGGTCGTTTTCGTCATGGACCATCAGGAGTTCTATCCTACCGCCGTGGAGGCAATGAAAGATACCGACGTACATACGGTGGTCATCTGCAATGTCAAGTTCTACCTACCTGCCTTGAAGAGCTTCTTAGGCTCCCTGCTCGGCAAGGTTCCCAAGGCAGATCGCCATGAACCTGGCCACGTGATGTTCGATGACGCGATCAAATCTGCTCGACCAGAACCGCCGACCCTGAAGATAGACCCCGAAAAAGATGAAGCCCTGATTCTATATACTGGTGGCACAACGGGGTTCCCCAAGGGCGCTTGTTTGAGCCACGCCAACTTGCTGTCCAATATCATGACCATGCGAGAGTGGATTCGTATTCCTAACCGACCGGGAGAACCTCTCAAACAGGTAGAAAAAGGCGGCACCCACACGTTTCTAGGAGTATTGCCCTGGTACCATAGCTACGGTTTGACCCAGTGCTTGCTCGGCAGTTGTATCAGTGCTTCTCGTCTGGTATGCATCCCCAATCCCAGGGCCGGGGAGCCGCCTTTCACCGACGTGCTCAAAGCGATCGAAAAGTATAAGGTTACCATAGTTGCGGCGGTGCCCACCCTCTATTCGGCTATCATGAACCACCCGTTGATTGACAAATTCGACCTATCCTCTATCGTTGGGTGCGGTTCTGCTGCTGCTCCGCTGCCTGTTGAAATGCTCAAGCAGTTTGAGGACCAAACTGGAGCAGTCATCTTTGAGGGATACGGCCTGACAGAAACTTCGCCAGCACTGACTTGTAATCCCACCAATTTGGAACAGCGCAAGATAGGATCGGTCGGTCTGCCCCTTCCCGGCGTGGACCTCAAGATCGTCGATTTGGATACTGGCCTTCAGGAATTGCCTCTGGGCGAGGATGGGGAGATCGCCGTAAGCGGTCCCCAGGTCATGCTCGGGTATTGGAACAAGCCCGAGGAGAATGAGGCCGTATTCCGGGAAATCGAGGGAAAGCGCATCTTCCTTACCGGAGACATCGGCCATATCGATAAAGAGGGCTTTGTGGTTATCACCGACCGAAAGAAGGATATGATCATAGTAGGAGGGTTCAACGCCTATCCAAAGGAGATCGAAGAAGTCCTGTATGAGCACCCTAAGGTAGCGTTGGCAGCAGCCATCGGGGTGCCCGATCCCCATAGTGGCGAAGCGGTCAAAGCTTTTGTCCAGCTCAAACCAGATGTTGAGGCCACAGAGGAAGAGATCCTAGAGTTTTGCAAGTCGAGGCTGGCCGGTTACAAGCGTCCCCGTGAGGTCGAATTTCGAGATGGTCTGCCTACCTCCATTATCGGGAAGGTATTGCGCAGAGTGCTAAGAGAAGAGGAGCTTAGCAAGCGGGGTGTTTAGTCCTCCTAAGAATCAAAAATGGAACTGGTCGATTTTATTAAAAGGCGTTTTTTGATTCTTCCGCTGAAACAATGCCATACCCTGGCGCTTTACACCACGGCCTCTCAACATAAGTGCGAATCCATCGACCCCCTGGGCCAACCAGTGGAATCCCATAAAACTGAAGCTCAGACTTAATCCGATTCTGAACCCGGACACGATCCTCAATCGGCTGCCGACGACAAAATACAGCATCTCCCCCACAAAGGAACAGCTTTTCCCCGACTTGCTATTGACAAAGCACAGTTTGTATATAAAAGAGTATGATGCTATAACCGGTAACGAAGTTGTGCACGGATCGAGGAACAGACGAAGTTGCTAAAAGTGTATCTACCAGAGACCCTTGATCAGAGTTCAGACCAAAGAAGGAGGAAGATATGAATAAGTTCATCGGAATACTGTTGGCCGCGCTGGTGGTCGTGACGGCGATCGTACCCGGTTTGAATCCACGGCCGGCGATTGGGGCTACCGCTGCTGAAATTGACCGCAATGTAGATTCTGCACTGAAGAAACTTTACGCTAGCACCCCCAAGGCAAAGGAGCTTTCCAAGGTGGCTAAGGGGATTCTCGTTTTCCCGAATGTTGTAAAGGCGGGCCTCATTGTTGGAGGACAATATGGCGAGGGGGCGCTCCGCGTGGGTGGTAACACAGTCGGCTACTACAACACGGTCGAAGCCTCTTACGGGCTGCAAGCTGGCGGACAGTCATTCGGCTACGCGTTGTTCTTCATGAATGACTCTGCGCTTGAGTATTTCGAAAACAGCGCCGGTTTCGAGATTGGTTCAGGCCCGACCGTAGTCTTGGTGGACGAGGGGTTGGCCAAATCGCTCTCGACTTCGACAATCCGAGATGACATCTATGCCTTAATTTTCGGCCAGAAGGGTTTGATGGCGGGAATCGGCTTGAGAGGCTCCAAAATAAGCAAAATCACGCCGGCCAAATAGGTGAGGTGGAGTCCGATCTTGAAGCGGCGGACAGCGGTGAGGGCTGGTAGTAACGAGACATCGCTCGAATACGTGGCTGCGGGGATTCTCGATGGTGGTGAGATCCGTGACTGAGATCAGAATTTCACTTAAGTTACGAATTGCGATTGAAATAATCACCTGCGTTTCCATTACGCTTTCTGTCTTCTCGGTCATCCCCCGACTCCAGTATTGTGGATTATTCCCACCTCAGGGCAGGCGCGGTCTCTATCAAACAGAAAAGCCCTCCTGATTGAAGGGCAGCAAAGCTATTCTAACCGAGTATTCAGCCAGAAATCTCTATTTGAGATAATATCGGTGCCGATTGGGTCTTTTCAGTATGAAACCCATGAGAAACCCGGCGGCAAGCGCCAGGAGGCCAGTAACATAGAGTATTTTTCGGTTTTCCCACCTATATTTCTCCTCAGCAATTTCGAGGCTTTGGTTCTGACGAGCAATTCGGCTCCTTAGCTCCTCTATCTCTCTTTTTAGTGCAACTCTTTCAGCACCCTGTTTCTCTAACTGCGCGATTTCTCCTTTCAGAGAGGCATTCTCACCCTGAAGGCTTCGCAAGAGTCGGTCTTTATCCTCGAGCTGCAGTTGCAACTCTTCGGTCATGTCAGAACTCTGTAGCTTCTCAACGAGGAACTTCTTCTGAACCCATCCTTTTTTGCCGTCATCAAGCATGATCTGAGCCCAACCACCATCTATTTGCAGAACCTCGACTCTCGTCGCCGACTTAAGAAGCCTCAACGAGGGTCGCGATGAGTCTGGAGCGTCCCGGAGACTGAGATAAAGGAGGTCGGTTACGTACATGGTTTCCGCTAGGCCCTCACCTTGAGCGCAGAAAAAGAAAAGAACGAAAAAGATCAGAGCCCATCTAGCCCTTTTCATTGTTATACTCGTCATTCCGCAAACAAAGACACCTCGAATACTCTTATGGTGCTGACCGAAGCTCCGTGCGAGGCGAACTCGGTAAGAATCAGATTCCATGACCACCCATCATATCCCAATAAAGACAAAAAGTCTAAATCAGATCTCTCGCAATTACGCGAAAGGGAGTTCCTCGGTCATCTCCACCATATTCGCTGATTTTCGGGTACGTGGAAAGGGGCCGGTATGAAAGCACGGGGAGTATTCCTTTCCTGTGTGATACTCTTCTCGTTTGCCCTCTGTTTTTCTGCCCATTCCCAGCAGCTTTATCGATGGGTCAACACAGACGGGAACGTACACCACACGACTATGCACTCACACTTACGGAACCCGGTGTTCCTGGTGATCCCTTCACCCATTGGGTTATTTAGAATATCTCTTCAAACCAAGCGAGTCTGCCGGAAGGCGTGCCCCGAAAGAATAATTGACGGTGCTCAACAAACGAGAAACGACTTTAGGGGTATCGGCTATGGCGGGCCCGATTCAACGGGCGAAGTTCGGAAATACCTGTTCCGAATCGTACCGCTGGATGTTCAGAGTATCAGAAAGCCCAGACCGGAGACGCTGAGAGATCACTTTCTCGGGGAAGCCACCTTGACAGCATTCTACCCTTGAGGTTCGTCGAGACGATACCGCGCTCTTCGCTTGCTTTTTTTCAAACAAATCAGCTGAGGTATCTAGAAAAGGCCTGCGCATCAAACAGAAAGCACTGGCCCTTTGATCACCACAGCTTCTCAGGCAACAATAAAGCCGAAAACTGGTTTTCGTCAGGTCAGAGACCTTTTGGATGTATTGGGTTTACTGGCTAATTTGACTCTCCGTCGCAGTCGCAGTCGTAACAAGAGAGCCGAAGATGGGCTTTTCCTTGACCCTTTTCTTATTCAAGAAATCCTGGGAATTTTGAGACACCAAGGCTCTTTCCAATACTTCGTCCATGTGTGCGACGGGAATCAGTCTCACAGCTTTGAGAATCCTTGGGGGTATCTCTTCAACATTCTTCTCATTCTCTTTGGGTATGAGAATGTTTTTGACTCCGACTCGATGAGCAGCGAGAATCTTCTCTTTCAAACCACCTACAGGAAGCACCCGGCCCCTCAAAGTGATCTCGCCCGTCATGGCCATGCTGCTTCGTGCGGGTATTCTCGTGAGAGCCGAAGTAATCGCCGTGGCAATGGTTATACCGGCCGAAGGCCCATCTTTGGGAATCGATCCTTCAGGAATGTGTACGTGGAGATCCACCTTCTGGTAGAAGTTCCGGTCCAATCCAAGGCTCTTGGCCCGGGACCGGACATAACTCATGGCCGCTTGGGCCGACTCTTTCATCACATCTCCCAATTTTCCGGTGATGATAAGGTTCCCCTTCCCGGCCATGGCAGTCGCCTCAGTAACGAGTAGCTCTCCGCCTGCCTCAGTCCAGGCCAATCCATTAACCATCCCGATCTGGTCCTCTTTCTCTCCCTTTCCATATCGGTAGGGAGCGATCCCCAGGTACTTCTCGATTCCTCTCATCGTAAGCCTGACCCGAGTTCTGCGCCCCCGCTGAATTACCCGCTTTGCGGACTTCCGACAGATCGAGGCAATTTGCCGTTCAAGGTTTCTGACACCTGCCTCCCTCGTGTAGAGTTGAACGATTTGTCGAATCGCCCCATCGGAAAAACACAGGTTCTTTTCTGAGAGTCCATGGGCCTTTCGCTGTTTTACAATCAGAAACTTTTTGGCAATGTTGAGCTTTTCGGGCTCCGTATACCCAGCAATTCGGATGACTTCCATCCGATCCCGGAGGGGCGGTGGAATCGCTTCAAGGGTATTGGCCGTTGTGATAAACATGACCCTGGAGAGATCGTAATCGACCTCCAGATAATGATCATTAAAACTGTGATTCTGTTCCGGATCGAGAACCTCGAGGAGCGCCGCAGCCGGGTCACCACGAAAGTCGGCGCTCATTTTGTCAACCTCATCAAGAAGGAAGACGGGATTGCTGGAGCTGACCTTCTTTATGGATTGTATAATCTTACCTGGGAGCGACCCGACATAGGTGCGTCGATGCCCCCTGATCTCGGCCTCATCCCGAACCCCTCCCAGTGAAAGACGAACAAAATTCCTCCCAGTCGCTCGGGCAATGGATTTGGCAAGGGAAGTCTTCCCAACTCCGGGAGGTCCGACAAAGCAGAGAATCGGACCTTTGATTCTGTCTACCAACTTCTGGACGGCCAGATACTCGAGTATCCTTTCCTTGACATCCCTGAGCCCGTAATGGTCTGCCTCCAAAACATTCTCCGCCTCCTCGATGTCCAGCTTTTCCTCCGTACAGTGATCCCAGGGTAAGGAGAGGAGCCAATCAACATAATTGCGTACCACCGCTGCCTCAGCAGAACTGGGGGACATCACTTTGAGTTTCCTGAACTCTGTTTCCACTTTTTGAGACGCCTCTTGGGGCAGTCGTTTTCCTCGGATCCGATCCTCGAGTTCCTTCAAATCACTGGTAAATTCGTCTCGCTCACCGAGCTCCCTTCGAATAGCCCTCATCTGCTCATTGAGGTAGTATTCCTTTTGTGTTTTCCCCACCTGTCTTTTAACTCGGGACCTGATCTTCTTCTCCACTCGGAGAATCTCGATCTCTGCCTCCATAGACCCCAAGAGGCTTTCTAGCCGTTCGACGGGACTAACGATCTCTAGAAGTCTCTGGCGGTCCGAGAGTTTCAGACTGAAATATCCAACCAGGTGATCGGCCAGAACACCAGGATCTCTAATCTGAGAAACCGTCTCCAGGATCCCGGATGGAATCCTTGGATTCAGTCGCGCATAGTTCTCGAAAGCCGTGTTCACGGAGCGAATGAGAGCCTCGACTTCAATAGATGGCGACTCATGGATCTGCAAGGACTGAGCCGCCGCTCGGAGGAAGTCCTCTCCAGGAACGAACCGAAGAATCTCAACTCTCTCTTGTCCCTCCATCAATACCTTCAGGGTTCCATCCGGAAGTTTGAGTAACTGGACAATGGCGCCGATGACACCGATCCTGTAGATATCCTCCTCTGACGGGTCCGGTACCCTCGGGTCTCTCTGGGCTGCTAGAATGACCCGTTTTTCTCCTTCCATTGCAAATTCTAAAGCGCGGATGGACCGCTCCCTTCCGACAAAAAGAGGAACAACCATCTGGGGAAAAACGACAATATCTCGTAGGGGGAGTAGTGGAAAGGTGTTATCGAGATTGGAAGCGAGACTAGGATCACTCCTGCGAGACTGATCCATCGGGCCAGATCCTCCGGCGTTTGGTTTCATCTTACGTATCGGATCTTATAGCCGGAAGATTAGGAAAAATTTACGCGACCTCAGCCTCGCTTTCGTAGAGGATGATTGGATTTTCGCTGTTCTGGATGACCTCCTCGCTAATAATACATTCCCGGATATTTCTCTGTGACGGGATATCGTACATGATATCCAACATGATATTTTCAAGGATCGCTCGGAGTCCTCGCGCCCCGGACTTCCTCCTCACGGCCTCTTTTGCCACAGCTTTCAAGGCACCGTCTGTGAATTTGAGCGTGACGTTTTCGAGTTCGAAGAGTTTCTGGTACTGCTTAACCAATGCATTTCGGGGACTAACCAGGATATCCACCAAAGCATCGATACTCAATTCTTGAAGCGTCGCGATGACCGGGAGGCGTCCGATGAACTCGGGAATCAGGCCGAATTTCAACAGATCCTCCGGTTGAATCTCCGCCAAAATGGACTGGCCCTTTTGCTCTAACTTGCCTTTGACGTCCACACCAAATCCCATGGTTTTCCCACCCACTCTCTGCTCAACAATTTTGTCCAGGCCAACAAACGCACCTCCACAGACAAATAGGATGTTGGTGGTGTCAATTTGAAGGAATTCCTGCTGAGGGTGCTTCCGGCCTCCTTTTGGCGGAACACTGGCAATCGTGCCCTCGATGATCTTGAGAAGCGCCTGCTGAACCCCCTCACCTGACACATCTCGAGTAATCGAGGGACTATCCGATTTCTTGGAGATCTTGTCGATTTCATCGATGTAGATGATCCCTCTCTGACAACGTTCCACATCGTAATCCGCTGTCTGGAGTAGGCTCAAAATGATATTCTCCACATCTTCCCCTACGTAACCCGCCTCGGTGAGCGAAGTGGCATCGGCGATGGTGAAGGGTACGTCCAAAATCTTGGCCAACGTCTGCGCCATCAGAGTCTTGCCCGACCCTGTTGGCCCAATCAACAGGATATTACTCTTTTGCAGTTCCACATCGCCCAGGCTTATCCTCGTATCGATCCGTTTGTAGTGATTGTGAACAGCAACGGACAGGATCTTCTTCGCCCTCTCCTGACCTATAACGTACTCGTCCAGGCGCGACTTTATTTCAACCGGCTTTGGGACAGATACCTTCCCTGAAATCAGCGCCTCTTCCTCAGTCTCTTCAGCGATAATTTCGTTACACAGTTCAATACACTCATCACAGATATACACGGTAGGACCTGCAATGAGCTTTCTGACCTCATCCTGGCTCTTGCCACAAAACGAGCAATGAAGAACCGATCCTACATTCCCGCTTTCTTTGTCCTTCGCCATTGCATTCCTCCGAGTGTGTCCTATTTCTCTTTGGGTAGAACTCTTTTGACAACAACCTCGTCAATAATACCATACGCTTTTGCTTGCTCACCCGTCATGAAGAAGTCCCTATCGGTATCTTTTGCGATTTTTTCCAAAGACTGTTTGGTCTGAGTAGCCAGGATATGGTTTAGTTCCTCCCTCATTCGGAGGATCTCTTTTGCCTGAATGTCAACGTCCGATGCCTGACCCTGAAACCCTCCCATCGGCTGATGAATCAATATGCGAGAGTGAGGTAACGCGAATCTTTTTCCTTTCTCACCTGCTGCGAGAAGCAACGCTGCGATGCTGGCAGCCTGCCCCATACAAAGCGTGGAGACCTGAGGTTTGATATACTGCATGGTGTCGTAAATAGCAAGTCCCGCCGTCACAATACCTCCAGGGGAGTTGATATAGAGATGAAGGTCCTTATCTGGGTCCTCCGACTCCAGAAAGAGCATTTGCGCAATAACGAGATTGGCAATATCATCATCCACGGCCGTTCCGACGAAGATAATCCTTTCTTTCAGAAGGCGTGAGTAGATATCGTACGCCCTCTCTCCCCTCCCATCTCTTTCTATAACGATTGGTATGAGGGCCATCATGAATCTCCGTTATGTTCCTTTAGGTTTTGTGGTTTTTGCTCTGTCGAGAAGGAATTGAAGCGTTTTCTCACCGATTAGCTGGGCCCTGAGACCGTCGACTAGATTATTTTTGCGATAATAGGCCTCAACCTGACCCTTTGTCTGGTTTGTTCTGCTGGCGATCTCTTCAAATCTTTGGCCAAGCTCTTTT
>WVXP01000134.1:9027-10932 GCA_011773445.1 Pseudomonadota bacterium | reverse complement strand
CTCGGATTGCCCTGTCGCGATACTGCACCCTCAATTTTTCTTCATCGATACCCGATCCTCTTAAATCTACACCCTGATAGGCCAGATTGAGCTTGAGATCCCGGATCAAAGCCTCAAGCTGTCTGGTAACCGCACTTTCAGGAACTTCAAAGGCGTTCTTTTTGGTTAGGAAATCGAGAATTTGATTCTGCAATTCCTGCTTGACCTCAAGTCTCTTTTCCTGTTCAATTTCGCTTCTGATCTTTTTCTCCAGCTCCTCGAGAGACTCACAACCGACATCTTTGGCAAATTCATCATCCAAAGAGGGAAGCACTTTTTCCCTGATTTCCCGGACCTTTATCTGAAACAGCGCCTTTTTTCCCGCCAGATCGCTCTGCCGATGATCCTCTGGAAGGGTGATTTCGACCTCTTTCTCTTCGTCAGGACGGGCTCCAATCAGCGCCTTTTCAATATCAATTGAAAATCTACCGGTACCTATTTCAACGGAGGCACCCTGTCCCTTTCCATCCTTCAAGGGTTTCCCGTCAATGGAACCCTCAAAATCAATGACGACAAAATCCCCATCCCTGACGGGCCTATCCTCTCCGATCGTTTTCAACTGGGCATGGAGATTCTGGAGCTGATCGCGCCGCTTAACGATTTCGGTCTCTTCGATCCTGACATTCCTGCCTTCGAGAGGAATCCCGATGTAGTCCTTCACGTCGATTTCAGGGTTAACCTCCACAATGGCCGAATACTTGAAAGGTTTTCCCTCAGTCAATTCATCGCTCTCCAGGGTGGGTTGAGACACAGGGCTGATACTACTTTCCGAGAGCGCTCCTTCATAAGTGCGGGTGATGAGCTTTGAGATCACCTGTTCCCTCACGTAATCGGAGTAATAACGCTCCAGAATCTGTCGGGGCGTCTTCCCGGGTCTAAACCCTTTAACTTTGGCGTTTTTCTTCAGCTCAGAGTAAACGCCATCGATCTCTTTTCTTACGAGTTCTTTTGGGACAACCACGTGAATTTTCTTCCGCGTGGGTCCCAGGCTCTCAATCCTGATGTCCATGCCGCACTCACATCAGTACAGGGAATTTTCACGACGAAACTCAATGGATCAACAAAACTCCCCAAAAAAATCAATGCGAGAGGGGGGACTCGAACCCCCACGGTTCTCACCACTGGATCCTAAATCCAGCGCGTCTGCCAATTTCGCCACTCTCGCAAAAAGAGTTAAGAGACCGTCTGGGCCGCCCCTTAACCCTTTTGGAGAGATCTGATGACCCGTGGAGGAATCGAACCTCCAACCTACTGATTAAGAGTCAGTTGCTCTGCCTAATTGAGCTAACGGGTCATACCCTACTGTGCCGGGAGTGTCCAGTGCACTGTATCTGGAAAATGCATTCTCGCCGTTGGCCGAAGAATGAGGTCTGTCGGTCGTTTTTAGCAGCTAAAATATCAATTCCCCCCAACACTGTCAACCTCCGCAGATTTCCTTCGGGCCCTCAGGGGTAGGTTGCATGACTCGCTCTCAGGATGTGAATAGAATTTTTTTCCCAAATTTTCCAAAATCACGCCCAAAAGTCATCCAATATTTCACTCCGAATCCCTTTGACATCTTCAAGCAACCTACTCCAAGGGATTGCGTTCTATTTTCTACCCGCTTTAACCTCAGTCAAAAAAAGCTCACTTTACCAGAAAATGATCTCATTTCAAACCACCTATGAAAGTAAAGCCCCGCCCTTCCGGGCGGGGTATTCTGGCGGGTTTTCATATAGAAGTCGTTTCTATCTCTCCTCGGGCGTGCATTTCCGTTCCATTCGCTCACGTCGGTCTGACGGATTTTGGGCCCGGTTTGATTAAACCATTGTTTGAATCATGGCAACACATCGCCTTGTGCCGTCAGCTCAGTCTCCCGAAGGGTCA
>WVXP01000134.1:8607-9007 GCA_011773445.1 Pseudomonadota bacterium | reverse complement strand
TTATAGACCCCGTAGTCGAGCAGCTTGGATATAACGAGGTATCCTCTCACCGTGCCATCTTTTTCGGAGATCCTGACAGTCTTAAAGTATCGAATTCTCGTTCGAAATCGTTCAAGGTACGCATCTGGCTGATCCATACCGATATATTTTGTGTACCAGGTGTGCATCATGGCGAGTTCTTTATCATCGTATGGGTCGTCAAAAAGCACGGCATATTCCTTTGAGTAGCTCTGATGTATCGTCACCTTATAGGGTCTGCGGGGGATTCCCTCGAGATCGATCCGTTGTTGCACGGTGGACCCACGACAGCCAAGAAGAGTCCATAGGGTTGCAACGAGCAAATACCACCAAAACAAGCGTTGCCTCATGATTTGCCCCTTCCTATCCAGGATTGAGATAA
>WVXP01000134.1:1979-8514 GCA_011773445.1 Pseudomonadota bacterium | reverse complement strand
ACAAATTAACACAAAAAAACACACTATTTTTTCATTCTTATTTATTCACTCATGAAAATTAGACAAACTCAAAATTCTCCGTACCCAAATCACCCGTTCACGTACCCCCACCAATCTCTCAACCACCCAACACTACTTTCCCAGTGCACGCCGTTCCACAATAGGAGGGCGAGATGATACAAGCACACACAGAAAAACGCAAACATCCACGTTATCCACTTAAATGCCCCGTATCCTTCATCTTCTTTAACAATTTGAAAATCGGCGAGACCTCCGACCTCAGTCTTGGCGGCATGAAGCTCCGGTCTCGTTACATGTTATTCACCGGTGAAACCTACGACTTCACCGTTGTCGTGAACGGTCACGCCATCAACCCCAAGGGTAAAATCGTCTACATTGAAAACCAACCGCAATTCACCTATGGAACCGGTGTCTCCTTTGTCGACATGTCAAAGGATCACCATAGCCGGCTAAGTGGCTTCCTCTCAGGCCAGAAACAGTGATCATCTGAATCTCAAAATCCCGCCACACAAAATCGAATTTCTCTCAACCGTCAAAAAAACAACCAAGGAACCTCCCCATACCCCACGTCTTTTCGCCCACTAGAGACCTCTTGTCTCGCACTTGAGCCCAGACCCGGTTCTCCCGTAGCTTGTTCAAATCGCCATTCCTCACGCTGCCTTTGGGCTTGGCGAAAAAACCCCGAGACCGGGAATAGCGGATCGCACCTCCTTTTGATGGTTTGAAGGAGACCCCGTCCCGGGCAAAGAATACCAGAGGAGATATTATGTCGACGTCCCAGTGGCANNAAGCCTCCCCGCTTTCTCATGACAAGATCCTTTGCTCTTCACCCGGAGACCCAGATCTTGTGATGTACTCTAACATAAAGTCTAGTTGGGAGGTTCTTCCGAAACACCCATACAGTCAAGCGACAGCCTAACAAAATCAATTGACTAATGTGCGGCAATGTGCTATACACTCGATGCTCCTCATTACCGTCGTCTGAAGGGATCTGAATAGGCAAATGAATCGAAAGGCTTACCTGGGACCTTCAGGAGGAAATCATGGAGAGGAGAATCCAGAAAGTGCTGATGTGAAGCCTCCGGGGAGTTCTCTTGACTCCCGGGAGGCCTTTCTTTTGAGTCTTTCGTGGGGTGGACGTTTGGACAAGCGCACAAGATCTATCTGAAGGACATCGGAAGTACCTTCGTCCACCGACTCCCCTGGCAGTGATTTGGAGATCGGGGTTCGAAAGGAGGTGATGCCTGGAAGAGAAAGAAGGAGAAGAAGTGGGTAAAGCTTTACTGTTTTTGTGTTGATGTTGACACTGAGTTTCGCGGCCGTTTATGCCCCAAACGCACCGGCGCAAGAGACGGCGAAAATCGGCTTCTGTGCCCCGCTATCTGGGCCTGCGGCCGCCTGGGGACTCCCGGGCAAGGACGGAGTCACCATCTGGGCTGACAAAGTCAACGCGGCCGGGGGGATAAAGGCAGGAGACAAGAGCTACAAGGTCGAGATCGTTTACTACGACAATGAGGGTGACCCAAGCAAGGCCCTGCTTGGGGTCAGGAAACTGGTCCTGGAAGACAAGGTGGTAGCCATGCTGATGCTGGGTGGAGCAACCAGCCCGGCCGTGCAGCCTTTCATGACCAAAGAGAAGATAATGACATTTGTACTGATTGCCTCTGACATCTCACCCGACCGGCCCTATCTCATGGACGTTACGGACAATTTCCCTGTCTACCATCTTCTCCACCCAGAGTACATCGTCGAGGCTAATCCCAAAGCAAGGAAGGCGGCCATTGTATCTCAGGATGATGAGATTGGCGTGGCGGCCATAGCCTGGTCTGAGGCGGGGTTTCAGGCCGCGGGTGTGGATGTGGCCTACGCCAAACCCTTTGGTATAGACACCACCGATTTTGCTCCCATCGTGACCGCGGTGCTCGCTAC
Source organism: Pseudomonadota bacterium (assembly GCA_011773445.1). GTDB lineage: Bacteria > Desulfobacterota > BSN033 > WVXP01 > WVXP01 > WVXP01. Next base: position 6,564 of record WVXP01000134.1, on the reverse strand, counting down.
CAAACCGGACATCATCAGCATGGGCGCTTCTTATCCGGAATTCCAGGCACTCATCGTTGAACAGGCCTATACCCAAGGGTGGAAGGGCATCATTACCTCAGCCTGCTGGGATTTTGCAGCCATCCTTGCCAAGGTACCGAAGGAGTTCATGCAAGGCGCCGTATCCGGCTTTCCCGATTTTGACGACCCCAAACTCACACCAGAACATCACGCGTTTTGGGATACGTGGAAGTCCAGATACCCTGATCACAGTTTCTCTGAGATCACCTGGGAGTACATGGGGGGTCTGGATGTTTGGGCCTATGGGGTGAAAAAAGCTGGGACCATCGAGTCAGAGAAGGTATACAATGCCCTCAAGGCTTCAAAGACGGTGCCTCACTCCTTTGGACCTGGAGTCTGGTGGGGCAAGGAGGTTTTTGGGGTGGATAATCTCCTCGTGCCGACCTGGCCGATTACTGAGATCCAGAGCGGAAAGCCCGCCATTGTGGCCTGGAAGAGCCTTCACGATTGGTATGGAGATAAAGAGAAAAAGAAACTCCTGCTTGACACTCTCAAGAAGTGGAAGATGAAGACCTACGAAGAGTAATATCATTGGGTCGAGCTTGTGAGGGTAAGCCTGGGCTCTTTCATCCTGGTCGAAGACCTCGGTGGAAGAGCCCAGGCGGTTCTTTTGCTGAAACCCGTTTAACATTCATCCTCTGTGAAATTCTAAATCCTGGACGGCCATGGAATTCATTGGGCAAACGATCCTGAATGGACTTATGACCAGTTCCTTCTACGCCTTAATTGCCGTGGGGTTGAGCCTGGTTTTTGGTGTGATGCACATTGTCAATTTTGCCCACGGCGAGTTCTACATGCTCGGGGCTTACACGGTCTGGATCCTTTTCGCCAAAATGCACTGGCCCTTTTTTGCTGCGGTTGGTGCAGGAATCGTGATCGTTGGGCTTCTGGGGGGGATTTCTGAGCGGTTAGTTTTTACACACACCCGTGGAAATGTGCTGAGCGGTTTTATCATGTCCGTGGGTTTGGTCTTTATCCTCCAGGTTTCGGTGGTCAAGATCTGGGGTTTGGGCAAGATGAAGCCGGTCCCGGCAGCTTACCCGCAAGTACTGGATCTATGGGGTGTCTCTACCAGTTGGCAGAGATTCATAGTCGTCCCGGCAACTGTTTTGCTACTGGGTGCGCTCTGGATTTTCCTGGACCGGTTCAGACTCGGTCGGGCCCTGCGGGCTTCAGCCCTGAATCCCCAAGCAGCGGCNNNATGGCTGGTGCAGCGGGAGCCTTAATGGCGCCCATTATGTCGGTCCACCCCTACATGGGCCACGCGGTCGTCTGGACAGCTTTCGTGGTGGTCATCGTCGGCGGGCCGGGGAATATCAAGGGGAGTATACTGGCCGCTCTTCTTTTCGGTTTTCTGACCACCGTCATCACGACCTTGCTGGATTCAACGATCGCCGCACTTGTCAACGCGCTGGTGATGCTAGTTTTGTTAGCTATCAGGCCCGAAGGAGTGGCGCGTCATGCGTAGAAATGATTCGAAATGGTCTGTGGGATTTCCGGTTTTGGCCGTTATTCTCGTGGTCTTACCCTTTATCGTGAGTGAGTATCATGTCGACGTCATCATCATGCTCCTGATCAACGTGGTTCTGGTGGCTAGCTTCCGGCTCATAACCACCACTGGAGGATGGTCACTGGCACATATCCCAATGATGGGAACCGGGGCTTATGCCACGGCTTTGCTGACAGCCGGGCTGGGAATGCCTTTCTGGCTCTCTCTGCCACTCGCTGGCCTGGCCGCGGGATTGGTCAGCCTGATGATCAGTTACCCTCTAGCCAGAACCAAGGGGTTCGCTTTTTTCGTGGCCTCTTTTGCGGCCGGGGAGGCCTTCAGGCTGTGCTGGATGAGATTCAAGGTTCCTTTCGGAGGCCACAAGGGGTTAACCAACATCCCTGTTCCCGAACTTATTCCGGGCGTCGTCGGTCCGGATTTTGGTGAGGCCATTCCCTACTACTTTCTGGCGTTAGGGGTGACTCTGGTCTGCCTGGCAATTATGTATAGGCTGGACCGGTCACGGATCGGTGATACCTGGAAAGCCATCGATTCCCACGAAGACCTAGCCAAAAGCGTGGGAATAAACGTCACCATGTACAGGATTCTGGCCTTTGTGATCGGGTCTTTCTTTGCGGGCATTGCTGGCGTTCTCCTGGCCCATCGTCTGTGGGCCGTGGTCCCAGCACAGTTCGGTTTTGTAACTACACTGTACCTTCTGGTCTGGGTGGTCTTTGGTGGCACACGCACCTTTTCCGGCCCGATCATCGGTGTTGTTGCGCTGACTATTCTACGCGAGTTTCTGAAGCCTCTCCTTGAATGGGTACCCCTGATTTTTGGCACGATCATCATCCTGACGCTGATATTTCTTCCAGGTGGCCTGGAAGGTCTACCCAGGCGACTAGCCCCCTTGATGAGATTTAGGATCGTATGGGGGGAAGGAGTGGAGAAATCACCGGAAGGAATGGAAACAGAGAGTAGTTCCAGAGGGGAGTTAAAGGAAGCTGGCGTTTGAAGGCTGATTCTTGCTGAAGAGGGACTCGTGGCTATACTTGAACTGAAAGAACTCTCAAAGCACTTTGGCCATTTGGTGGCCGTCAATGAGCTTGACCTGACCGTTGAGGATGGTGAAATAAGGGGTTTGATTGGACCTAATGGATCGGGAAAGACGACCACATTCAATTTGGTTTCCGGCTTCCTCACGCCCACAAAGGGGAGAGTTTTCTTTCAGGGGGAGGAGGTTACCGGGCTACCGGCCCACGTCGTAGCGAGGAGGGGTTTGGTTCGGACTTTTCAACTGACGGCCCTGTTTAGAGAGCTGACAGCGCTGCAGAATGTGATCATGGCTTGTCATCTTCATACGGAACTGGGGCTTTTTCAACAATTCCTCCGGGGCTCTGGGACACGACAGAGGGAGAGGGAAATGGAGGAGAAGGCTCTGGCTTTATTAGACAGCATGGGGATTGCCGACAAGAAGGACGAAATCGCCGGGGATCTACCCCACGGCCATCAACGTGCACTGGGAATAGTCAGTGCGCTTGCCACCGAGCCCAGGATGCTATTGCTCGACGAGCCTGTGGGCGGAATGACCCCTGCTGAAGCAAAAGAGACCATGGATAGAATCAAGATGGTTCGGGATCGTGGCGTTACGGTCCTTCTGGTAGAGCATGATATGAAGACGGTCATGACAACCTGTGAGAAGATCACGTGTATGAACTTTGGGAATAAGATCGCCGAGGGGACACCCCAGGAGATAAGTATGCACCAAGATGTAATCGACGCCTACCTAGGGGGAGACACAGAGGCATGCTAAACCTGAAAAACATCATTGTGCGGTATGATGGCGTGCAAGCCGTCAAAAATGTCTCTATTGATGTCGAGAAGGGGAGCATCACCGGTCTGATCGGAGCCAACGGGGCTGGCAAAAGCACCACCCTGAAGGCCATCTCTGGACTGATCCCAGTGACCTCGGGTGAGATCTGGTTTGAGGGAAAAAGGATTGATGGTAAGGAACCTGAAAAAATAGTTGAGCTGGGAATCGGCCATGTCCCCGAAGGGAAGCAACTCTTCCTCGAGATGAGCGTTGATGACAATCTCTTAGCGGGCGCACATTTGAGAAAAGATAAAGATAGGGTGCATCAGGATCTCGAGAAAATTTATGGGTATTTCCCAGTATTAAGAGAGGCACGACAAAGGAGAGCATCTACCTTAAGTGGGGGCGAGCAGCAAATGCTGGCCATCGGCCGAGGTTTAATGTCTAATCCCAAGCTTCTTCTCCTTGATGAACCTTCTCTGGGCTTATCCCCAATTCTGACTCGTGAAGTTGGCTCGATCATAAAGCGAATCGCTGATGAAGGGGTTTCCATTCTTCTCGTGGAACAGAATGCGAGCTTGGCTCTGCAACTGGCCAGAAAGAACTATGTCATGGAAACGGGGACAATTGCCCTAGAAGGTGAGAGCAAAGCACTACAGAACAACGACCACGTCAAGGCCGCATACCTGGGAGTCAGCCCGACCGAGGAGAGGCCATTCATACCTGTGCCAGAGAGAGAAGTCTCGGAAAGTGGTATTGTAGAGGGACAGCGTTCTGAACGGTGGCAAGACCGGGGGCCGCAGGGCAGGTGGCAAGACCNNAGTGCGGCCATTTGATGGACAATCCCTTGAGAGATTGACCCAGGAGAAAGAGGCGCCAGCCAAGGAGGTACAAGGTAAGGAGGCTATCGCCAGAGAAGCGGCAGATAGGGGAGAGCCTGAAAGGCAGCAAGATAGAGAGTCGTCCGGCAGATGGCAGGAGGAAGAGGTTTCTGATAGATGGGTCGACACGGGGGACCGAGGGAGGGCCACCGAAAAAGAGTCACGAGAGAAATGGGCACAATACGGATGGCAGGATACAGATTTGCGTCCTAGATGGGTGCAAGACAGATGGCCCAAAGGTAGAGAGGCGCCAATCCGTATTGTCAAGAGAACTTTTGTGACTACGGTGCGAAAAATGAGCTGAGAATTGACGAATTGGGGCGATCTATCACCGGGATTGAT
>WVXP01000134.1:1701-1930 GCA_011773445.1 Pseudomonadota bacterium | reverse complement strand
GGGATACTTCTGTCGTGAGGGGATAGACGTCGTTCGAGAAGAATCTTCTGGGCGGAGATTCTGTACCATGATGGAAAAAGCGCCGAGGGTGGAAGTACAGTTCTTTGGAAACCTTCAGAGAGTCTTTCAGGAAAAAGGAAAAAAGGTTGAGGTGACCCAAGCCCCTGATGTCCGAAGCCTTTTGGGGATCTTGTCTAGCTCAGAGGAGTTTCGCCGGGAACTCTTTAAT
>WVXP01000134.1:862-1582 GCA_011773445.1 Pseudomonadota bacterium | reverse complement strand
AGGAGGAATGAGGATTATGGCGAAGGAGATTGATATTGACATATCAAAATGCACGGGGTGCGAGTATTGTGAGCTTGTCTGCTCTTTCACTCACCATGATGAGTTTAATCCGCTGAAATCCAGGATCCATGTCAGCGTTTTTATCGATCGGTCCATGGCCGTTCCTGTAGTTTGTTATCAATGTGAGGATCCTTGGTGTGCCAAGGCTTGTCCCGCCGGGGCGATTTCCGTCGACAAATCTTTGAGCGACGGAGCGACGGCTGTAATGGTCCAGGAGGACAAATGCGTTGGTTGCAGGATGTGCACCCTGGCCTGTCCCTTCGGGTGTATCACGGTCTCTGATGGCCATGCGGTAAAATGCGACCTTTGTCGGGGAGATCCACAATGTGTGAAGGTCTGCCGTGCGGGGGCCCTCAGATTTGCGGAACCTCAGTCTGGCGTCGCGGCAAAAAGGAAGACCGTGGCTGAACGGCTTCTAAAATCTTATGAGGAGGGAAAGTAATGTGGTACGGCTGGACGGGAAACGTATTGAGAGTGGATCTGAGTCGACTCTCGGTTACGATTGAGGAGTTGGATCGCCGGAGCGCGGTGGATTTCATCGGCGGTAGAGGTCTGGGAGTCAAATATCTCTACGATGAAATAGACCCGACGGTGGATGCTATAGGCCCTCGTAACAATTTGATTTTTGCTACGGGCCCTCTCACCGGCACAGGAGCTCCC
>WVXP01000134.1:0-857 GCA_011773445.1 Pseudomonadota bacterium | reverse complement strand
ATGGAGATGAAATACGCCGGCTACGACATGATCATTTTAGAAGGGAAGGCCCAGAGACCGGTCTTTCTCTGGATCGATGACGGCCAGGTCGAGTTGAGGGATGCTCAGCATCTATGGGGCAAGACGAGCACGGAGACTGAACTGGCCATTATCGCCGAGACCCACCCTGACGCCAAGGTAGCCTGCATTGGCCCAGCCGGAGAAAACCTGGTTCTTCTCGCTTGTGTCATGAGTGATATGGGCAGGGCAGCCGGGAGGTCTGGGGTCGGAGCGGTCATGGGTTCTAAAAACCTCAAGGCTATTGCGGTCCATGGCACCAGGGGTCTGAAAGTAGCCGACAAAACAGCTTTCCTGACTGCAATGCAGGAGGCCTATAACGCGATCGATACACCGGATACCGAGCATTTTCATCAGATCGGCACGCCAGGGGTACTGGGCCTTGTCAAAGAATTCGGTGCTCTCCCGACCAGGAACTTCCAAAGTGGTGTGAACGAGGATTGGGAAAAGATCAGCGGTGAGACACTGGCCACCACCATTTCAACACGGAAGAACATGGGCCTAGCGTGCCCGGCCTGCCCGGTGGGATGCGGGCGCGTAACCAAGGTAGTGAACCCGAAATTCGCAGGGGAAGGGGTGGGGCCGGAGTATGAGACCATAGGTCTATTGGGCTCTAGCTGCGAAACGAATGATCTGGAGGCAGTTTCCAAGGCAGGCTTTATGTGCAATGAAATGGGCATGGACACGATCTCCGTGGGGGGCACCATTGCCTGTGCCATGGAACTCTATGAAAGGGGTTTCCTGCCCATGAAGGATGTGGGGATGCCTCTCAATTTCGGAAATTCTGAGGCCGTCGTTCA
>WVXP01000163.1:2073-3998 GCA_011773445.1 Pseudomonadota bacterium | reverse complement strand
AGGGAGGCGATATGCATGGGACCGGTGTCATTCCCGAGGTAGAGATGGCAGCCCTGATAAATGGCTGCTAGCTGCTTCAAAGATGTCGTGGGACACAAAATAACGCAGGGCGACTCCATGAGCGATTGGACCTCCTCAGCGGTTCTTCGCTCTCCCGGGCCCCAGGTCAGGATAATGGTCGCTCCCGTTTCTTTGACGAGGCGGTCAGCCACACGGGCATACGATTCTGGAAACCACCTCTTAAAGGCCATTTTGTCGCTGGTCCCTGGATTGAGCGCGACGATGGGATATCGAGACTTGAGGTCATGCTGCTTAAAAAAATCCTCTACATATTCACGGTCCTCACGGGGAATAGACAACCTGAAGACGGCGCTTTTGGTATCGAGGCCCATACCCTCCAGAAGCCTCCTGTTCCGCTCAAAACGACTTATCGCGTTATGCGGTAAGCTGACACGCCAGTTACTGAAAAGATAGTTCATCTCTTTGCAGAAACCCCTCCCAAATCCAATGCGAAATCCTGCACCGGTCAACGCTGAGAGAAGACCACTTTTCAGAATGCCGTGAAAATCGATGGTCAAATCAAACCGTTCTTGCCGAAGCCTTCTGATAAAGGCTGCAACCTCTCTCGTGAGTGACCGCCATCGACCGGTGAGAAGATACTGAGACCATGCCTTTCTCGGGAAGACAATCACCTCATCCAGCTCCGGCTGTCCAAGAAGGATGTCACTCGACTTCTCTTCAACGATCCATGCAATCCGGGCAGAAGGGAAGTTTTTCCTGAGCGATGCAAGGGAGGGCAGTGTCCGGACGACGTCGCCAACTGCGCTCAAACGGACTATCAAAATTCGCGTAATAGAACGATCCTTGATGCTCAGCCTATCTAATTTCTTCCGTCTCAAGCCCCATAACCCCGGAGAGTCAATCCTCAATAGGGAACCATGCCCCGTAATAAGTTTCCGGTTTTTATACACAGAATATCATGTCCCTGCAAGAACTATACAGGGTATCCCCCACCAAGTTCTGCTATCCCTGTGGAACAGACCGAAACGAAATGGTCATGGTTTGTAACTTGAGAACAGAAAGGCGGTCAAAGAAGAGCACTTCAACCGCCTCCCAGAAGACTTCGTCCCGAATCCTGTCTTCTTTGTTCTGACTCTCGGACGTCCCGAAAAGCCTTTCTAGAGAGGTGTGACCCTGTTCCGATCCTTCCTATAGGTCTTTCCACAGGCCTCACAGATGGCGAGACCCTTCTTGAATTCGATCTGAACACCACACTGACACATCCAACCTTTCAGCTCGGCCGGGTTTCCGTAGACGAGCGCATAAGGCAAAACGCCTCTTGTCACCACCGATCCAGCACCCACAAAAGCATACTCGCCAATTGTGTGCCCGCAAATAACGGTCGCATTGGCACCGATTGTCGCACCTTTCTTGACGAGAGTGGGACGAAATTCGTGCTTTCGAGAGATTTGGCTTCTCGGATTGAAGACGTTGGTGAATACCATCGAGGGCCCACAAAAGACATAATCTTCCAGGGTGACCCCCTCAAAAACCGACACGTTGTTTTGGATTTTCACGTTGTCCCCAATTCGGACACCTTTGCCCACATACACATTCTGCCCGATACGACAGTCTTTACCAATTCTGGCGCCTTCCATGATGTGGCTGTAATGCCAGATCCTCGTTCCTTCGCCGATTTCACATCCATCGTCAATCGAGGAACTCGGATGGGCATAGAACCCGCCCTTCCCGAGCGAGATACTCACCCCTGATTTCTCGAGAGATTGTTGACAGCTCTCGAGAATCTCCAGGACTCGAAGCCCGTTATTTCCGTCTGTTTTCGGCTGTTGTCGCTTGTCAATGCAGTCCAGAAAGTGCTGACATTCGGCCCTGAGGGGCTCTCCTTGAGAAATTGGAACGACTTC
>WVXP01000163.1:1562-2056 GCA_011773445.1 Pseudomonadota bacterium | reverse complement strand
TTCTTGTCTCCAACGATGACGAGTTTCTGTTCCTTGTATGGATGTAACCAACTCACGAAAATGTGAGACTTCACACCACTTGCGAAAGTCATCGTTGTCATGGTTACATCTGCTATTTGTCGGTTCAGATAAGTGCCTCCATGGGCAGAGACCTGTGTTGGCATCTCGTTTAGCAGCAATAGGATGACAGAAATGTCATGAGGGGCAAAACTCCACAAGATATTCTCCTCAGTCCGGAATTTGCCGAGGTTTAGGCGAGTCGAATAGATATAGTTGATTTTTCCGAGACCACCTTCATCGACCATCTCCTTCATTTTGATAATGGCCGGATGGTACTCCAAGACATGGCCCACCATGAGAATCCGACCCTTTTGGGCGGCCAGATCAACGAGTTCTCTCCCTTCTGTAACTCGGAGAGACAAGGGTTTTTCCACGAAGACGTCTTTGCCCGCCATGAGAGCCTCACGGGCAAGCCCATGGTGAGTCTCAGCAGG
>WVXP01000163.1:0-1496 GCA_011773445.1 Pseudomonadota bacterium | reverse complement strand
CTATCTCTGCGAAGTTCCTCACAAGGTTCTTTCCCCAGTAACCGCATCCAACAACGGCGATGTGTTTCATCCTTCCCAATCTCCAATCATGCTCATATCAGATCTTCTGCCTCAATTCCCTGTGGTTTTTTCATTCCTGTGAGTTTCAGAGCAGCAGCGTATGCATCCATGATACCAAATGCGTTATCACTCCCTCGGATTTCTCGATCTCTTACATAGAGAAGCGCGTCATCGTAGGTGTGGATACCCGTCACTTCGCTCGCTGCGGTCAGCGTTGGCTTGCTGAAAGTCCCCTTCAGATCATAACCCCTCCTGGGGATGGCTACCAGATCCGGAGCGGAGGACAAATAGGGCCCTTTGTAAACCTCTTCCCTTTTCAGCACTCTCTCGACGAAAGGCTCGCCATTTTCTGGATCGTGAACCTCGAGAAGAGCACTCATGAGATTCTCTCGCGTCATCTCATAGTCCCTCCCCTCTCCCACGGTTCCCGTTGCTTCACGACCCCTTAAATTCACGTAAATCCTCCCTGGGAAGAGACTGTAGGCCTTCGATTCGGGATGCATAGCTGCAAGGGAATCCGATTCCTTTCTCATTTTGAGGAACCCCTCCCGCTCAAGCCAGTGATTCAAATAGACCTCTCTTTTCAATCCACAAAAGCCGTGGTCAGAGAGCACCATCAGCTTCGTTCCATCTCCAATCCGATCAACCAGAGTGCCAAGGTAGCTGTCGAGCTTCTGATAGAACTCAAGAAAGAGTGGTCCGTAAAGAGAATCCCCCTCTTTCCATTGTGTCCAAAGAAAATGGTTGATTCGATCCGTCTCCATGACGTGGAGCTGGAAGAAATCCCAATCTATTCGGTTCAAGAGGCGAAATGCGGCCTCAAAGCGTTTCTCCAAAGCATCGTTGACATCGAACAGGAATTCGTCTGTCGACTTTCTCGCCTTCCAGGAATCGATGTCGATTCGATAACCCATTACCTTCAAATCCTGAGCCACTTCTTTGGGATAGGCAATCTTATCGATATTTGCACAAAGAAAGCCCGCGATCAGGATTCCATTAACCCTTCGTGGAGGATAGGTTCCAGGGACGTTGATCACGACCACTCGCTTGCCGTTTCTGCTCAGCCATTCCCAAAGGGTCTCGGCGCTCAGATGGGTTGATGTCGGTACAAACATCTCCATACTCTGGGGAACTCGATCAATGAATCCGAAAATATTATGTTTCGCCGGGTTCACACCGGTCATATAGGAGGCCCATGCAACCGAAGAAACGCAAGGCAGGACAGAATTCATCCTTTTGATCGAACCCTTGGAAAGTAAGGATTTGAAATTCAACAGAAGATCGCCCTCAGTAAGGTCTTTCATTAATGAAAAGGGAAAGCCGTCTAGGCCCAAAACAAAAACCCGCTCCTTTTCGACTTTTGGTCCAGTTATAATGACCAATTCTTCCTTCTCCAGAAAACTCTGAAATTTCCAATTCTCAGCCAATCAAAAAGC
>WVXP01000239.1:14684-15775 GCA_011773445.1 Pseudomonadota bacterium | reverse complement strand
CTCCGAACCATTGACCAGTTTCACTGGTTGGCGAGTTCGTCTTTTTTCCAGGCTTTGTTGAAAAGGTCAAGCGCTTCATGCACTCTCTGCCACCACAATCACCTGGAAGAGGCCATGGTTCTCTTTGGTGGAAGCAGAGACAACACAAATTCCATTCGGTGGCTCTGTTACCTCCACGTCTTCGCCTATTGGTTTCTATTGGAAATGCTCTGGGTCTGGCTGGGAGTGGACCGCTCTGTATTCAGGGACCTCTTGTCCGAAAAGCACACTCGCCATCTGATTGTCAATTACCTTCGGGGATTCAGCGAGTTCGGAGCGGCCACTCCGCAGCCTTCGGGGGCGCCTGTCATTCTCGTATGGGAGATTACCCGGTCCTGCAACCTTCACTGCGTTTACTGTCATGTGGACGCGAACAAAGACCCCGTGGACGACGAATTGACTCGAGATGAGAAACTTGGGCTCGTCAAACAAGTCGCAGAAGCTGGCACTAACGCTCTCATGATCGCCGGTGGCGAGCCCTTGATTTCTCCCGACCTGCCTGCTGTAATTCACGAGGCCCACGTAATGGGCCTCTATACCGTCCTCATTACCAACGGTACCCTTCTTACCCCCGAAAATGTCCAAGGTCTCAAAAGGGTTGGGCTCGATTACGTGAAGGTGAGTATTGATTCGGTTTCCCCGGATATTCATGATTCCCTCCGCGGGAATGGATGCTGGGAAAAGGCCGTTACGGGCGTTCAGAACGCTGTAGAAGCGGGCATCGACACTGGTATCTCCATCACAGCCACCCAGGCCAACTTCGTAGAAATCCCGCAAACCATTCGAATGGCCAAAGAGCTGGGCTGTAAAAGGATTATTATCTTTAATTTCGTGCCCAGTGGACGCGGAGACAACGAAATCGGACTTGACCTGGACGGAGAAAAAAGAAGGGAGATGCTCCATCTCCTCACGACCGAGACCCGGTCCAAAATACTGGGGCAGAGCTCATTGGAGATTTCCACCACCGCTCCTCAGGGACCCCTGATTGCCGATCGAATACTGAGGGAGTTCTCATTCAATCAGCTTGTCCGTGGAGCAATGAATCTACTTCC
>WVXP01000239.1:6550-14662 GCA_011773445.1 Pseudomonadota bacterium | reverse complement strand
GATCCCGATGGTTCCGTGAAACCGTGTGACATGCTCCCCCTGAAGATTGGAAACATCCGGGAGAAAGGTCTCATGGAAATATGGACTCAAAACCATGTTCTGAAGAAATTGAGAGAAAGGAAGAACGTTCGAGGATGGTGTGGAGACTGCGCAAACCGTGACATCTGTGGAGGGTGCAGAGCCCGTGCTTATACCTATTTTGGAGATCTCTTTGGCCCTGACCCGAATTGCTTCCGGGATAGGCCAACTCACAGGCAAACTCGGTGAATCGCCGAATGCGCGATCCACTGAGGATCGAACGCTTTCAAAACTCCCTCTCGCCAAAGGCGTATCCCATGTAAACGGCCCCAAACTGATGGAACTTAGAGGGAAAAGGAAGAAGGCAGGCAGTCTGCCCGTTCACTAGCTCTTCTGAAATTGCCCTCCCTGGTTGGCTTTGAACCGGTGCCACATGACTCTGACAATATAAGCGACGCACAGCCCCATCAAACCGAGTATCGCAATGATGAGACCGATGAAATAGATGAACTCACCAAAGTTGGAAACTCTCCCAAGCGCACCGTCGATCAGAGACCAGATAATGAGGGATAGCAAATAGAGGACAGTCAGGAGGAACAGCGTATAAAAAGTCCACCATGAGAGGTCCTTTATCTTTTCAAAAAGTGGCCGGTGTAATTCTCTCTTCTCGCTCATATTTTTGTTTACAGACCTGCCGCGTTTCTATCTCTCTCTCCATAAGAGTTTTTCGACGTCATCAAGCATCTGGCGGGTCACATCAGCGACCTCTTGGGCGTATTCCAGGTTATGTTCCGCTCTCCCCTTCTTCAGCAGGTTGAAGTTATATTCTGCATCGCCAAAGAGTTTTGTAAAGACGAAGGTGTGTTTACCCTTTCTTTCCAAATAACGAATCTCCTGCTTGATTTCGGAGATCCGTGGTTCGAGGTCCCTGATCAGAGTTTCGGCTGTGCGATTCCAGTCGGATAGGATTTCTCCGTAGCCCCCGTCATGGCATTCGACGCACTTACCTTTTACCCGCTGGAAACCCGACTCCAATCCTTCCAAGATTCTCTCGTGGCAGTCCCGACATCCAACAATATTGGCCTTGAAGCTCGGCGAATCTTCCACCCGAAGGGCCGTCTTACCATAGAAAACATCTCCAACGGCCTTGTGGCAGTCGAGGCATTTCACCCGTCCTGCTCCCTTGCCGTGATGGCAGACGTCACAGTCTTTGATGCGCGTTTGACCGTGGTTCGTCCTCTCCGAGTGGCAGTCGCCGCACTCCATATCTCCGAGATGCGGCTCATGAGGGAAGGCCACATCTCCAAAGGGAACCGACCGATCCTCAATTCCATCATGGCAAAGAGAGGTACAGGTATGACGGGTCTCCAGTTCCTGGGGCTGATAGTTTTCTCCGAGGAGGGCCAGCGCCTCTTCTGTACTGTTCCTGGCGGAATTTAAAAGCTTAATTGCATATTCGATATTGTGATTTCCCCTGCCCAAGAGGACAAAGGAGAAATTGTGGCGAGCTGCATTGAGCAGACTCTCGGCTCTCCGGATATCCTTTTCGTCGGGACTCGTTTGTCTCGCCTCATAGAGTTCGTTCTGAACTTCAAAAATCCGCCGATTGAGATCATTCTCGAGTTCCATGAGAATCTTCTTCCACGTCAGAAGCATCCGCTCGGTGCCCGGACCGTGACATTCGACGCACGATTCACCCAAAGCCCTTTCCGTAAATCGTGTCGTAAAAAGAGCGGCCTCCCCCATCTTTTGGCTCTTATGACAACCCGTGCAGTCTATGCCGGTGAGAAACATCTTATCTGGTGTATCGACAACGCCAATGCCGCCCTTCCCGGCATACATCTCCCGAGGACCAAAATGGACATTCTCAGGATGACAACTCTTACAACTCCCTGAGAAATCGGCTATTGTCGGCGTCACTCCAATCTCATGTCGGATCTCAGTGTGGCACCGGTAACACTCGACCTTATGATCCGTGACATGCATCCGGTGAAGATACTCAGAAGGGTACTTCGTCTGCAAGAGTTCTGGCTCACCGTGACACTCAACGCATTTTGACTCGGGAACTGCGCCATCCCCCTTATTGATCCCCGCATGACACTCGATGCAGAGGATGCCTCGGTCGATGTACTTTTTGTGATTGAATCTGACGCCTTTTACCTCAAGGTCGCCTTTCGGCTGCACGTGGCAAGACCCGCACTCCGCACAGGATAGACAGTACTCCTCACCCTGAAGACCGGCCTTATAAAAGTGACAGATAAAACAATCGGCTTCCGTTACTGTAAGATGCGCCCCTTGCACAATCTGGGCATGGCAACTCGTGCAGCGCAGTTTCTTACCCCTCCGCAATTCCTCAAGGTGCTTTCCGTGATTGAAAGCCACGTTTTTAAAAATCATCTCTCGGTTCATGTCTTCTTTTCGGTGACACCCCCCCTGGAGACACGCGGCATCCCCGATTTCTGCATGGGGCTTGGTCGGCCCCTTGCCCGTAATAAACAGGACCAGAGAAACCTGTCCGTCCCTCCACTTCCCCTTTAAATGGTTGAAAAATCCCGGTTCATAATGACACTGGGCGCAACTGGCGAAATTGTGGGTTGAGGCCCTCCAGGAGTCTACATAGACTTTCATGTTGTGGCAGAGGCCACAAAAGGTCGCCGTCTCCGAAAACTTGAAGCCAATGGCCACGAGAATAACCAAAACGACGAAGCACAAGGAGAGAAAAGCCAGAAGTCCTTTTTTGTGCTCCTTCGTCCCCCTGTAGGTCTCCCGCCAGAAAGCGATCCAAAAGTTCGTGATGTACTTCCAAAGGTCAAAGATGAGCCTAAAATACCTTTTAAAGAATTCCCGCATGATCTCATCCTCCCTGGCAGTTTTTCCTTGCCGCTCCTGGGCGATCTGACACGTGGGTACAAGGGCAGCCGCCCAGGTTGTCAGCAAATACCGAGGCTGGGCCTAACCCTGGACCCCTCTCCTTCAGAACTATCCAAGGAACCCCCAGACGATCAGAAACACGCAGATCAAACCAATAAAGATGGTTCCAAAGCCAAATAGCTGACCCCAAAGGTATGTCAGAACGCCCGGGTGCTTGGCTTTGAAAGTATCGAGTTTTTTCTCAGCAACCAACCGGTCGTAATGGCCTGGTCGGTCTTCGATAAACTCCACCTTCGGAAACCTCCCGGTGAAAATCCCAACGTCCATGGGGAACTTCTCTGGCCGGAAATGGGTGTGGAAGAAATGAACGGTGAAGATAAAACCGGATGCGAGAAGAGCCTCATCTGAGTGGATGATAAGCGCTACATTGAAAACCCATCCGGGCAGGAAAATCGAAAAGAAGTCGGGAACCCAGAGCATCAGTCCGGTCAAACCGATGGCGAACATTCCCCAATAAACCGCAAGAAAATCGAACTTTTCCCAGTAAGTCCACCGGTCGAACCTGGGTTTGGGCCCTTTCCCGATGTACCATTTGACCATGCCGATGATATCCTTGACGTCTTGCCATCGGGGCGCCAAGGAATCAGGTCCAAACAGGCGCCTCAACGGCCCTCCTTTGATTTCCCGTTTGAAGAACACGAAATAAATCACATTGATCTGAATGGCAGCAAAATAAGCAAACGTAACAATGGCGGAAATCCGGTGAATCAGACCTGCATTCGAGACACCCCCGAAGAGGTTGACGAGCCCTCTGGCCCAATCGGCATGGGAAAACTTCAGAGGAAGACCTGTCAAAACGAGCAGCATGAAGCTGATCATCATGACAAAATGGATGGCGATATCAAAAGCATCAAATCTCTGGTAGATCTCCCCTGATTTCTCCACATAATGCGGCAGGTATTCTCCGGCAGCCCACATCTTTCTCGTCTCCCGATACGCCTTTTGCCACCACAGGAAACACTCCAACCAAAAAACACCGAATACCCCAACCAAAAGAGCCGTCATGAATACAAAGGTCCAGTAAAGAACCGGGTAGTTCTCCTTGTCATAATGATCCGCGTGGGCGAACCACTGGACGAAATTTGTGTTGGCCCTGGTATGGCACTTCCCACAAGTCTCTACAAGCCTCTCACTTGAGATGGTCGACCGCGGGTTCTCCGGGTGGAGGATGCTATGGAATCCGTGACAATCCGCACAGCCGGCCACCAAAGTGGGATATCCAAGGTATTCGACCTTTCCGTGGTAGCTTTCTTCGTACGTTTCGCTCGCGATGAGAACCACGTCATTGCGTCTCATCATCTCCTTGTTGGCGTGACATTTTTGGCAAACTTCGGTGTGAAAGAGGCGGCGAAAATCGACCCTCTCAGGCTCCTCGCCTGAAAGAATCGGCGTCTTGTGGAGTTCATGGCAATCCGAGCAAACTGCTGAGTCCTTGTTCCCCACAAGCACGGCCCTTCCGTGAATACTTTCGGAATAGCCGTCCTCCTCATGGCAGAGCGTGCATTTCTGGATGACTCGAACCTTGTCTCCCTTCCAGGGTGTAATCTCGTGGATCTCAATATGACAATCCTGGCACTTGACGTCATTGATGAAATGGGCACTGGCATAATGTTCGGTACCCTCGACCTTATGACAGCGGTGACAGGTCACCGGCTCTGCCTGAACTCTGGCTCCCTCGACCGTATGCTCTTTGACATCCGTGATATCCCAGTGGCAGCTATTGCAAGAATTGGCACCATGAACCGACCGCGCAAACTTACTTTCATCCACGTCTTCATGGCATTCGAGACATTTTGAATTGTCAATACACTCCAGACAGTACTCCCGATCACGAATCTTAAACCTCTTCTTGGCCTCCTCCAGCTCTTCACCCAGTTTCAAAGTTTGGCCAAATGAGACATTATTCACAAATAGAACAAAAAACAAAGAAACGAAAAATGCCCGGATGAAATATTCCAGTTTTTTCTGTCTCATCGCTGAATCGACCGCCTCCGATCTGACGGAAACAAATCCCAGGCAGACCCTTTCAAGGGCCTGCCTGAACAAACTCCACTCGATTTGGCCGAGAAATACCCGGCCCTATTAGAACTTACCGAGAATCAAGAAAGCGATGATGAGCGTATAAATCACCAGTGATTCGATCATGGCCAGCCCGATAATCATGGGTGTCACCATCTGTCCGGCGGCACTGGGATTTCTGGCGATTCCCTCCAGCGCTGACGAGAGGCCTCTCGCCTGGCTGATGGCCCCGGCCGCTGTTGCAACCGCCATACCGAATCCGGCACTGAGGACGATCCACATCCTCGCCTCTCCACCCACGCCCACCGCCTCGCTGCCCGCCTCCGCTGCGAGGACTGAAAAAACAAAGGCGAGAGAAGAAATCGTCCCGACAAAGAAAACCGAAACTACCTTTTTGAGCATCCACAACCCTCCTTTCTTTTTGGAATTCAGAACCCTCAGTGCTCCATGTGTTCAACAGCACCTGAGAAATAAGCCATGGACAACAATACAAAGACCAGGGTCTGCACGATGGCAACGAAGATTCCAAGAACCATCACAACGATTGGAATCAGGAATGGCATCAAAGCGAAGAATATCAGAAAAACCGTGTGGTCCCCCATGATGTTACCAAAAAGTCGAAGGGAGAGAGACAAGGGGCGAGCCAAATGGCCGATCATCTCTATGGGAACCATGAGCGGGGCAAGCCACCAGAAGGGTCCTGTAAAGTGCTTCAGGTACTTCATGCCATGCTCTCTCATGCCATAATAGTGAGTCAGAAAAAAAACGGTAAGGGCACATGCGGCCGTCGTGTTCAGGCTATCGGTCGGTGGATCGAATCCGGGGACAACCCCGGAAAGATTCGAAAAAAGGATAAAAACCACAAGGCCACCGATAATGAAAATGAAATCTTTTCCCCTTTTACCCATGTTGGCTTCGAGGAGTTTCAACACACCCTCGACAATCAATTCGAGAATATTCCTAAGGGTCAACCGATCATCAGGAATAATCGCGTCCTTGCTTTTACCCAGTTGGCGATTTCCAAGAAAGGCCAGGAGAATGACCAATGCCATAACCAAAAGGCCATTGGCCACATAGGGAGGCATGTATTCTGGCATTTCCCCCAGAAAAGGGAGCGTCCCGAGGTTGGGAAGTCTAATTCTGTCGAGTCCGATCAGATGGATCCAGCTGAATCCACCATGTTCCATAATCGGCTACCCCGTCTTCTTGAGAACCCCTCTCAAGCCCTCCACACAGATGGCGATAAAAACCGTTGAGAGCCCCACGACAAAGGCAAAGGGGTTGAGGTCGAATAGCAGTTCTCTAAAGTAGATCACACCACACGGAACGGCGAGGAACAAAAGCATCTTGAGAAAATACTCCCCGTAAATGGCCTTCTTCACACCCCCTCCTTTTGTCATGGCTCGTTCGACAAGGCGCTTCAACCAATGAAAGTTAACGATCACAATGAATCCGCCCGCGCCAACGCCTACGGTCACAGGAAGAGAGACAAAAAGGAGGCTCCCAACGCAAAGGGCTACTGCGACATAGATGCTTGTCCTCTCAATAGACTCGACTCGCGAAATCTTCCAGACCACACTCACTTTTTTCCCTCATCCCGGAAGTCCTGTTTCACCTGGATCTCTTTTAGAAGCTGAAAGAGAGCCCGAAAGCCAGCAATTACGCCGAGGATAAGGAATATCAGAGCCATCCAGGGTGCCGTACCGAGATACCTGTCCAGGGCAAGACCGATCACCAGTCCGATAGCCACCGACAGCCCCATTTGAAGGCCGATGGCCCCGTAGTGGCCCATTAAAGAGACCAAGCGCTTTACATTCTCACCCTTCAAAATCTCTCAGCGTGCTCGATATCTAAACCCTTCCTCCCATTTCGGAGGATTTCGGGAGCATGTGATTTTATTAACATAGTCCCGATACCCTGTCAACACATAATTCTTAGAGGAGTCTCCGGACTTATTCGATACGCTCTGGAGGCCAGTGGCCCAGACCCCTTTGAGCGTTCCTGCAGGTGTTTTTTGCTCATAAACCTTAGGCGAAGCGGAAGATAAGCGCCTTCAACTGTCTGATCCGCCTCAGGCGGAGAGTTTTGAAGGCGCCTGGAGCGAGCCTGAGATTCATCAAAAAACATTTGGGAAAAGCGAAAAGGGGTCGGGCCACTTGGTCAATCCGAAAGTATTTTTAATTTTAACTACTTGTGCGCTCAAAGAATTAATTTTCTCAGGAAACTCCAGATAATTGTCTTAAAGGAGTTCCTTGATCTCTGGAGAGGGGTTTATTGCGGCCTTCCATCCCCCGACCGGACTTCTGACGAGGCCACTCTCTCTCCGCGGGAATCCCATGGCATCGTGAAGCCACTGTGCAAAGAGGAAGGGAGACAATTCCCGATGACATTCAATGCACACCTCGCCTTCAGGGGATTGCTGTAGCGTGAAAGACAGAATTCTCGAAGGGCTTTTAGGGAACGTCGTTTATCGCTGCT
Organism: Pseudomonadota bacterium; assembly: GCA_011773445.1. Classification (GTDB taxonomy): domain Bacteria; phylum Desulfobacterota; class BSN033; order WVXP01; family WVXP01; genus WVXP01. Next base: position 7,216 of record WVXP01000239.1, on the reverse strand, counting down.
CAGGGAGACCTGGCCGTAGCCGCATCCGGAGGCAACGGATTTAGAGGAACTTTTTACGTGTTGATTGACATCAGAGACTAAAGTGAGCTATATAGGTATCGTTACGATTTTCACAAGGCCAAGATGAATTCACGTCGGCTTCTTCTGGGCAACGGAGTTTAACCAAAACATCGTCTACAGTAAGGTTGGTCTCCGCTTTTTCTTCTTGACAAAAAGTTGAGAAATTCGTAATCATGTAAGCCTCGGCAAATCTTCGTCACCTTGTGTAAATCCAATACGTTGCATCTGAGCATTCATCCCTTCCATGGGTTTCGTGGACGATTTTCGGCTACGCAAGCAAACCGATTCGAGGCATAACCCTAAACAGGGTGGAATAAGATCCCTCATCGGAGATGCATGCAAGAGATTACTGGAGGATCGACTCTAAGGAGGAGAGGGCGAGTGAACAGGAAATGGGTGTTGGTTCTCGTCGGTATTATTGGTTTCCTGCTCGTAAGTTGGGCCATCATGGGCGCAGCTGGGAGTGGCAGTGGAGGGCAGCCGATCGCCTTCAACCACAAGCTGCACAAAGAAGCTGAGGTTGAATGTGTCACTTGTCACATCTATGTCCAGACACAACGCTACGCAGGGAAGCCAACCCTCCAGATTTGTCTGGAGTGCCACGAA
>WVXP01000239.1:0-6541 GCA_011773445.1 Pseudomonadota bacterium | reverse complement strand
CCAGAAGGAAATCCCGTGGAAGAAGGTCTCTCGAACACCAGACCATGTGTTCTTCACTCATCAAAGGCATGTTATGGGTGCCGGGATTCAGTGTGAGACTTGCCATGGAGAGATCGGCGAAACGACGAGCCCTCCCTCAAAGCGATTGAAGACCCTGAGCATGAATGCGTGCATGGACTGTCATCGAGAATACGGGGCGAACAATGACTGTTTGGCATGTCACTGGTAAACGTCCAGATCGGAGGCGTGACGCGTGTTAACACTATCTCGACGACATTTCCTGAAGCTTTTCATGGGGACAGTGGCCGGCCTTTCGGCAGGCTGTACCGACTTTGACAATATCGTGTCCGGTCGGTTACCCCCGACAGAATGGGAAAATCCGATCGAAGAATGGATTCCATCGATCTGCCAGCAGTGTCTGGGAGGGTGTGGCCTCCTGGTTCGGGTTGTCGGTGGCAGACCCGTGGGCGTCATTGGAAATCCCCTTCATCCCATCAACAGCGGCGGCATCTGTCCCAAAGGTTTGGCCAGTATCCAGTCGCTCAATGACCCTGACAGGGTTCAAACGCCTCTCAAGAGGATCGGGGAGCGGGGTGAGGGCAAATGGCAACCGATCAGTTGGGAAGAGGCGAACGACCTCGTGGTCGAACGACTCCGAGCGTTGAAAGAGAAAGATCTCACCCATTCTCTCGCCATTCTTGCCGGTCAGTTCACCGATTTGCGTGATCCCTTGATTCGAAGATTTGCGAACGCTTACGGCACGCCGAACTACATTCGAAACCGCTGCTTTGCGCCCGACGAGCCGGCGAAGGCGCATTCCCTGATGCAAGGGGTCACGAGCCCTCTTGGCTATGATTTGATGAACACGGGCTTGATCCTCTCATTTGGCTGCAGCCTATTGGAGGCATGGGTCTCTCCGGTGTTTCAGCTCCGAGCCTATGGCCATATTCGCCAGGAAAGGCGTGGTAACCGAGGAAGGATTTACGTGGTGGACCCTCGGTATTCGGTTACGGCCAGTAAAGCCGACCAGTGGATTCCCATTCGACCAGGGACCGATGCTGCTCTGGCTCTCGGGTTGGCCAATGTTATGATCCAAGAGTGGATCTATGACTTGAAGTTTGTTGAAAGTAACGGATCTGGCTTCGAGGATTGGACAGATCATGATGGTAAGCATCACATGGGATTTAAGACCCTGGTGCTCAACGAGTACGGACCCTTGAAAGTCTCGAGTATTACAGGCGTACCGGTCAAGACGATTTTCTCTCTTGCAAGAGCTTTTGCAAGCACGAAGCCGGCTCTGGCCCTCGGTGAGAAGGGCCTTTCGTACCATCCTAATGATATCTATACGAGAATGGCCATCCACAGCTTGAACGGGCTCAGTGGAAGCCTCGGATCTGCTGGGGGTCTGACGGTCCAATCTGATGTTCCCACGTTAACGTGGCCAGCCCTTGAGCAGAATGAGCAGGTTCGACGTGCCAACTTTCGGCCAAGAATCGATGGTGCAGGTCAGGGTAGATATTTTCTTGCGACCGATGCGGTCGAAAACTTCCCTCAAAATGTCATCGCTGGCCAGCCTTACCCTGTAGACACCCTTTTTCTCGTCCATACAGATCCGCTCTTTTCGCACCCCAGGCGGGAGAACTTCATCGAGGCCCTCAGGAAGATTCCGTTCATCGTCAGTTTCAGCCCCTTTCTGGATGAGACATCGCTTTACGCCGATCTTATCCTGCCAGATCACACCTTCCTGGAACGGTGGCAGGGAAGTCCCGTTCGTCACGTCTCCGGATTCAACCTTTTCAGTCTGGGAAGGCCAGCCGTAACTCCGATTCATGAAACAAGAGATACAGGAGACTTCCTCATAGGCGTAGCCAAAAAGCTGGGCGATGGGATGGCCAAGGCCTTCCCCTGGAAGGATTGGCAAGCCTTACTGGTTCAGACCACGAGGGGGCTCTATGACTCGGAAGAGGGATACATCGTTTCCATTCCGGAAGAGGAGGCCTTTCGGCAGTTCCTGGAAAGGAGTGGGTATCGCACCCGGAAGGAGAAGTCATTTGAGGCTTTTTGGGACAGCCTTTCCGCTAAAGGGGCATGGTGGAACCCAGGGGGATCTTCCACAAAACTCAGGGATCTCATCCCAACCCCCCCGGGGAAGTTTGCGTTCTACTCACGCCTTCTCGAGGAACGAATGAGGACTGCCGCTGAAAATTCGGGGGGCATGAAACGTCTCCTGGCAGAGCTTGGCCTTGAGGCACGCGGAGACCGCCTGTATCTACCTCATCACGAGACCGTGGAGGGGCAAGAGAACAGTGAGTCATCCTTTACCCTGAATGCCTATCGTATCATGTCCATGTCAGGGGTGACAGCGTCTCAGCCTTGGCTCCAGGAAACACTTGCGCCTCACGTCAAAGAAACGTGGGAAAACTGGGTCGAGATCAACACCCGGAAGGCAGAGGAGATGGGAATTCGCGATGGCGACCGCGTGTGGCTAGAGTCTTCTAAGGGAAAGATCCAGCTCAGAGCTGCAACCAGTTCGACTGTGGCTCCAGACATGGTCCACATCCCCTTTGGCCAAGGGCATCGCGCCTATGGACGGTGGGCGAAAGGCCGGGGGAGCAATCCCAACGACGTGATTATAAGCCTTGACGACACCCTGAAAGGATTTGGCGTTCTGGCAGGCACCCGCGTCACAATTACGAAAGCGTGAGATAGGAGGCGGACAGGAAAACATGGCACTCTGGGGAATGGTCATCGATCTGGACAAATGCACAGCCTGCCAGGCTTGTATGGTTGCCTGCAAAAGCGAAAACAACGTGCCATTTGTTGGAAAGGGGCAAGCCGAAAGAGGTCGCGTGATCAGTTGGCTGGATATGGTGACCGAGACGGAGGAAGAATACCCGGAAGCTAGGACCAAGTTCATACCGCGACCCTGTATGCACTGCGACAAGCCTCCATGCGTAAAGGTCTGTCCCGTCTATGCGACTTATCGGAACCCCGAAGGGATCGTGGCCCAAATCTGGGATCGCTGCATTGGGTGTCGGTTCTGCATGGCTGCCTGTCCCTACAATGTCAAGTATTTCAACTGGCATCAATACCGCATTCCAAAAACCATGGAACGGGGTCTCAATCCCGACGTCTATGTGCGCGAATGGGGGGTCGTAGAGAAATGTACGTTTTGTTCCCACCGCCTCTTAAAGGCCCGGGATCGGGCTGCTGCCGAGAGGAGAGAAATGCGCGCAGATGAGTACATTCCAGCATGTGTCGAGGCCTGTCCGAGCAATGCAATGTATTTTGGCGATTTGAAAGACCCAGAGAGTACCGTTTCAGCTCTTTCCCGCAGTCCTCGCGCTTTTCATCTTCTCGAAGACCTGGGAACCGAACCCAAGGTGACCTATCTCATGGAGGGAGAACGGCATGCACTCCGCTAGCCATCGCCTGAATTTTGATGAACATCGCACCCTGTTTGATCCGATCGCAAACCCCAAAAAAGGCGTTACGATCGCAATGGGGATCCTCGTGGCACTCAGTGCATGGGGAGCACTCTGTTATTTTCTCCAATGGCGCTATGGTCTCGGTGCCTCCGGATTGAATCAGCCCGTCTTATGGGGATTTTACATTACAAACTTCGTCTTTTTCATCGGGATTAGCCATGCTGGGACCCTGATTTCAGCCATTCTGCGCATGGCTCAGGCCGAATGGCGACGACCCGTCACTCGAATGGCCGAGGTGATCACGGTCGCTGTCCTTTTCATTGGTGCCGCAAATATCCTTTTTGACCTCGGTCGCCCCCACAAGGTTTACATGCCCCTTTTTTATGGTCGATATCAGTCGCCTCTCCTCTGGGATGCCATGAGTATTACCTCCTATCTCACGGCGAGTAGTGTCTTTCTCTACATCCCACTGATTCCAGACATCGCGATTTTGCGGGATCGATTCGCCGATAGAAAATGGCTCCACCGCTTCTACCAGGTTCTCTCCTTTGGGTGGAACGGAAACCCGAAGCAACAGAAAGTCCTCAACGTCGGAATTGCCATCATGTCTGTCGTGGTGATCCCAATCGCTGTTTCGGTTCATACGGTTATTTCCTATATCTTTTCCATGACCGTCCAGCCCATGTGGCACAGCACGATTTTTGGACCCTACTTTGTCTGTGGGGCCATCTTTTCAGGGATTGCCGCCCTCATTGTCATGATGGTTACCCTCAGAAGGGTCTACCACCTTGAATCCTATTTGAAGCCAATCCATTTCAATTACCTGGGGGTCTTGCTTCTGGTGATGTCTCTGCTCTGGTTCTATTTCACCTTCAGCGAGTACCTGACCGGTTTTTTCGGGCACGAACCCTCTGAAATGCGGGTTTTCTGGTCCAAATTCACAGGTCCCTATGCCCCCTTTTTCTGGACTATGGTTTTTTGTAACTTTGTCGTTCCCGTCATCATTCTAAGTTTCAAAAAGCTAAAGACGATCACCGGGGTTTTGGTCGCTTCGATCGCCGTCCTCATTGGCATGTGGTTGGAACGCTTTACCATCATTGTACCTACCCTAGCAAACCCTCGTCTTCCGTATCCCTCAGGGATATACTTCCCTTCATGGGTCGAATGGGGAATCATGCTAGGGTCTTTTTCTTTCTTTGTGTTTCTCTACCTGCTTTTTTCAAGGTTCTTCCCGATCATCTCTATCTGGGAAGTTCATGAGGGTAAGGAGGTCGGCGTGAAAGAGGTCGAAGAACGGGTCAAGAGTTATCTGCCGGAATCTGCTGCAAATGTCTCAACCTGAGACAAAGGGAGGGGAGCAAATGACCAGTCAGTGGAGCTGGAATGAGAGAAAGACCTTCTTCTGGCAGGTCGTCCTACTGGTGACTTTCTATACTTTCATCTTCGGCATTGTCATCTGGATACTGCGGCTTATCTGGCTTTCCTGGCAGCTCAAAGACGTGTTTTCGGCCTCTATTGCGATCTCCCTGATAGCCATGCCCCTTTTCCTATTTCTTCTGGGGGTTTATAATTACGTCTTCTGGGGGATCCTTCTCAATCGAGGCAAAAGCAAAAAAGGAGGGAAGGATTGAGTACAAAACTTTGGAATCGAATGGTCGTCTTCATTCTTACGGTTATTTTTGCGCTTTTATGCATCTCGAGGGTCGGCCTGGCCCAGGAAACCTGGGGAGGGGAACCCCTTCTTCCTATTCCTGAAAACCCTGCTGAAGGCTTTCAGCTTTTCTATGAGAAGGGGTGCATGGAGTGCCATTCCATTGGCGGGTATGGGGGAACCGCGGCCCAGGACATGACAAAGGCTGTGACCGAACAGAGCTTTTATGGGATTTCCCAGATGATCTGGAACCATGTTCCGAAGATGAGCGAGAAGTATGAAGAGGAGCATATCAAGTGGCCCCCAATCACGTCCGAAGAGATGGCCATCTTGATGCCTTTTCTCTCGTACCTCAATTTTTTTGACAAGCCAGGAGACCCAGAGGAAGGAGAAAGGGTCCTTTTCCGGGAGAAGTGTGTCAATTGCCATCGGGTGGGCAAGGTCGGTATCGTGAAGGTCAAGCCCCTCGATGAGTTTAAGCGATACAAATCTCCTGTGTTTTTTGTGACCCGTTTCTGGAACAGTGGGAAGGCGGTGAACAAAACATTACAAACGGAAGGGATCGATCTTTTCGAATTCGAAGAAAATGATCTTATGGATCTGATCGCGTACATCAAAAGAAGTGGCTTTGGTGAAGCTGGGGGAGAGAGTATTTACCTTCCGCCTCCGAATCCGAAAAGCGGGCAGAGACTTTTCCTCAAAAAGGGGTGCATCAATTGCCATCCTCGTGAAGGCAAGCCTCGTGAAGCCTTTGAGGGTGTTGCCGTCGGCCCATTCTCGCACATCGTGAGACGAATGCTCAATCATACCATGTGGACCGATCCGGATCACCCCGACATGCCACTGACCCCAGAAGAAATGTCCGATCTTGTGAGCTACATCTACTTTCTGAGCTACGCAGCCAGACCAGGAAATCCCGAGAAGGGTCGGCACCTTTTTGTTGAGAAAAAATGCGCTGACTGCCACGGGGCGGATGTCGGGGGAGGGACTCTCGTTCCGGAATTCGGCCCCGCATCCAATCTCAAGACGCCTCTGGACGTGCTGAGCGGGATGTGGAACACGGCCCCCGAAAAGATGAAAAAAGAGATGCTCGAGGCGGGCGTTCCCTGGCCTCAGTTCGAGGAGAGAGAGATGGCCGACCTTTTTGCTTATATCCTATCGGCACGGATCGAATGACTTTCCGTCGGGAGTTGACTCGGCACGAACACTTGTTGAAACTCACCAAACGGCGGTCGACGAAACTTGCGGAAACCCAAAAAAAGCTGATAACATTCTCTTTGATCTCTTGAAACTCAGGCAACCGGGCATTCAAAAACCACAGGCCCCATCCAATTCAGTGAGCAATCCCAGAGGGGTTCCGGAGACCGAAAAGAAGATGACCTCTGAAAGGTTTCGCGTAAAAATACCTGACGAGCAATGGTTTGAGGAAAACATTGGCTGCGAGAATGCTTGCCCGGTCAAC
>WVXP01000277.1 GCA_011773445.1 Pseudomonadota bacterium | reverse complement strand
CAATTCTTGCTCTGCTCCAGGGCCACACCCCAGTGGATACCGGCAGGCTTCGTTTTGGCAAAGAGCTCAGCAGCCGAACTGATCTGAGATCCGCTCAATCCGGTTTTTTCCGTGGCCCATTCGAGGCTGTATTGCCTAGCACGCTCGCAAAACTCGTCCCAACCTTGCACATAATCGCGGACAAAGGATTCATCGTACCATCCATTGTCGATGATCGCATTGACCATACCCCAGGCCAGAGCTCCATCGGTTCCCGGTCTGAGGGGCAACCAGACATCCGAGCGCTTCGCAAGAGCCGTATTACGTGGATCGACAGTGATTAGCTTGGCTCCGTTTCGAAGGGCCTTTGTCAAATAGATACCCTTGTACTCGTCGGGATTGGAGACGAGCGGATTTGCACCCCAGGCGATAATGCACTTCGGGCTGCCTTCGTAATCTACCACCGGCAGGTTGCCGCAACGGGTGATCCCGGTGACGATGCGGGGACCATAGCACACGTGCCCAGCGGTCAATACATTGGGCGTACCAAATGTATTGGCAAAACGATAGATGAAGGCTTCGTTATCGCGACCCGTGCCGTATCCCAGGACGACTGACTCAGCTCCAAACTCCTCTTTGATGGCCAAAAAACGGTCGCAGATCTCTCGAAGCGCCTCATCCCAAGAGATCCTCTGCCATGAATCATCCTTCCTGCGGAGTGGATGGAGCAGCCGTTTTGGGTTGTAAGCGATTGTATGCGCCTGCTTTCCCTTGATGCACAGCCAGCCGCGGTTGATCGGACAATCTGGATCGCCCTTGATTTCCTTCACCACATTGTTCTCAACCGTAACCAGAACGCCACACCCACCATGACAACCTCGACAACAGCTCCTGACGATACGCCTCGCCATCGTCCGCTCCTATGAAGAATTTGGCTGGTTTTTCTATTGCCTTCAGTTCCCGTCCTGGGATAACCCCTGCTGATAAAGGGGGGGGGTTACCCTTATACCATATTCGCTTGTTCGCGACTGAGATCTGGGTTTCTCCGCCCCAAGTCGATCCAAATCCTCTCGACTGGTTGCGCTGGCAAAGAAGACTTCAAAAAAACATAAAACGGATATAATAGTGATATATTAGGCTGTGCCTGTCAAGAAAATACTCGGTAACACCTCGTCACCCGACACCGCATAAGTACCAGAGCCCTTTGAGAATCTGTTTCTCTAAGGGGAACCGATAGCACAGACAGCATCGTGACTCACAGGGAGGGTACATGTTGGAGAGGAGAAAAATAGGTGGCCTCGAGGGTGGCCAATACCGTCCGCTCCGCGAGTCCGATATCAAGCAAATCCATGATACGGTGATGCGGATTCTCCAGGAAATTGGCATCCAGGTCTCCGCGAAAAGGGGATTTAAGCTTTTCAAAGAAAAAGGAGCAGGAGTCTCCGAGGAAAAACAGATCGTTTATATCTCTCCGGGCATGTTCGAGGATCTCATTGCACTCGCTCCATCGGAGATCGTTTTATACGGACGGGAAGAGAGGAACAACATTGTCTTGGGTGGGAAGCGTGTTTATTTCGGGAGCGGAGGCACGGCCCTCAATATCCTGGATCTCGAAACAGGCGAGAAGCGTCCCTCAACACTCGCTGATGTTCAGAACGTCTCTCGGCTTCTTGATAAGCTTGAGAACGTCCATTTTGAAGTGATTCCCGTCTATCCAAATGATCTCCCCCCGGAGAAGGTTGATGTCAACCGATTCTTTGCAGCCCTTCAAAATACAACGAAACACGTCATGGGAGGAACATACACCCTCGAAGGAACAAAGAATGTGATCCGCATGGGAGAGATCCTCGCAGGTGGCGCCGAAACGCTACGTCGAGAACCCTTTATCTCGCTCATCACCTGTGTCATGAGTCCTCTTAAGATCGAAAAAACGTACGGGGAGTTTCTCATGACGGTCGCCGAGGCGGGCATCCCTCTGGCCATTCCGGCTGAACCAATCGCCGGAGCCACGTCTCCGGTGACCATTGCGGGAACTGTGGCAAATCTCTGTTGTGAGACGATGGCCGGGATCCTTTTGGCCCAGCTGGTCAATCCAGGGACACCCTGTTTGTTTGGATCTGTGGGTACAGGGGCCGATCCGCGGACGATGGGTTACGTTTCGGGATCGGTAGAAGAGGGGCTGATCAATGCTGCAGCTGCCCAGATGGCTCAGTTCTATGGAATTCCATTCTATGCCACGGCGGGACAGTCAGACGCCAAGTTTGTCGACGCTCAAGCCGGCTGGGAAGGAGCTATTACAAATCTGTTGGTTGCCATGGCCGGTGCTAACTTCATCCACGACGCGGTTGGGCTGCTGGAGTTCTGCATGACGGCCTCATACGAGAAATACGTGATTGACAACGAGATTATCGGAGAGGTGATCCGAGTCCTCCAGGGGATCGAGGTCACTCCGGAAACCCTAGCTCTTGAAGTAACCCGAAAAGTGGGTCCCGGTGAGAACTATCTGAGCGAAGATCATACCTGTGACTTTCTCAGAAAAGAGCACTTTATTCCAGTCTTGGCGGATCGGAACGATCGGGAAACCTGGATCAAATTAGGGCGAAAAGACACCTTTCAGAGAGCCCACGAAATCGTGCTCCAGATTCTCAAAACCCACCAACCGGAGCCCCTTGACCCTAACAAAACGCAGCTCATTAGAGAGAGTTTCGACGAGATGGTGCAGTGAATTGCGCCAAGCTATGTGAGATGTGGCATTGGGACGCTGAATGGGTCCATATTCGAATCAAAATGACCGATGTCACAGTTCGAAGCTCGAAAGAACTCGAAATGTCAAGAGAGAAACAAGTAGAGTTTCCTCAGTTTTGCGGACGCTCATGTCCCTGAGGGACGTTTGCGGAAGCGTTTGGGGACCCATCAAGGGCGAGCAGGGGAGAAAACCCCGCCTTCAGAGCGGGGAAGGGGCAAGAATTCCCCACCTGTGAGTCCTGAGAGGGTCATGCGAGAGCAAGGGAGCGAAGGGATATGAGGGTCCAATCAAAACGTTCAAAATCGTCGTGAATCATCAGAAGGTTACAAACATCTTGCTATGAAAACTCAGGAAACTCCACAGAAACAGGGGTCGTTTTGAAATGACTAACCTGGGATTTACCTCAAAAAATGGTACGATAAGAATGGATCATCGGAATCTGGCGCCTAAGGAGGTGAGGAATCCATGTCTAGATATGGCAAGGAAACCAAACTCGAGCCTGAGGAGGTCCTTCGACGGGCCGAAGCGTTTTTCGGCGATGATGGTCTCGGGTTGAAGATTGTCGAGCAAAGCGAATGCTGCCTGAGCTTTGAGGGCTCAGGCGGTCATGTAACGATATCAGCAGCCCGTTGCGACCCCGAGAAGACCGAAGTCGACCTTGAAACAAGAGAGTGGGACTACCAGGTCAAAAGCTTCATGCAAAACCTATAGAATGCGGGTTCTCAGACGTCAGTCCCTCAGAAATATTCACGGAGGAGTTTCTGAAGTCTCCTCACTTTGCTGCTCATGGCCTTGTCAACCTATTGACTATATGATGCTTATTGGTCTTTTGTGGCGACACCTTCGCCTCTTCGTTCGAATGGTCTCGCGTTGACGCGACTCTGAAGGCAGTCTTCGAGCCTGAGCTCAGACCGAAGGGGGGTTTCCCGTTTCCTTCGACCGCCCTCGGCCATGAGACCTCGACGTGAGCTCGGTCCGACCCTCGGGCCGAATGGGGCGCTCGGCTGAGTTCGTCACAGGCTCAGGACAAGCTCCACTCGACTAGATGGGTACCCTAGCGCTTCCAGAAACGTTTCTCCGGAACATGAACGTCCAAAAAAGTGAGGAAACTCCTCGTCAGTTTGGTTTGACTTTTGAAGTAATTGTGGTAGCATCATTTTTGCATAAACAGCACAAGAAGGTCTCGCAAAAAGTCGCTCTTCACCACTCAAATGCTTTTTTCGATGGTGTTACGGCTCCCTTCACTGCAAATCCAAAACCCTCCGCCTGTGGCGGATCGGACAGTTGGATTTTTGATCGTTACGCTTTGCTAAGGACCGTTACCGAAAAAATCCTGATTCGCGTTCAGAGGGACCTTTTCCAGTTTCAGAGCTCTCGTATGGACTAAAATGGGTCTTTATCGTTAATTTACAGCATGGCGAAGATTCGTTCATTTCTGGCCATTGAACTTCCCCCGCGCATACATTCGGAAATTGGTGAGATACAGGGGCGTCTCAAGGCCTCTCGTGCTCATGTTCGCTGGGTTAAGGTTGAACAGATCCATCTCACACTGAAATTCCTCGGGAATATCGAAGAAGAGCAAGCTAGCGCCATATCATCCGTTATGAAAGAAGTCACTGAAGCGAGAAGTGCTTTTCCGATCTCGGTCAATGGCCTTGGGGCCTTCCCATCCATCAGGAATCCGCGGGTAATTTGGCTGGGCCTCCATGGTTGGGAGGCGAATCTATCGTCGCTACAGGCAGAGATCGAGACCAACTTGGAAACAGTGGGCTTTCTCCCCGAAGGAAGGCCCTTCCGTCCCCATTTGACAATCGGGAGGGTTAAATCGCTAAAGGGAAGGGAGAAATTGGTCGATCTTATGGAAAGAGATCGAGATGTCGACCTTGGATCCTTTGTTGTTGACAGACTCGTCCTTTTCAAAAGCGATCTGAGACCCACTGGTCCCCTTTACAC
>WVXP01000111.1:41727-42020 GCA_011773445.1 Pseudomonadota bacterium | reverse complement strand
AGAATGCCCTCCTCGTCCTTAAGGGCGTAGTCACCGACCGGCAGCTTCTCCCGAGTGGTTTTACAACCCACGAATCTCCACGGATACCTTTCGTTGATGTCAACGGCTATTTGAAGAGCAAGATCCCCCCTGGCAGTGAGTTTTACACGTGGCCTACGCTCCATGAGGGCCTTTTGGGTTCGCCAGAATATCTGTTCATATTCTCCCTCTTTACTCTTATACTGCTTTTTAAGGAAGAGAAAATCACATCTCTTTTTACTGGGCCTATCTAAGACGACCGCCAGTCTTTTCCC
>WVXP01000111.1:25912-41555 GCA_011773445.1 Pseudomonadota bacterium | reverse complement strand
GATTCAACCAAGTGATTCTGCGCCCAGAGGATAGAACAGGGATTTCCAAAAGGGGTCAAGGATATTTCGATAGGCCCGTCAATACCAAAATTAGTTGGGATAGTTGAGTTGCCTGGAGGGCTTCAGGGCTGATGCTAAAAGTTAGAACCAAGAGGTCTGAAAGATAAAAACGGCTAACGACTCATCATTTCTAGGCATTGTTTTGGCGAAACCACTTGAACACCCCGGCGGGCACGTGCGGGGTAGTGCTTTTTATTGCCCGTGACGAGAAAGCCAACTTCGGCAGAAACGGCGGCTTCCAGAAAAGGGAGGTCATCAGGGTCTGGAAGCCTCGCAGCAATAGGCTGGGGTATTATCTTCAGGCCTTCCTCTTCGATCTGTGCGAGGAGAGCGTAAATCTGAGCTAACTGGAAGGGGAATTTGGGCCTCGTCAATACTTCCCGGTATTCGAGAAGGATTCGTTCGTCGAAAGCAAGACGTACAGATCCATCGACAATTAAACGCACAAGCCTGGCAGAATGCNNACATTCGTATCCATAACCAGTGTGATCATCGTTTACGGGCCTTCCTGGCTTCACGGATTTCGGTCTCGATCTCTTGATCGGCCATTTTATCCAGCCCCGTCCGAACAGAGGCCCGCTGCATCTCTTCAACCGCCCGAAGGGCCCTCGCCCGCCGTAAATCGCGCAGAACCAGTTCGAAGTTGTTCTCGTTGACACCCGTCAAGAGCGCGATCGGCCTGCCATTTGAGGTAATGACAAGCTCTTCTTCGCTCTCGAGCTCTTTCCATACCTGTCGGCCTCGAGACCGCAGGTCCCTCACAGAAACAAAACGCATTCTTCACTCCCCCTTTTAAGTTTGGTTCATAATTGAGTATACAATCGTGTCTCAATTATGTCAAGTTTTTCGATGCCCGATAAATTCGGTTCTTAAAGACTAAAAGCGGCGAAAGGATGGAAGACATGGGACAGGAGACGGGGGTCGGGAAAAAGAGGAGAGTCGAGAGGGAAAGGAAAAAGGTTAAAGTTGCAAGGATCAAGGTTGATTTGTTGGATTGGTCTCATGGGTTGTTAAATCTGGGGACGGGCATAAGTCTATAAGTTTCTTACAGGGAAGGTGGCGGAGAAACAGAAATATGTGGGCGTTTTTTCCTGGGTTTTTCGTAATCGGGTTGCCACCATCGATTGAAGACCGTTACTGGCGACGACGGGGATTTACAATTTTTCGCTCGTTAAGCGGTAGATCCAAGAAATAGCTATGCACCCATTCGGCAAGATCGAGTTGCGTATGGACGACCTTTCGCTTTCTTCCCGGAATGCCCATCGAGGCCACTTCGCCTAACCAAATCTTGAGATCCCGAGTCAACTTGGGAACGGCATGGTGTTGTCTGCCTAGCCTTGCATAGAGTCCTTTCGCAACGCCGATATACTGCAACTTGGGATTCGCTTTCTGATATTTCACTTTTCCGATGAGCATGTAAAGGCCGTCAGCAAAATCTGCCCTCGCAATAGCCCTTGCTTGCTCGAAACTGAACGGCCCAAACCAATCAACAACTATGGCGATATGTTTTTCCATCAATGGTCACGCGGAAACGTTGTCAGGTCCTCAATTGTCAATTCATGGGCCACCGAACAGATGATCGGGCAAGCAATCATGAAGTCTGAACCTGGCGTTTAAGAGTTGTTTTAATCCATATCGAATGTTTCGCCGGCCCTGTCTTCCAGTTTCCTGTTGTGATAGATTTTTACAATAACTTTGACTCTGCCTCTGTGTAGCCTGATTCCGCAAAATTCTTTATAGTATTCCTTCCCGCTTCTGAGACCGCCTACACCGTGGGTCGTATTATGGACCTTGTTCCATTTCTCCGATCTCGAGCCCCACGTATACGTTAGAACCTCGAGGTGACCACGGTCCTGAGAGTCATCCTCAGTGGTTCCGTAGACAACCTTCACGCAGTCCCCGTCGAAGTCCATGCTTTTGATGTGATACTGTCCGGCAAACACCCTGTCCCCTGACGACACGCCGAAGAAATACACACAGATAAAGAGCAGCGAAATAGCTATTTTCTTCATTCCTCTCTCCTTTCTCTCCATCGAATGATTGGGGTTTTGTTTTTCAGGCAGTAACCCAGGGATCAGAAATTGTTTTGACTTTTTTCAAATCTTCGGCTTTCTGGCTAATGAGGAGAATCCGCGGAGAATTCAAATAAGATTAAGAAAGCCAGCCACGCGCAACTCACACTCCGCACAGAAAACCCTGTCGTGTCCCTGTTCTCTAACGCATTTCTTGCAGTAGGGCTTTTTGCAGTTGTCGCACCGGTGAGTCGCCTCCTGATCCGAATGGTTTCGGCATGCGGGGTTTTCGGGCTTTTCCTTATGCTGGGCCTTCGCCATATGCAACCTCGGGGTCGGAATTTAATATTGAATTTTTCTGCACTCAGCCAAGTCAAACGCTATAAAAAGCCGTTGCCTCGAACGGAGTCACGTTTGAACACAGTCCGTGGTTACTTTGAAATTCTCTGCAAGCAACCCGTGTGCCAGAAAAGAGGTGCAAAAGATCAAAAACGGGGGTCAGGGGTCGGGGGGTGAGAAGAAAAAGCCTAGGGCTTAAGGCATAAGGCGGAAGGGACAATGAGTAAAGAAAAAGGTTGAGGGGGAGGCGAAATGAGAAAGGACGGAAACAAGGAGTCAGAAGAAAAAATGCAGGGGCTCAAGGTTAGAGGTTGGAGGGTAGAGGCGAGAGATGAAAGAAAGGTCGGTCGTTCTGTCAGTTGAACTCGCTCAATAAGCATCCTTTCATACTGAGATTCTCAGAAAGGTTATTTCTCCATAAATAGTCTCATGGCGCCAAGAAATTCTTTTGCAAGCTTTACATGGTCTTCAGCATGCCAATAGAAAACTCGACAGGCCCTTTATAGTCGCTTTGCTGTCTGGCGTCAAACATTCTATGCAATATTTTTGAATAATGTTTCCCGATTTTTCCGGTGGGCACAAAGTCTCGGTCAAAGACAGTAATGACGCCTGAATGCTTAGATGTCTTTGCCCTAATATCGCCATGCAGAAAGAGAGCTAATATTGCATAAAAGACGGCATAGTAGGCTCTGTTTATGATCGACTCGGACTAAGGTTGTTCTCCAACATCTTCTCGGCGTCCGAGAGGGTTTCTTCTGCTTGTTTGAGCCTATACTCGAGCAGTGCCTTTTTGTCGGTCATAAGACCACGCCCTCTTCAGCAATGTTCTTTACGATTGGTGAGGATCTCAAGGGAGTGTTTTCTATCTCGTCCCTTGTGAAGATAAGGGGGGAGATTACCATTAAGTTTTCGAACCCGACTTCCCAGACCACATCGTCAATCTTTTTTTGTGTCCCGGTCGATTCGTTCGACCTTCAAAAAAACATCCATATCCGAATATTCGTCCGCATCCCCTTTCGCCCGTGAGCCGAACACGCTGAAATCGAGCAGTTGAACTACCTCAGATAGCCTATTCTTCAATTCGTTGGCTATTTTCAAGTCGTTTTCTGCCATTCTTTACCTCATCTATGGATTTCGCAAATCGCTGTCCTCGAATGGTCAATCTGACACAACCATTCTAGGCCACGAGACCGGAAAAAGCAATCAAGGGTGAGACCAAGAAGGCAGGAGTCAGAACAAAGGGTCAAAGGCTAAAGGGGAAAGGATGAAAAACAGTAGTCCGGAGTCAGAAGTGAAGACCAGAGGATAGAGGCTAAAGAGGGACACAGGTTGAGGCTAAGGGCGGAGGCGACACGTTGGAGATATAAGATTTGAGGTTTGGGGATTGGCTTTCAAGATCTTTCTTCTGGTGGAACCATTTTTCTCAAGGCGCTCACAAGAGTAGGCAGATCATCCGTAACCGTATCCCAAACCCGATCAAGATCAATATCATAATAGACATGTTTTAGCCGTTTTCTCATTGCAGCGATACTTGACCAGGGAATCTCTTGATGATTATCCCTGGATTCTTTTGTGACCTTTGAGGCCGCATCCCCAATCATTTCGACTAGCTTCACAACGGAGAGTACCAGCATTCGGTCCGTCTCAAGATCGCTTCGCGCTTTGTTCTTGACGAAGGACAGTGCCTCCTCTGCCGCATCGAGCATATGCCACATCCGGATCAAATCATCTTTGCGCATACTGGACCTCCGCCGAGTCGAGCACCTCTTGTCGGAAATAGCGGCTCAGTTCTGCTGGGGTTCTCAGGTCGACTTTGCGCTCGAGAATCTTGGAAAGCTCAACCTCCATGCCTCCCAAACGAATAAAACCCACTGTCTGTCCTGGCCCGAACTCAACAAGCGCATCCACATCACTACCAGGGCCGAAGTCTTTGCGGAGAAAAGAGCCAAAAAAGAGCAGTCTGCGGATGTTGTATTTCTTGCAGAACATCTCTACCTTCTCTTTAGGAACTTTCATGTGCGTTCTATTGCTCATCATAGAACCTCAATGATATCAACGCTCGGGAATATCCTTCAAGAATCCCGAGAATTGCGGAATATGGACCCTCGGCGATCAGGATTTGCAAAATATCGTCACGCTACACAACTCATCAATTTTAGGCCAGAAGGATGGAAAAAGCAAGGAACTAAGGAAGTGAGTTTCCTGAGTTTTCAAAGCAAGAAGCTTGTAACCTAATGATGTTTCAAGACATTTTTGAATGTTTTGATTGGACCCTCATATCCCTTAGCTCCCTTGCTCTCGCGTTGACCCTTTCGGGGCTCACAGGTGGGGAATTCTTGCCCCTTCCCCGCTATGAAGGCGGGGTTTTCCCCTTCCCGCTCGCCCTCGATGGGGCCCCCAACGCTTCCGCAAACGTCCCTCAGGGACATGAGGGTCCACAAAACTGAGGAAACTCCACACTAAGGAATGCAAAGGTCAGGGTTCGGGGGTGAGGGGTCGGAATTGAAAACCAGAGAATAAAGCTTAAGGCTGAGGTTGAGGGGAGAAGACGAAGCCCAGAACTTAGGAGAGAGAAGTCAGGAGACAGGACAAAAGCAAAGGTGAAAGGATAAACGACCCTGGCGCAAGGCAAGACATAGGGATTAGACGGTCCCTTCTGGATAGAATACAGCCCCGCTGGCGTGGGAGATTCGTTCTGAAAGCCGCGTGGAAATCACAAAAGGTATTGACGGACATCTTTGGAACCTGAGTGTCACCCTGGAAAACCATTTCCTTTTTTCGATCGTGCCGGAGATTTCACTCCAGGGGACAAAGAGTGGCGGATGGCCCGGACGAAAGACGAAGAGGACTGAAAGGTAGAGGCCCTCGACGTTCCCACCGACGGTCAGGCAGGCGCTGTAGTTCGTCCTACCTCGCATTTGGGCACTCTGGAAGCGAAATAGTTCACCAGAAAAGGGGCCTTCCATCTGATACTCCCTCGCAAGTTCACGCCATCCACCCATTAAGGAAATCAAATGGCAAATAACGCCCCATAAGACAATAAAAAATGGTGCAAAGAGATACGGGAAAAATGAGTCAAGGAAATGGATGGCTTGCCCTGCCTCCATGCATTACCTCGCTCGACTGGGGTCATCTACAAAAGTTATTAGCTATTGGCGCTTAGCGACTAGCTAGTTGCCACTGAAAAATGCCCATTCCGCCCCTTGAACGAAGTTTCTGACCCACTCTAAGGCCCCCGGCGTTCGACCTCCTAAACTCGGCCTAAAGGCCTCAGACAGTGCGAGCTCGCCCCTTCGAGGACACTCGAGTCGCCAAGACGGGTCGCCCCAGAAACTTCGTAATGTTCGCTCCACGGCCATTTTTCAGTGGCAACTAGCTAAGAATTCGGGCTCAGACTTTATTATCGAATTTTTCGGTCCTTCGCATTTTCGCCTATCAGCGAAACCCGCCGAGACTTTAAATCAGGTCAAGAAAATCAGCCACAAGCACCTCACACTCTGCACAGAAAACCCTGCCGTATCCCTGTCCCTTAACACATCGCTTGCAGTAAGGCTTACCGCAGTTGTCACAGCGGTAAGTTGCCTCCTGGTCCGAGTGGTTTCGGCATTTGGGCTTTTGGGGCTTTTCCTTGTGCTCGAACTTGTGCATAGATTGTTTCTCCTAAATTAACGATGCGCCTCCTGAAGAACTCAATCCCGGGAACCCTTTTTTGTCTCTCACTGAACCCCCGGGGACATCGCGGCAAAGCCGCAACCAAATTCGAAACTCGAAA
This sequence comes from Pseudomonadota bacterium, assembly GCA_011773445.1. Taxonomy (GTDB): domain Bacteria; phylum Desulfobacterota; class BSN033; order WVXP01; family WVXP01; genus WVXP01. The sequence goes on along the minus strand of WVXP01000111.1, from coordinate 35,372 downwards.
TCGACTCGCCTGCCTTCGATGAACTCAGGCCCCGAGTGAGTCGAGGGGAACTCGTCGCGGGCAGAAGCACGAAACAAATTCCAATGCTCGAAATTCAAATGACCAGAAAGATCACTCGTAGCACGGCTTAAAGCCTACAACCCGCAAAAGCTTCGATAGAATTTCAAAAAATGAAGCATCAGTAGTACGGACATCACTTATTTTGGATTGGTGGGGGGCCAATCCAAAACAAGATCCCTTACAGCTGCGGCTGGAAACTTACCATGACAGCCTAACCTTGGGGGCAAGAGCAAGCAATTGAGGTGCCAAAAGCCAAAGGGTAGAGGTTGAGAGGAAGGTTGAGGCTGAGGTTAAGGGAGGAGAGCTTGAGGTTGAGGGGGGAGGAGTAATGAACGTGCCCAAAGATAGACTGCCGAGGTTAAAATGCCCCTGAAATGTCTGGCCCGGATCACTCACGAATCCCAGAGATTCGTGAATGATGCAGGCTAGCTCTGCCTATGGGGAAGGATGCGCTCCGTCACCGGACGGGCTGATTGTCCGTCTTGGCCAAAGAGTTCGACGTAAATGACTTTGGGAAAGCCTGACAATCCTTCCACACATTCGACATAGATTCTCTCTAGAATCCCTTCTCTCCCATCGATAAGTACGAAAGCTCTGTAGCCCTCATCGGTTCTTTGAACTGTAATCTCCCTCTCTGCCATAGCCGATAAGATAATCCTGTATCGATTGAACCCAAGCCTCTCCTGAGACTCGATGCCGTAAGCGTACTTTCTTTGAATTCTGCTGAGTTCAGCCCTTTCCCCATTTTCCAATATCCAATAGGCGAATACAGGGGACGTCCCTACCAAGTTACCCTCTTCGGTGGTATCGACATCATACCTCACGATGTTTCCGTTGATGCTTCGTTCGATATAGAAAAGCTGTTGTCCCTCTCCACGGGCAACGTCATTTCCGAACCAGAAAATCGTCGCAAAAAGCACAACTCCAAAGCAGAGAGCTCTCCTCATCAGTTCCCCCCTTCAAAACTTGTGTTAGGCCGATTCGTTAAGTCGTGTAAAGCTCCTTTCCTGACTAGCCATCTCAAGCCAGAGGTCCTCCCTGATCAAAAGACCTGCCGATTTAAATGAAAATCCCTTCTCCCCTGTCGAAAACCGCTTACGCTTCGCCAACTCCATGATGCCGGATTAAGTTTCAGCCGGATTCTTCAGGGAGAGGGGACCCCACAGAGAGATCGTTTCAGGTTGGTTTGAGTCACCAAATTAAGGACAGAATGGTGACTTGTCAATCCTTCATTCTAACGAACCCATTCACAGAATTTCAACCTCGGGGAGAGNNACAGAAGTCAGGAGTCAGAAGTGAAAACCAAAGGAGAAAGGTTCACGGTGCAAGGATCAAGGTTGATTTGTTAAATTGGTTAAATGGGTTGGATTTGTTGAAACGGTGTCAGCTCTTGCCACGTAAATCTGGGAGACGACCATAAGCTTATGAGTTCCTCATGGGGAAAATGAATCGGGGCGGCAATGAAAACCAAGGTAGAAAGGATGAACGACGGAGGACGGGAGACAGAGGACAGAGGGAAAGTGGCGGAGGAAGGTTGACGTTGAGGGGAAGGTTAAGGCTGAGCAAAAGCCCTGTGGTAAGGCATTACGGATCAGTCTGGCCGGAGGAAGGCCTCGGTGGATTCACAAGCCACTCCCTGTATATATTGGTATGAGGCGGGAACTCCCAATCAAAGAATTTCACCTCTGAGAAACTGACGGGCAAATCTGTACAGACCATGACGGCACGCAGCCCGTCAGTGTAGTACGGGTCGCCACCGAGATTGTGTCGAGGCTCATCGGGTGGTGCCTCTCCAACCCCTCGGACGTAGCCGAGTTTGGTCAGGGCCTCTGCATCCGCAAGATTCTGAATGAGGAACCAGCGGTCGTGGTCTAGGTCCGGATCGATGACGTGGGTCGTTAGAAATCCCGTCCTCAACGTGAACTTAACACCAATATCGCGGCTGATCTGGCCGATCCAGACGGGGTTTCCCTCAAAACGCAGCGGGGTGAGCCACAGGCGAAGATGATTTCGTTCATTAACCGTCTGACGGGCCTTCTGGAAAGCCGCCTCCTGGCGACGTCCGAAAACGTAGAGCGAACTCACGGGTGAGTGTCGGTATCTTCTGCCGAGTAGAGAGGATCTCACCGTCCTCCAGATGGAGCCAGGTGACATCTTCTCCGTCACATCCCAGCCGCTTCCCACCAGGGCTGTGAGCAGGTCTTCCACGTCTCCGATGAACACGAGGTTCAAGGGATCTCCGTTTCGCGTCCCGCGTTTGTTGGTCGTACAGCAGGGCATCTTTTCGAGGGCGGCCCGCAACTGCTCCTCGTCCAATGAGACAATTTCATCTGGACGGTAAAGCGCGCGGAGGTTCACCTCTTGGTAGTCAGCCTTTATCCCGGGGACGTCGACAACAAAGTGATACGCCTCCGGTCCTTCGGGCCCGATCAAAGTGACATTGATGTATTTGAACCCTGGGTCGGCATTTGTATGGATGAAACCGGAGATCGCCTCCCTGGGAGCGACCACCCGGGGCAAGTCCATTTCCTCCATATGGGCTCTCATTTTGTTGTTTCTGGAGGGCGAGAAACGGAAACGCTTCATGTAGGCAACTTCGGCAGGAGAGTAGTAGTCCGGATCCAACCGACTCGGAAACATCCAAAAGGGATTCTCAGTCTTGTTTTCAACTTCCACCCACACCGGCTGGATGTCCCTGCTGGCTAGATCAACCCCAAAGACCTTCTTGCTCTCCTCGGGGCTGAGGGCAACCACTGCCACTCGCACCTTGTCATCGGACTGGGTTTGAGCGCGCTCCCTGAAGGGGACATCCGAAAGCGGAACAGGCCGAAACGTCGCACAGCTGGTCACGGTCACGACGAAAATGATCGTCAGGAAAGTCAAGGGAAGGCGGGGCAAACTGCTCATGTGACTCCCTCTCAGCCCGTGGATTACCTAGCCAGCTAAACATAACCTCCGCTCTTCACCACGTCAACAGGTGGACTTGAAGGGCTAAGGATAAAAGGCAGGGGTCAGGAGACAGAAGTCAGGAGTCAGAAGTGAAAACCAAAGGCGAAAGGTTGAGGGAGCAGTGAGAGACAATGGCCTAAGAGTGGGGCGCGAGGCATGACAACAAGGATTCATTGACACTCCCTTTTGGCCTACCTTATAATCCATCGTGAGATCAATTACTTCGGGGGGCTTTATGTCACCAGAGGCCATGCAGCGGAAGCTCACCGCCATTCTCAGTGCGGATGTCAAAGGATACAGCCGTCTCATGGGTGAAGATGAGAAGGCCACGATCCGGACGCTAAACGCTTATGTGGAGATCATGACTACACGCATCCAACAGCATGGCGGAAGGGTTGTCGACGCCACAGGAGACAATCTCTTGGCTGAATTCTCCAGTGTGGTGCACGCGGTCGAGTGTGCTCTTGAGATTCAGGAGGAGCTCAAGGCTCGCAATGCGGATTTGCCAGAGAACCGCCGCATGGCGTTTCGGATCGGCGTTAACCTCGGGGATGTGATTGAAGAGGGAGAGCAGATTTACGGGGACGGGGTCAACATCGCGGCCCGGTTGGAGAGCCTGGCCGAGGGGGGTGGAGTCTGCATCTCGGGAAGCGCCTATGAGCAAGTCGAGGGCAAGCTCGACATTGGCTATGAGTACCTGGGAGAGCAGAGGGTCAAGAACATTCGGAAGCCTGTGAGGGTTTATCGCTTATTGATGGAGCCTGAGGAAGCAGGTGCCGTGGTTTTCAGAAGGAGAAAGGACGATCCGTTGCACAGGCGTCGAGCAACCTTCGTTTTTCTTGTGGTTCTTGTCGTGGCCGCTTTGGCGCTTGCAGTCTGGCGTTTCTACCTACGCCCTCCCCCACCCGTGGTCGATGTGGCCTCTCGAGAGGAGATGGCGCTTCCGTTGCCCGATAAACCCTCCATTGCCATTCTGCCCTTCAAGAATATGAGTGATGACCCGGGGCAGGAGTATTTTGCCGACGGCATGACCGAGGATCTCATCACTGATCTTTCAAAAATCTCAGGGCTCTTTGTCATTTCTCGGAATTCGGTCTTCACGTACAAGGGAAAGCCCGTCAAGGTTGAACAGATCAGCCGCGAACTCGGAGTCCGTTACGTGCTGGAGGGAAGCGTCCGGAGGGCGGACGACCGTGTGCGAATCAACGCCCAGCTCATCGATGGCACGACAGGGGGGCATGTCTGGGCAGAACGATACGACCGGGAGATCAAGGAGATCTTTTCGCTGCAGGACGAGGTCACCCAACAGATCGTCGAGGCTCTCGCCGTTCGATTGATCCCAGAAGAACAAAAAAAGATCCGGCTAGGAAAAACCGAAAATCCTGAAGCCTATGATTTGGTGTTGCGAGGGTGGGCATACTTCCAGCAGTATTCCCCAGAAACGAATACCCTTGCCAAGGAGGTGTTTGAGAAGGCGATCGAGCTTGACCCCTCATTCTCGTCTGCCCACATCGGTCTGGTTTGGACGAAACTCGTCGCGTGGCGTCTGGGCTGGAACCAGGATCCACACGTCATGGACGAGGTCCTGCAAATGGCCCAGGAAAGCGTGGCCCTCAATGAGTCTCTGCCCGATGCCCATGTCCTCTTGGGCACGGTCTACCTCTGGAGAACACAGCATGATGAGGCGATCGAGGAATTGGAGCGCGCCATCGCTCTCGATCCGAATGACGCAGAGGCCCTTTACGCCCTGGCAAGCGCTATGACGTTCGTTGGAAGGTCGAATGAAGCCATCAGCGCAATCAAGAAGGCGATGCGCCTGAATCCCCACTATCCGGAGCGATATGTATACAACCTGGGGCGGGCCTATTTCCAAATGGGCAAATACCGCGAAGCCATTCCTCTTTTGACGGAGGCCCACATAAAGAACCCGAATTTCCCGCCCGTCCTCTTTTACATGGCTGCGAGCTATGCCAATATGGGGGAGCTCGACCGTGCACGGGAGAAGGCCGAGGAAGCCAAACGAATCAGACCCAATTTCAAATCCGAGATCGAAAACGAGAAGAGCCTTTACAAATACGAAAAAGATCTAGAGCGCCTCATTGAAGGTCTCCGCAAGGCCGGCCTCATCTAAGGGATGATTGCCATGAAGTTCTTAAAGACCGCCCTTCTGTTTTTACTCCTCTTTGCCACATTATCGGTACACGAGGGAGCGACTGCGAAAATGGAGCAAGACAAACCCGATCTTCCCAAAACGGTTGGTGTTTGGACCCGGCCCGATTCTCCACGGGTCGTTGATGGGACCACTATCTTCAAATACATGAACGGCGCCGGAGAACTCTATTTGGGCTACCGTTTCGACCATCTCGAGGTGTATGAGTACGCGGCGGATGGCCAGGACAACATCCTGGTAGAATTGTATTTTATGAAAACCTCTGACGACGCGTTTGGCCTGCTGTCTCAGGATTGGGGAGGCGAGCCTGTCACCTTAAGTCAGTCTCCTCTGTCGAAGGCAAAGCTTACCCCTGCGTCATCGGTGAGTGCCCTTTATGGAAAAGGCCTATTGCGCGTCTGGTCCGACGATATTTACGCCCGGGTCATGGCCTACCGGGAAACGCCTGAGTCGAAAGAAGCTGTGCTGTCTTTAGGGCGAGCGATGACTGCAAATCGAAAAAATTCCTCCCCCCCTCGGCTATTGAACATTCTTCCAGATACGATCGATTCAGCTTGGAGATTACGGAGGGATAGAATCTCCTATTTCCGTTCATTTCTGGTTCTGAACTCCTTGTACTATCTCAGTCATCAGAATATTCTCGGTCTGGATCTCTCGACAGAAGCGGTCACAGCGCCTTATGAACGTGTGACGAGCACCGAAAATCGAGAGCGTGTCCAACTTCTGGTTGTGAAATATCGCGATCCGGCTCGTGCACGACACGCCCTGGAACAGTTTCAGGAAGCCTATCTTCCCGAGCACAAGAAGGATTTCGTTTCAGGTTCGATGGCTGAAAACCCCAATTTCTTCAAAATCGAGGATGGTTGGCTTGGATACAAATTGTATGATAAGCGTATTGCTCTTGTATTTGAGTGTCCTGATCAGGGATCTGCCCGGATGATCATCAACCAAATCCAGTTCGTTCAGAAGGGGGAGTGATTATGCAGGACAAAAGGAGGCTTTTCACGAGGAGAGATTTTATCCGAGGGACGATCGGTGCCACTCTTAGTGCCTCTCTACTTGGTGCGAGGTGGGCCGGGGCCACTGAAGAAGCGGCACGTTCGAGTTTGGTCACGGTGGTGCGCGACCAAGACGTCATGGATGCGGCCGGTGTAACCGTTGACCGCGCGGTATTGAAAAGAATGCTTGATCAAACGCTGATCCAATTCACGGGGGAAAAGAATGTAAAGGATGCGTGGATGACCCTTGTCAGGCCGGAGGACACGGTCGGCCTCGTCCCGACACCGCATCTGAATCCAACGCATCCTGAAGTGTTTGATACTGTCAGGGACGCCTTAATCGACGCAGGGGTTCCGACAAAGAAAATCCTCGCGGCCCAGGGCGAAATCGGGAAAGCCGAGCGCTGCTCGGCCTTGATCGCGCTCCCTGCTCTCAAGGCCCACTGGTTAACCGGAATCGGTACGGTCTTGAAAAACTACATTTTGTATTCAGGAAACCCCAGTCGGTACCATGAAGAAAACAGTGCGAAATTAGGTGAAATCTGGAACCTTCCGGATGTGGAAGGGAAAACAAGACTTGTCCTGGTCGATGCACTCCATCCCCTCTGTGATAAAGGCCCTCAGCCTGACCCGCGTTACAAATGGGCGTATAATGGACTCATCGCCGGCACAGATCCGGTTGCGGTGGAGACTGTCTGCTTACGAATCATTACCGAGAAACGGCGAGCCCTGCGAGGCGAACCCTGGCCCCTCTCTCCGCCACCTATCTGCGTGGAAGCAGCCGACAAAGTATACGGGTTAGGGACGAGTCGGATGGAAGAAATCAGAATCGAACACCATGGGTGGGATTTGGATCTACTGTTGTAGACGTCGACGGCTTCTTTTTCCCTCCCCCACTTCCTTCTTCGGATGGCCTCTCAGGAGGGAGAGGTTAAGGTTGAGGGGAAAGGCACAAATGGCAGGATAAAGGTTAAAGGTAAGGTTAAGCTTGAGATTAGCACTAAAGGTTCCAGGATAAAGGTCCACTGCAAGGGGTAATGGTCGTGAGATTATGGGACCAGCCCTATTCCGATGGACTGGAAGCTGGAAGGGAGAGGGGCAGCTGGATTAACAATTCGTCTCGAGCCAACCGGCATCCGGAGGCGATGGACTATATGGGTAATCCGGGAATGATTCGGCCCCGCACCCGGGCCTTATACGCAACGTAGGGCTGACCCAACTCCCGTTCCAGGCTTTGCTCCTCGCTCACGATTAGCAACAGGAGACCGGCCCACCACACCGGAATAAGAGTGACCCCGATGATCGAACGGAACATGATGGCCCAGCCCAGACACCATAGCAGCTCACCGAGGTAGATCGGATTCCGGACAAAGCCATAGAATCCCGAGGTCTTGAGCTCCATCTCCGCATCTGGCGCGGTGATGGGTTTGATGATTAATGCGGGAGTGCAAAATATCAATCCAGTGGCAAATATGACGGCCCCAACAATCCAATGCCAGCCGCCGGCCTCGAAGCGCGGCTGATGACAAAAAGGCAGAACGAGGATCACCCGCCCCAAATCAAAGAGGAGCACGATGATGAAACCCAAGACCGCGTGTTTACCCAGCTTCTTGCCACCGACGCCCGCTGAGGCGCCAACCAGTCCAAACATGCTGATCAATGCCCAGAAAAAGGGATCACGAAGAAATGTCATCAGAAATCTCCTGTGAGGGCAGAATTCGGTCAACCGATTTCTTGAAAAACGGTCGGCAGGGTTGGCAATGGATCCTCAGAGTTAGCGAAGGGGAGCCAGGATAATTTCAACGCGGCGGTTTTGTTCCCGTCCCTCTGGCGTGTCGTTGCTAGCTATGGGTCTGTACATGGAATATCCAGCTGCCGAGAGAACTTCCGCGTCCACGCCCATCGTACGGAGGGTCCGAGCAACAGCAGATGCCCGTGCCGTCGAGAGACCCAGATTATCAATGTAGACAGCTCTGGCCTCATTCGAGAGAGGCAGATTGTCCGAGTGACCCTCCACATGGATCCTCGTGTCTGAGAGCTTTTTCAGCTCTTCAGCCACATGGGTGAGGATTTCCCGACCACGAGATGTAATGACTGCATTTCCCGGGCTGAAGAGGACCTTATCGAGGAAACGAATGTTCAGTCTCTCTTCCAAGGCGCTGATCTGGACTGATTGCTGATCGACTTGTTCTCTAAGCCTCTTAACCAGGTCCTGATGCGTCTTCTCCATTTCCTCAAGCTTGCTCTCCCTGGCTGTCATCCCCTGAGACAGTTCTTCGAGTCTGCTCCGGGACTGCTGGAGTTGTCTCTTGAGTTCAGCTGTCTCCTTGCTGAATGTATTCCTGTTCTCTTTTAAAGCGGTAACGGTATGGCGGAGTTGTTCGGCTTGGGCCTCTAGATCCTGGATCTGACGGTCCTTCTGTTTTACCTCTTCTTCGAGGCTCCCGACCTTTTGGCCATACTCCTCCCTTAGGCTTTCGATCTCCCCCTGGAGAACCCCGATGAGCGCTGTTCCTTCCTGGCGCTCTTTTTGAAGCTGTTCAATCGTGGCCTGATAGGTCCGTGTCAAGCCCGCGAGCTCCTCCTCTTTCGCCGCCACCTCTTGAGTCATTTCCTGGATTCGGCTTCTGGACTCCTCTAGCTGTCTCTTAAGGTCACGTGTTTCTCCCCCAAGAACCTTAACGTTGCCTTTCAAGGTGGCAATGGTCTGATGGAGCTGGTCGGCCTCGATCTCGAGATCTTGGATCTGCCCATCCCTCAGAGCAATCTGATCCTCGAGGCTCTCAGCCTTCTGGGTATACTCTCCTCTCAAGCTCTCAAACTCGAGTAACAGCTCGCCGATTTGACCTTCAGATTCTTTCAATTCTTCCCGCAGTCGTTCCGCCTCCCGCACAACGATCTGTTTCTCTACTTCCATTTCTGTAACGGTTGTCATGAGGACCTCAAGTTTGGTTTGAAGATCCTCTAGATGTTTATTCTTTTGGACCAATTCAGATCTAGTCACATCGAGTTCTTCCAATGTTTTCCTTAGACTGGCGACCTCTTCTCTGAGCTCCTGATTCTGAACGGAAAGCCTCTTGTAGGGGCCTAAATGATGATACAGCGTATAAATGATGAAACCCGTCAGAAAAATGACGAGAAAAATGATAAGACCTCTTATCCAGTTCATCCGTTACCTCTCCTCCATTCTTCCTACCCGCACGTTTTTTCTTCTTAATGAGAAGCCCACACCCTTTCCACGCCCATGTTAGCAGATGCAAAAATTTCGTCAACCATATTGTCG
>WVXP01000111.1:0-25905 GCA_011773445.1 Pseudomonadota bacterium | reverse complement strand
TGGGACACAGTGATGGGGAGAGGTGTTTAGAGGCCCCTTCTCTGAGGTCACCCTATTCTCGTCTTAGACGGAGAAGAACCTGAGATTTGAGGTCGAGAGTCTCATATTCGATTCGGCCATTTATCCAGCCAATCACCCCTGAGCACTCGGCCGGGGCATCGATCGGCTCTCTGGAAGCACCATCCCAGATGATCTGTGCCAGGCATTGGTCGGGTGAAATAAGGGCGTCCTCCTCAATGCCGTCTTCCCATTTTATGTTCAAGACCTCTTCATCTCTCCCTGCGAAATAGTCTCTCACCGTTCGGAGCTCTCGGTTCGCCGAATCGTATACCACCGGGGTGTCGCTGGGATTCCTGGGCATCTCCGTCTACTCCTTCGGAAAAATGATGAACAAGTCGTCTCCCAGAGGTTTCCGGAAGTGAACTGAGTCATATTTGCTCGCCCAAAGTGCCTGGCTGAGCCGGAATTTTCGGCGTTTCTCGTCGTCTGACAGTGGCCGCTCTCGCTCGAAACGATTCAGCTCGACGAGGAATTCGATCTTTTTTTGAAGCCGTCGATCTTCCACAATGCGGCCGATTTCTTCGAGTACGAGGTCATCGCTCGTGCAACAGGACGGCCAGAACGAGGCCTCCTCAGCAGCGTCCCCCGCTGTCGGATTGAGCTGGAGCAGTCGGCCATGCGTGGCTAGAAGGACGTTCTTCAGTCGGATCTCCGTGTCATGAGCGCTCAGATCTTTGAGATCGTCGTGGCCAAGGTAGTAATCCGCGTCTTCTGGCTTGGCTTCCCATTCTTCGTCATTTCTGGGCACGTCCTCGAACTCCTGAAGCCAATCATGCATCGTGTACCGGGGACTTCGAAGGAGCAAACGGCCCCCGTCATCGGTTTTCAAGAGCTGAAATGGACGAAATTCCAGTGACCAGTCGAGGATCGACCCCACGTTGAGTTCCAACCAGTTGTCCCCACTCGTGTTCTGACCGTGAACAATGAACTGGCCGGCATGGGTGTGAGCGGATATGTAGAGATTCGTTCTGGCGAGCTTTCTCAGGCCGTCAAGAGCCTTCTGTGTATTTTCAGTCAGGCTGTCAAATGGATGGTGGCCAATCAAAAACCAGAACCGCTCCTCATGGGAACCTGACTCGATCCAGGATTCTGCGATGGCGAACTGGTCCAGGAGAAACTCGCCCGTTACACCCGCATTCCGGGAAAGAGGAAGCAGAGCCGGTTTCTCCTCATACTGCGCCGTGTCCAAGAGAATTGCCCGAACCTGAACAGGAACCTCCGAGACTTCACGTGACAAATCCACTTCCTGAATCACAAAGGATCGCCACGGATGATCGCCGTCAATTCTCCAAGAAACGGCAAGGAGAAATCGATAGTCTCCTCGTGACCCTCCGCTATACCTCCAATCTCCCTGGGCCGGAATCAGCGGGGCGATCTGCTCAACATCTGTGGGGCCGAACTGGTCAAGACCCAAGTGGCGGGCAAGGGCCTGGTACCCGGGCCCTTTTTGCAGAACCAGGGCCGCCAGGTAGAACCGCACAAAGCCGTCCTTCGTCATGGGCTCGCCAGCATTGCTGCACGCAGCCCGCCAGTCGCCCCGGTCGACCTCGGCATGGACATTGCCAAAAAAGTATCCATCGTGGTTTCCCGGTGCCATGACCCAGCCCTTTCTGGCATGATTCATGATTTCGTTGAACCTCTCGAATTCTCCGGTGCACGAGAAGTCTGAGGCATCACCGATGTGAACGAACCGTGAGCGTCTCCCCCGGTTCGCCACCAGCCACTCCAGGAAATCCTGGCCATAGAAATCGAGCTGGACCGGGCGGATCGCCGATTGTACGAGTTTGTTAGCAAACTCGGTGCGCAACAGGGGAATCGGGTTGTTGTAGAGGTTATGAAGCTGATTATCCGCGACGAGGTAAATTCGCTTGGAGATGGGCGTCGAAGGGGGTTCACGCTGGGGAATCAAATAGCCCCCGGGAAGGGACGGAGACGGGGAGAACAGGGAACACCCCCCAACGAGCAACACCCACGCGGCCAGCCAACACTGCAACCAAAAAGCATTCATCCTACGACCTTTTTCGGAAGATCCTGACCGCGAACGTGAGAATTCGTCAGACTGGGGGTGATCTCGCTACACAGAATCCACCGGCGTCATCGAGCTCACGGCTCGTTCAATCTCTTCGGGTGAAACCCGCTGAACTTCCTCAGGTCGCTCAGTTTCTACGGTGACTCGCAACGCCTTGAGCCCATGAACGCCCTGGAGGTCCTCCAGGTCGAAATTCTCCAGGTCCTGAGTCAAATACCCGGAAGCCTGAAGGTAGTCGATGTATTCCCGGTACTCCAGGGCCTCCCGTCGGTGGGAGTATACGATGGCGATCTTGCCCGGCTGGGTGAGCCGCTCGGGCTTCCCCTTGATCATGCCCTTGTCGATCCGCTTTTTGATGATCTCGTGACGGATGTCGTAAGCCCCATCTACGTCGAATCGTCTCTCGTCGGATCGAAATCGGATCGAAAGCGGGTTGCTTTGAACAAGGATTAAATGGCTGCATTCCAGGGGTAGCTTCAGGTGCGGTTTGAGGAACTCGGTCTCCCTCACAATCCCGCACATCACCATGAGTTGCCATAACCGGAGATTTTTGAGATAGAGGGGGTCGAACTTCCCGTCCTCAACCATCGAGGCGCCGATGTAGATACTGTGATCGACCCCATCGGTCTTCAGCTTCTCAAAATAATGGGGGAAAAAGCTCTGGGCTTTTTCTTCCTCCTTGTCGAGATAGGCCGAGATCGTCTCATTGATGATGTTTACGGTCTCCTCGAAATCCTTTCGCTTCTGGTAGATACTTCCGATATTCGGATCGAGAGCGGATCGGTAGGCCTCGATTTTGTCGTGCACGTCGGGGCTGAACTCGTGGACATGGTCGAACACCGGTTCGACGACGTAACGGATAAAGTCGAGTTTGGCGACCTCGTCTCCTGATCCCAGGCTGGCTTCAATCTCCTCGATGTTCTTGTCAATCTGGAAAGCAATCGCATCGAGGATGGGAAGTGGCCGGCGGCGGCCTGCGAGAAGAATGACCTCCTTGGCCAGATGGAGATGGGTGATCAGATCAGCCTGAATCGATGCATTACGCTGGTCACTCGATCCCCTGATATCCGAAACACCATACAGGGGATAGACATCGCGAAAAACGATCGGTTCCAGACCCGTTGTGGTCTCTTCCCCCTTGCCGATGAAGTTGAGGGCGGCGTTTCGAAATCGCCACTCAACCGAAGGATGAATGGCCGTGCATTTCTCTTTGATGATGGCTTGGACCCGATTGTTGAGCTCTTCCATACCCCGTTTGACGGCCATGGAGAACAGGGGGAGAATCTCCCAAAGCTTCATGGCAACGACCTCATTCAAATCGCCAGGGTTTGGCGACTTGAGGTCCAGGGTGCCGAGAAGCTCGTCCTGATAATAGAGGGGCCCAATGAGAATACTTCGGATACCCTCTTGGATGAATGCTTCCTCCAGAGGGGTGCGGTTCGGATATGTTTGCAAATCCTCAATTACCAAGGGCTCGCCCTTCTCGACCACATGGGCGAATGTGGACCCTTGGAATTCACACTTCCTGTGATGGTGAGAGTCTGAGAAGATACAACCTTTCCCGAGTTTGTATTCGGGGTTGAGAATGAAGACCTGCTCTCCCTGGAAGGCGGCGAGGCCAAAAACCAGGTCCGGTTGTCTCAGGAAAGTTCTCAATCGCTCCTGCAGACGTTCAAACCCATTTTTTGAAAAGATCGACTCCTTCTCGATGAGATCCCGCTTCAGCGAGGATAAGACCTCCTGGTCCGTCACATCGACGGCCCTTAAGACGCTAAATCCGTGGAATTCGAAATTCTCGGGCGGGATCGCCTTCATCCAGACCTCAGGATTCCTCACGCTGGCAATGAGACTCTTTTTAGTAGCCTCCGAGAGGGGCTTGAGCTTCCCGATCTTTTTGATTTCCACGAATCGTGGATCTATGTTGATTTTGAAGTGGCGATCTAGACCCGTATCGGGATCTTTGGCTGTGACGATAAACGGGTAGTCGACAGAGAGGTCGACGCCGTAAAACTGCTTCAGGATGGCGAGGTACGCTTTTAGGACTCTCGCTTGAAAGATTTGCGTTTCATCGAAATAGGACCGGCCCGAGAAGTTCCAATTCTCAAACTTCAGCACCCGTTCGAAAGAGGGTGTCGCATAGAAGCTCTTGAGATGTAGAGGAACTAGGGCGGCTGAGTGGTCCTGTTCCCATGTCGAAGGCCGAAAAACAACCGTCATGAGCGCATCCACAAGCTCCCTGTACCGATCGAGGACCGAGAGATCTTCTATCGGCTCGAGCAACTCCGGGGCTTTCTTCAACCTCTCATGAATCGTGTTGCAAAGGGCTGCCGTAACGTTCTGTCCTTTTGAGCTCGCCTGATTCCAGAAGTTTATCAATGGCACCAGACTGAGAACACATTTAAAGGGAAACTCCCCGTTCGCTCGTTTCATGTTACTCCCCCTCCGATGGTCAGGTCGGACCTCGGTTCGGCTTTTTGATAATCCTTTGTCATCCACCCAAAAAGAACCCGCTCATCCTCGAGGGGTCCCCACCGCTTCCGCAACGTCGCCCAGAGACAGCAGGCCTCGTCTAAAACCGGGGAACTTTTCTTCTCTGTTCCTGTTGATTCCCAAAACGTGAAGGCTTCCACTGACAGTTCTTGCGGTTTTTCCTAGACCCAGCCGTCACGGATTTACTTATATTCTAGAGCAGTGAGCAAAATTAGTCAATTTGATTACCCGTTGAACCGGATATGAAGGCTAGATGCCTGTCTCTTCTGGAGTTTCCTCAGTTTTGTGGACGCTCATGTCCCTGAGGGACGTTTGCGGAAGCGGTGGGGACCCCTCGAGGGCGAGCAGGAAGGGGAAAACCCCGCCTTCAGAGCGGGGAAGGGGCAAGTATTCCCCACCTGTGAACCCCGCGAGGGTCAACGCGAGAGCAAGGGAGCGAAGGGATATGAGGGTCCGCTCAAGAGATTCAAAGTTGTCGTGAAACATCAGAAGGTTATAAATTTCTTGTTCTGAAAACTCAGGAAACTCCAGCTGTCTTTTCTCTTGACATGCATTTTTGCGCTGCTAGAATCGAAGTGAGAGACATAACCCAATCGAAGGGAGGTGGTTGATCCAAGAAGGATTTTTCGAATTCCCCCGCGAAATGTGCGAATCTCATCCGGAAAGTATGCTCTGGCAGTCGCTAGAATTCGCCCTCTGACCTCGATTTTCTCCTGAAGGTCTGCCAAGCGAAAAAAAACAAGCCAACGACAAATCTCGTGCCAAAATGTCTGCTAGAATGTGACAAAAAGTTCCTGGCGAGCACACGGAAGGAGGCGAGAAATGGCAAAGGTACTCCGATGTAAAGACGTCGGCATGGATTGCGACTTTGTGGTCCGTGGCGAAACTGAGGAAGAGATTTTGGAGCAAACGGCCCAACATGCTGAGGCGGTGCACGATATGAGGGAGATTCCGGAAGAGGTTCTCGCGAAAGTTCGCGCAGCCATCCATGACGAGTAACGACAAGCGACTAAATCCCGGGCATTAAGAGGTCGAAAACGTTTCGATTTCTGGCAGTAAAGAACGTCCAAATGCCCTGTCAAATCGTTTCTCCAATAACGCCTGCCGTTTTATCCCTGATTAAATGCTCGGGCAGAACATCTCGTCTGAGTACGTCCTCTTCTGTTTCCCTGCGGCGAATGATCGAGGCTTGGTCCCCCGTCACGAGGATAGTGGCCGGTCGGGGCATCGCATTGAAGTTACTCATCGAGACTTCCTGGTACGCACCTGTATCGAGTAAGGCGAGCGTGTCGCCAACTTCCACATTGGGGATCGGTACAGCCGGCATCAGACGATCGCCGTAGCAGCTTCGACCAATGATGTCCGCTTTATCCACCAGCTCTGAGTCCGTTTTGTTGGCAAATACATAATCATGCAGGTGGTGCTCGTAACGGCCCCCTGTGAACCAAAACTCCGTAGTGTCCACGACAACGACATTCCACCTGATCGGAACGGTCATCCGTTTGATGTTTCTCACCGTTGTCAGGTGGATTCCAGCATCTCCGTGGATGGCGCGTCCCGGTTCAATCTGGAGCATCAAACCTTTTGTGTTGATCCTCTCCTGAGCAAGCTCGCGGCGAAGCGTGCCGGTACATGCCGCGGCATATTCTTCGATCGTCGGCGCCGGTGTCTGATTCGGCTTCGTCACGATACCATCAATCAGCCTCGACAGAGCCCGATAGCGTCTGGACGAGCCCAGCACCTTCAGTGCCTTGGACAATGCGTAGAGTGCCCCTAACTGTATGGGTTCACTGTAATCCGTTACAGCATTGAACGGATCTCTCGGGATGGCAAAGCCTCCACCAATATCGATCTCCTGAGGTTGAAACCCGCCCAAGGCCTGGCACACCCTGCCCATCTCTTTTGCAAATGCCTTCATCTGCGCTTCCCAGTAGCGCGTTGAGCGATCATGCCGACCGTGATGTTCGTGGAAACCCACCAATTCCACTTCCTTCATTTTGAGGATCCGCGGCCCGACCGCCATGATCTGCTCAAAAGACAGCCCGCCCTTGTATACCATGGCGGCGATATCGGTCGGAACCAGGCCTTCTGCGACAAAATCACTGTGATCGACAAAGTCAGAGATCGCCGGTTTTAGACGGAGGCGCACCTTGGCCACCTGACCGAGTTCACGCGCCGCCTTCTCAATGGCATCAACCTCTTCAACGCTGTCGATGGTGATGCGTACCCCCGCTTGGATGCTTCTGAATATATGGTCTTCGTCCTTGGGGACCCCATTGACCGAAACAAACTGAGGGTCAAAACCGGCATTTAATGCGACTGTAAGCTCTCCAGGGGAATAGATATCACAGCCGCACCCTTCATCGGCTAGGATTCGCTGTATTGCCGGGATCCAATTGGCCTTTGCCGCCGGGAGAACCTTCATCGGGCCATCCGGCCAGCCTCGCTTGAATGCTTTTTCGAAACGACGCACGTTTCGTCGGAGTTGATCTTCTGAATAGACAAACAGGGGCGACCCAAATCGTCGAATCAGATCGATGGTGTCGCACTCCTCGATGAAGAGACACCCATTTCGCGTGGACAGACAGTCGTCAATGCGGCTGACACGGGCCATCTATCCGTCCCCCTTTTCGGTTGTGCTCATTACCTCCAATCCAACCCTTGCACAACACTGTCGCGGCCATTAAATGCCAATACCCGGGCAAAGTCAACAGAAATCAAAAGAGGAGTTTCCTGAGTTTTCAAAGCAAGGAATTTCTAACCTTCTGATGTTTCACGGCAATTTTGAATCCTTAGATGGGACCTTCTATATCTCTTCGGTCCCCCCTTCCCGCCGTTGGCGGCTCAGATGGGGACGGGTTGTTGCCCAAATTCCTTTGGACCACTTGTGTCGAAGTCATTTCCAGAGTATTTCACCAGAAAGTGGGAAGGGAAGCTCTGAGCGCGAGTCAAGATTTTTTCGCTCACAATTCTTAGTGAGGCGTAACGGCCGCAAATCCAACTGTCTGAACCGCCGCAGGCGGAGAGTTTTGGATTTGCAGTGGAGCCGAGCTTTAGAATTGTCGAAGAAAGATTTCGGAGCAGCGAAGAGCGCTCCCTTTCCACTTTCATCAGACAAAAGTCGAGAAAAGGGATTTCGGAACGGCCCGGGGAATGCTAACACCCTTCTACTGCAAACGTGCCTCAGGGACATGAGCGGCCACAAAACCGAGGAAATTCTACATTGGCAAGAGACTTGCTAGCCCTTTTGGCGGTTCTAACATCGAGGACCAAATCAATTCGGAGGCACCCGGAAGTGTGTTCGGTGCTGCAATGAAAGGGTTCTGTAGCGCATCGGTTGTATCTTCTCTCGGCACGATCCTGCTTCTTTCAGGATGTATGGGTATCAAACCGCCCAAATTACCCAAAATGGTTTCCTACGAGATGGTGGTCACTGAACGGGTCAAGCGCCGAGACCTTGAAAAAGAAAACGAGAAACTGAAAGACGCCCTGATAAAGCAAAACGCTGCCTATCAAGAACTAGAACGGAAAATCGCCAAGGCTCAGCTACAACTCCTGAAAAGGGAAATCCAGAATGGAGATCCAGCCGGGGAACAGGATTTACTTCGGAAAAAGCTCGACGAAGCCATTCGCGAGGTCGTGCGCACTAAGGCGAAATTGCGCAGCCTCGAAAGTAAGGCAGAGGCGGCCTCGAGCCTAGCTGAAGCAGAAATTGCCTTGAACACGACGAAATCAGCAGAACCAGATGAGGCGAAAGATCCGGAAATCATCCAAGCCGAACAACTACTGAAAATGAGCGCACTTGAGTTTAAGAACCAGAATTACAGCGGCACCCTCTACCTCACAAGCCAGGCAAAAGGTCTCATCCAGATGGCCAAAGAGCGATCGGTGATCCGAGAAAAGATACGGGTGGAAGAAGCCCCGGCCTCCTTTGTTTTGCCGGTGTCCCTCTACGTCCTAAAGCAAAGCAACGTCAGAGAAGGACCAGGTTTAGATTTCAAGGTCATTTACACACTGGAGAAGAACAGCAAGGTTGTAGGGCATTCCTACAAGGACCAATGGGTGCGGGTGACAACAGAGGATGGCCGAGACGGCTGGATCTTTCACGCTCTGCTGGATGGCCGCTAAAGGGCAGGATCATCATTTCTCGGCCAAGCCACGACTCATCGCAAGCATCCCTCCATCTAATTTCTCCTGATGGCGAGCGGAAACGACTCGGTTCCGCCCTCCTCGCTTTGCCTGATAAAGGGCTTCATCGGCGCTCGCGACGACGGATTCCAGCGTGTCTCCGTTCTCAGGAAATCCGGCGACACCGATACTGATCGTCGTTGAATGCGTTTCGTCACTATCAATCATGGTCTCTCCGACGACTCGGGTGCGAATGCGTTCAGCAGCCGATATGGCCTCCCTTGATCCAGTCTCCGGTAACATAACCACGAACTCCTCGCCACCATAACGCGCAACATAATCAATGCTGCGGATGGATTCTTTGAAGATCCTCGCCATTTTGGCCAGCAAACGGTCTCCGGCCAGGTGCCCAAAGGTGTCGTTATACTTCTTGAAGTGATCGATGTCGATCATCAGTACCGATAGAGAGTGGTCATACCGCTGGCCACGGGTCACCTCGTGGGCGAGAGTCTCCATCAGATGCTTACGGTTGTAAAGCCCGGTCAGGCTGTCTGTTACAGAGATCGTTTCCAGCTCCTTGTTCTTCTCCTGGAGCGTTCTGTTGATGGTTGCCAACTCGTCCCGCCCCTGACGCAAGCGGGCGACCATGTTGTTGAAGACCCGAGTCATATAACCGACCTCGCCACGGCTGAAAATGGGAAGATCGACCTCCAGATCGCCCTCTGCCACCTTTGCCGCGCCATTGGTCAGGCGATCGAGGGGACTAACGATGCTCACTCCCAGGACATAGGCGATCAGCCCCACGCCCAGAAGGAGCACCGAGACGATCACCACGGTCAAACCCTGTAACCGGACAATCTGTGCGTATGCCTCGTCCCTCTCCATCGCTGCCACAACTCCCCAATCCAAAGGGGGTAGCCTTTCGAGATTTCCCACAACCGCTCTGCCAAGGTAGTCCGTATATTCAAGTGAGGAAGCTTGTTTGGCAAACAGGGCCTGAGTCTTTTCAGGCGCCAGTGCAGTCGTCATGAATGGCAAGGGAAGGGGCTCGGGAGCGATGATCAATAAGCCATCTCTGTCGACGAGATAGAGCCTTCCCGTCTCTCCGAACGAGAATCTTCTGAGGATTTCATCGATCCTGCGGAAGTTAGCTTTCGCTGCAAAAACGCCGAGAAAATGGCCATCTGCAGTTTTGATCGTTTCAGCAATCATGACCACGGGTTTTTTGAGGGCTTTGTCCCAATATGCGTCACTCACGATGGCCTTGTCGTTTATCGCTCGCTCCAGCCAATCCGGGGGTAGGTTCACGGCACCGACCTGATCCGCACTCGTCGCCACCACCTCTCCGTCCGGATCAACGACCATAAACTCCTCGTAGTCCGTGAATCTCTTCTGGACCGACTTGAGGTAGTCCCTTAGGCGGGATAGTGTCGGCGTCTCCTCCATCGAAGCACGGGGCGCAGGGGGAATCTTTTCCATGTTTTCTGAGACCTCGTAGGAGCTCGAGAAAACACGGACGTCGTAAAAACGTTCCTTGAACCATAATTGAAGCTCCTGGGCGGTGTGGGAGGTGGCATTCCTCATTTCCTGGGTGATTTTTTCCTGCAGAAAACGCTTGTTGTAAGCATAGGATAGCCAACCCATGGTCAGACATGGTATGAGGGTAGCAAACAGTGCAAATGCCAGGATCTTACTCTTGATACGGTCCAGGCGAAACGTGTGGAGAAAACTCGATATCCTCTTTTCCCAGGAGACCAAGGAACCCTCCCTTCGAGTCCTGTGTCTAACCTAAGCAAAATTGGTTCCAGAAAAGAGCACGAGGAGATCGTTATTTGAAAGACGTGTCCTCAAATTAAGGGTAGGAGTGAATCCTAAAGGGCAAACAAGTTATGTTAGAGTTTATAACAGGATCGGAGCCGTGGTTTGAACCGGGTGCGGGGGTTTAACCACACATTAGGGGAGATCAGGCCTCATGGATCTTTCTGGGCCGCAATCCAATAAAGGTGAGATTCGACCAGCGTCAAACACGTCGAAGGAAGCCAGATTCGCGGGAAGGTGGGTCCTGGCAGCAACCATCATCGGCTCGAGCATGGCCTTTATCGATGGCACAGCTGTCACCGTGGTGCTCCCAGTGCTTCAGACAGAGTTGAACGCGACTGTCGTCGGCGTTCAGTGGGTCATCGAAGCGTACACGCTTTTTCTCGCGGCCCTCATTCTGGTCGGAGGTGCGATGGGGGATCAGTTCGGACGGCGGCGCATTTTTGCTATTGGTGTCGCCCTTTTCGCAGCGGCTTCTGTCTGGTGCGGTCTTGCTGCAGGGGTACGTCAACTGATTGTCGCCCGAGCGGTTCAGGGAGTTGGTGGCGCCCTGCTCGTCCCGGGCAGTCTGGCGATCATTAGCGCCTCATTCGATGAGGCACGACATGGACGGGCCTTTGGCACGTGGTCGGGATTCACGGCGATCACCGCAGCTCTCGGACCAGTTTTGGGCGGCTGGTTGGTGGAGAATTTTTCCTGGCGATGGATTTTCTTTATCAACGCACCCCTTGCGCTTATCGTCATTGCCATTCTGTTCTGGCGCGTACCGGAGAGCCGGAATGAAGAGGCTCACAGGCGTTTGGACTGGCAGGGGGCCACACTGGCAACGATCGGTCTCGGGACTATCGTCTATGGGCTGATCGAATCAGCCAACCTGGGTTTGAAACATCCTGTCGTTCTTGGCGCCCTCGCGATCGGGGTATTTGGGCTGATTGCCTTTATCCGAGTCGAGGCCCGGAGCAGGGAGGCCATGATGCCTCTGGATCTGTTCCGATCCAGGACTTTCAGCGGGGCAAACCTCCTGACACTCTTTCTATATTCTGCTCTAGGCGCTTCCATGTTCTTCTTTCCCTTCAATCTCATACAGGTGCAAGGCTATTCCCCTACCGCGGCAGGCGCAGCCTTTCTGCCCTTAATCCTTATCATTTTCCTGCTATCGCGCTGGGCCGGGGGGCTGGTTGATCGTTACGGCGCCAGGCTTCCACTGGTGGTCGGTCCTGTCATTGCGGCGGCCGGGTATATCCTACTTGCTGGGCCCGGTATCGGCGGTAGTTACTGGATGACCTTCTTCCCAGGTGTAGTTGTCCTCGGCCTGGGCATGGCGATTAGCATCACGCCTCTCACAGCGGCGGTGATGGGGGCGGTGCAATTGCGCCAGGCCGGCCTGGCCTCGGGCATCAACAACGCGGTGGCCCGAACGGCGTGGCTCCTATCCATCGCGGTGATGGGCATCCTTGTTTTGCAAATCTTCAACATCGGTCTCGACAACCGCCTGGCAACACTTGAAATACCGATGGAGACGCGACAGACTCTTGATGGTCAGCGAATCAAACTGGCCGCCGCAGAGATCCCTCCCGGCATTAACAACAAATTGAGGGCGGCTCTCCAGCATGCGGTCGCCGAATCATTCGTAACGAGTTTTCGTTGGGTGATGTTTATCTCTGCCGCCTTAACGTTGGCGAGTGCATTCAGCGCATTGCTCACAATCGAGGGGAAAAGAAAGGAGAGATGACAGGAGGTTCATTGACACCTTCATTGACCTTACATTAGAATCAAAGAAGTGAAACCCCTGTTCAGGAAGCTTCCATGGAACCGCAGGCCGTTCAACGAAAGCTCACCGCCATTCTCAGTGCGGATGTCAAGGGTTACAGCCGTCTAATGGGTGAGGACGAGGTGGCAACCATTCGCACCTTGACCTCCTATCGCGAGGTGATGTCCACGCTCATCCAGCAGCACCGAGGCCGGGTGGTCGACTCCCCTGGTGATAATCTCCTGGCAGAGTTTGCCAGCGTTGTGGATGCGGTTCAGTGCGCCGTGGAGGTTCAGCGGGAGTTCAAAGCCAAGAACGCTGAATTGAGCCAAAGCCGCAGAATGGAGTTTCGAATCGGCGTCAACCTGGGGGATGTGGTTGTTGAGGGTGAGCGGATCTACGGTGACGGAGTCAACATAGCGGCCCGAATTGAGGGACTCGCCGACGGTGGTGGCATCTGCATTTCGGGAACCGTTCACGACCATATCGAGAATAAGCTCGATTTGGCGTATGACTACCTGGGAGAGAAGACCGTCAAAAATATCCAAAAGCCGGTGCGGGTATACCGGGTCCGTATGGAGGCCCACACCACCTTCCCTGAGGCTCGCGAGGAGCTCGAGCTCCCCGATAAGCCATCAATCGCGGTTTTGCCTTTTGCCAACATGAGTCAAGACCCCGAGCAGGAGTATTTTAGTGATGGGATCACCGAAGACCTCATTACGGACCTATCGAAGATCTCAGGGTTGTTTGTGATTGCCCGGAACTCTGTCTTTACGTACAAGGGGAAGGCGGTAAAAGTCGACCAAGTGAGTCAGGAGCTTGGGGTTCGTTATATACTGGAAGGAAGCGTTCGCAAGGCTGGAAACCGAATGCGTATCACTGCGCAAATGGTCGATGCCACGACGGGTTATCACTTATGGGCGGAGCGGTACGACCGGGAGGTGCAGAACATCTTTGCCCTTCAAGATGAGGTGACGCAGAAAATTGTGGCTGCCTTGGAGGTGAAGTTGAAGAAAGACGAGGAGAAGCGCCTGGTCCATAAGGAAACTGATAATCCTCAGGCTTATGACCACTATTTGCGGGGTTTGGAGAACCTAAACCGCTTCACACGGGCAGCAAATTCTCAGGCTCGCGAGATGTTTGAGCGATCGATCGATCTGGATCAGAACTTTGCACTCGCCCATGCAGGCCTGGGTTGGACCTATTTCAATGACTGGACCCGGGGGTGGAGCCAAGATCCTGAGTCTCTAAACGAGTCCCTGGAACTCGCGAAAAAGGCCATATCCCTCAATGATTCTCTCCCTCAAGCCCACTACCTGTTGGGGTTCGTCCATCTCTGGAAAAGGCAGCACGAGCTTGCCATCGAGGAGCTGGAAAGGGTCATCGCTCTCGACCCCAATGGCGCTGACGGTCACGCAGGCCTGGCGGAAGTCCTGACGTGGGTCGGAAGGCATGAGGAAGCTATCGGCCGGGTGAAGGAGGCGATGCGTCTCAACCCCCATTATCCGGTCTGGTACTTGGTTATTTTAGGTTGGGCCTACTCAGTTATGGAACAATTTGAACAGGCAATCGAGGCACTTGAGCGGGCTCGCATCCGCGACCCCGACCTATTTTCTACCCACATCATACTGGCTACGGTTTACAGCAGGACGGAACGCATGGATGAGGCCCGATCTGAGGTCGAAGAAATCATGAGGATAAGCCCCGAGTTTTCTCTCGATATGTTACGGGATAGAGTCCCCTTTATCGATCAAGCCACGTTTGAGGCGTCTGTCGAAGCTCTTCGGAAGGCAGGATTGAGTTGAGCGGCATGTTTTATCTCTCTGACCTTCAAATTGCCCTTCAGGGTCAGAGGTTCCATCAATTCACACTCTTTGTGCTCTCAAAGCCATCACACCCGAGTTTCTAGCTAACCGGGTAATTGCTCTGATTCGCCCTCGAAATCTCAATGCCACCCAAGTAAAACTGCGCGAACAATCACTGGCGTACGGCCGGAATTGGCATGTGATTTCAATAGGTTCCAATTAATCAAGAAAAGCCCATTCCATCATTGAAATGGGCTTTTCTTTCGGCTTTCTCGAGACCAATGCTCGACCTCAGTGGGTCGAGAGGTATTTCTTCATCTCTTCGGACTTAGCGACCATGGTATCCTGCCCCTCTTCCCAGTCGACCGGACAGACATGGCCATCGTGACGGGTGACAAACTGAAAGGCCTTCAGCACCCGCTTCGCCTCACTGACCGAACGGCCCACAGAGAGGTTGTTGATCGTGCTGTGCATGACGATCCCATCGGGATCGATCAAAAAGAGACCTCGCAGTGCAACACCCGTGTCTTCCATGAGGATCCCGTAATCCTGGGCGGTCTGCTTGTTCAGATCCGACAGGAGCGGATAATTGAGGCTCCCACCGAGCCCCCCCTCTTCACGCTTCGTATCCACCCAAGCCTTGTGAACATACTGGGAGTCCACCGAGATACCGAAAATCTGACACCTGAGACTGCTCAGTTCCTCTGCCGCTTCGGAGAATTTCAGCACCTCCGTGGGACACACAAAGGTGAAGTCGAGGGGATAGAAGAGGAGGATGACCTATTTCCCGGTATAATCTGACAACTTGTACCTGGCCATTGAGCCATTGAAATAACCCTCGAGATCGAAATCAGGGGCTTGCTTCCCCACCAAACTCATCGCTGCACCTCCTTTTTTTCTGACCCCTTTCTTTTGAAAACGAAACAACTTTGTTGAAGAGGATAAATGGACATCGGCCATTCTGTCAACCTGGATTTCTTATGCGGAGTTTTCTCAGTTTTGTGGAGGCTCACGTCCCTGAGGGACGTTTGCGCAAGCGTTGGGGGACCCAGATAGGTTAAAGGATAAAGGTTAAAGGCCAAAGGTTTGTTGGGAGTGGTTCTCCTTGAACCTTTTGCCTTTTTCCTTTGTCCTGCGACAGCAAAATCTGCGAGCCCCGCGGGGATCAACACGAGAGCAAGGGAGCGAAGGGATATGAGGGTTCCATCGAAATATTCAAAATTGTATTGAATATCAGTAGGTTACAAACTTCTTGCTTTGAAAAATCAGGAAACTCAAGGGATTTCTTATCTCAAGTGTTTGCGTGTGTGAAAACCCAATTGAAGGAGTTGCGCCACAAGGATAGGACTTCCTATATTCTAATAGGACGAACGGTACATTTACGGACGAAGCAAGGGGGTGAAAAATGGTGGACCCTATCCGTGTGTCTCCTGAGGAAACAAGGCGAAAGGTGGATTCGGGGACCGCACTCCTCGTCTGTGGCTATGAAGATGATGAGAAATTCAAGCTCGTTCATCTGGAAGGTGCGATTTCTCTGACCGAATTCAAATCGAGACTCTCTTCGCTGGGTAAAGACCAGGAGATCATCTTCTACTGTACCTGACCCCAGGAGGGCACGGCTGCCGGTCAGGCTGTCAAATACATAGAAGCGGGATATACAAACGTAAAGGTCCTCGGTGGGGGCGTCGACGGATGGAAGAAAACAGGGCTTTCCATCATTGCATGAAGTTGACGTTTCTCCTCATCCGCAATGGGAGGGTATGGGGATTGAACAGATCGGATCCCTGGGTCTCCCCTGGAAGAGAGGCAAAAAAGGAAGAAATTCCGTCTCGCAAGGGTTGATTTTTGGCACTTACGGCGATTAAGATTAGAACCAGCCGGCCACACGAGACCCGCGACGTGGCAAATTGGCCTGGCGAGTGAGGTGAGATATGGCAAAAAGGAAGAGATCAAAGAACCGATCAGGATCTTCGCGACAGCAGAAAAGTAAGAGACGAGGCTTTTTTCTCCTCGTTGGAGCCGTTGTCGCAGCCGCCATCGTCTTCATAGCCATATCCGGCCGCGTGCCATTTATCGGTAAAGAAGCCAAGAAAGGAAAATCTTTCTATGTCCAGGGAGGTGAGAAACGTCCCGTTCTCGATCCCTTCCTGTTTACAGGTTTGGTCCGGAAAGCTTATGCTGCGGCCGAGAAATATCCAGAAGTGATGGATCAGGTCTTCTGTTACTGCAAATGCGATGAACCTCCTTTCTACCACAAAAGCCTTTTGAGTTGCTTCGTCGATAAACACGGCGCGGGCTGACTGCTTTGCCAGAAGGAGGCCCTGCGGGCCGCCCAACTGCACGAGGCAGGAAAGCCAATCGAAGAGATTAAGATGGCTATTGATAAGGAGTTTGGTAGCTGAGCCTAATCGCCCTCTGCCATCTCTTCCTCAACCGATTCCGATTTGAAGATCCGACACAAGTGGTAACCCCCATGCCCCATCGTACTGTTCGATCATGAGTCCATCCCCCATAAAGAGCTGGAAAGATGTCGTTACGCTCCTGGTGCTCCTTGCCGTGGTGGTGGGCCTCTATTTTTTCGTCGTCAGGGGTCCGGGCTTTGTGCCAGAGTTGGCCAAGGTCGGGGAGCCAGCACCGGAGTTTACCCTTCCCACCTTGGACGGCAAATCGGCTCGGTTGGCCGACTACCGGGGAAAGGTGGTTTTGTTGAACTTTTGGGCGACCTGGTGCCCCCCGTGTATCTGGGAAATGCCTTCCATGGAATCCCTATATCAGAGATTCAAAGGTCGAGAATTCGAGATTCTTGGGGTGAGTATCGATGCCAAAGGAGAATCAGTCGTGCGACCCTTTGTCGACGACCACGGTATCACGTTTCCTGTGCTTCTCGACCCCGATAGCCAGGTTTACAAGCGCTACGGTGTTACGGGAGTGCCCGAGAGTTTCATTATCGACAAAGATGGCAAAGTCGCTTCAAAGATCGTAGGGGCCCGAAACTGGATGGAAAAGGAGTGGCTTGATTATTTCGATCGACTGATTGGCAAAACCGGAACGGGATGAAATCGGTGAAAAACGGATGTCATTAACGAGTCTCATTCGCGCCTCGGATTCTCGGAGAATCCCGTGTAAGCATCAAAAGCTGAAACTGTAGCCCAGGCTTGCAACATACTGGGTATCGGCATTTTTCCTTCCCGGTGCTGGCTGACGATCGTAGGAATAGATCACTTCAAAACTGGCGAAGAAGTTGCGGAACAGGGTAAAGCGCAATCCTTGATTTGCTAAGAAGTAGTACTCGACGGAATCTTCCAAGCTCCGGTAAAACTCGTGGAGAAGGAAAAAATTAACCCGGTCAGGCACAATCGCATAGTTGAGACCTAGGGATCCGCGACCCGATCCGTAGCTCTCGTCTTCAGCCGTCTCAAAATCCTTGTTAAAATAAGAGACACCAGCCTCGAAAAATAGGCTTGTCCGCTCGGTATCAAAGATCTGATAGCCGAGCCCCGCCCCCATTGCGCTCCGCAGGTTTAGGTCCTGGAAATCATCACTTTCGAACAGGGCCTGCGCGTATGCATAAACCGCTTTTGTGATGAAGAAGTCGTACTTGATTCTCCCCAGGGCGTTTCGCCTCGTAATCTCGTTGTCGGTTTCACCATAGTTGTATCTACCTCCCAATGTGAAGCGGTGACGTTTGGACCGGGCCTGGAAGTCGGCGGATAAGGATGCATAGGCGTCATCCGTGTTGCCATCGGTTAGGCTACCGCCGCCGGCAACATTTCCGGTGTATGTTATGGCAGGAGGCGGTGGGGACGGGTTGATGGCTTCGAGTTCCTCGAGTGGGATTTCAGCCGATTCGCCGACTCTTACCCCCACGATCTGGACCTGGCCGTCCCCTGGACAGACAGCCCGGCCGATGAGGACCTCCTTGTTTTTTAGCCGAAGGGTAAGCTCTTTATCCGATGAAACGCAGAGGACATCCTGCCAGGTGATTTTCATCTCTCCTGCATAGGAGGTCTTCAATGTGAGAGATTCTTTTTCCATCGTCAGAATCTCACCCGTCAGCCGATCACCGTTTTTGAGGCGAACCTCGTCGGCGATAGCTGTCGAGAGCAGAAAGGACAGAGCAAAAAAACCAGTCCATGCTATGTTACAAATCCCTCTTCTTAGGACAAACCGTAAGATTTCCATCGATTCCTCCCTTTGATTCAGTGTATCGTCGATGTCGGCGGCTTGTATCAGATTGAGAGAGTCGCTTGCTGTTCCCGCGAAGGCTGGCTCGTTAACCGGCGTTTGGCCGGACTCTATGACGTCGTATCGCCCTAGCGCGCAAGCGCCTTCGCTACGCTGTCTGCACCTCTGAGGTGCAAAAGGCACAGCGCGTTGCCTTGATCGATATAGTCGACAGACAGTGTGGGCACTCTTTGGTCGTTGGCTCTTCGGGTGGAGCTTCCTCTTCTCGCTTGAGCTTGGTGAGACCGCGGATCATTAGAAACAGGGCAAAGGCGATGATGATGAAATTGATCACTGTATTGATGAAGAGCCCGTAGTTGATTGTAACCGCACCCAATTTCTGAGCGTCAGCAAGCGCGGCATAGGGTCCAGCCGTTGTGCCTTCTTTCAAGATAGCGAAAAGATTGGAGAAATCGACATTCCCCAACAATAACCCGATAGGCGGCATAATGATGTCGGACACGAGGGATTTGATGATGGCACCAAAGGCGACCCCGATGATGATTCCCACGGCCATGTCGATTACGTTTCCCCGCATAGCAAATTCTTTGAAGTCTTTCAGCATTTTTTGTCTCTCCTTTCAAAGATTCCCTTAAGTGACATCAAACATGAGAAACTCCTCTATATGAAACGCCACGAGATCCACTTCCGAATGAGCTCGCCGGTGATTTGTCCCATCCGCCAGCAAACGCCTTTTTGCAGAAAAGAAAGTCAGCCCAGTACCGTGAAGCGTGTGCTTCTATGAGGGGAGTGGTGAAGCTGGGAAGGACAATAGCCATCGGACGCCGAGGTGTCATTGAGGGGAGAAAAACAAGCGATGGTTGGTTCTTTCTTTTTGGGAGATTTAAACTGAATCAGTTAACCCGTGTCAAGGGGATTCCTAATCTTCCAGGACCGATCCGTTGGACGCAAAGACACGGTGAAGGGGTGAATACCCATCAAAGTCTGGGGGTGAGCGATGTCGGTTTTTTATGAGAGTCGTGTAAAGGTTTGAGCCAGAAACGCGCTTCCCTGACACTGTTTCGAGAATATTAGGCTTTCTAAGCCAAGCTGCCACCCCCCGAGACCTGCTCCCGAATTCCTGAGGTGTGATTTAACAGGGAGAGACTATAGACCACTTGAGAGTCTCGAAAGCTTCTCTCTGGCCGCGATGAGATCGCTTTCGAATCGCCTCATATCAGACAGAATCCGTCTTCTCTCTTCGGATTCCCGCGTTGCCTCGCTCCTGGGAACAGCGGACCAGCTTTGGGTAGTCCATATGGCGTTCGGTTCTCTGTAGGTTGCTCTAGCCTTTTTTCCTGTGTTTGGATCGATGACAAACCAATACCCTCTGCGATCGGTCAATGGAACGAGTTTCAGCGCTCGCCTGGCTGCTGACAGGTTCTGCTCGAGCGTTGAAATCTCCTGCTCCAGCATGTTTCTGTCTTCCAGATCCTCAGCCGGCTCTTTCAGCTTGGCTCCTACCGGAAGAAGTTCCACACCTTCACCGGTAGCCATGGTAGAACCTTCCTCGGAGGCTGGCGATTCGGGTGGCTCCTCCGTGGTCATGACCTTTTGAAATTGGCCTTGAGACCCATTTGGAAGATTTCTCGGATCGTCTGTGAGCCAGACTGTCCCGTTCTCATCGACCCACTTGTAAAAGTCGGCGTACCCTGTGGAGACCGAGAGTGATAGACACGCACAAACCACCAAACCCATTGCAAATAGAAACTGAGAGATTTTCATTTCCTTCCCCCCTTTCACCCATTTATTATAGCATAGAAGGCGAAAAAATGGGCCCATCAACACAGAATGAGGGCTAACCCGGTTTACGAGAGCAGGGCTATCGAAGAAGCTTTAGGGGTGTTTACAGATCAGATTGAGTACTGCCTGACGTCCATCTTCTCGAACGGCCTTCACAGCCCGTTCGAGGGCAGGCCTGACTTCAGACGCCTTTTCCACACGCTCGCCGTAACCTCCACTGGCCGCAGCCACAACTTCAAATTGAGGAGAAGGCTTCAGGTCACTCAAAGGGAAGCTTTTGGTACGCGCCGCCCACCCTTCGGGATACATCCTCAGGTTGGCACGACGTACGGCATTCCAGCCCCCGTTGTTAAAGATGACGGTGAGGGTGGGTAAGCCCTCTGCCTGTGACACGAAATGACAGGCCGTAGGATTGCCGAAAATGTAGCTCCCATCGCCCAGGACAGAAATCACCAACCTATCTGGGGCACCCAGCTTAGCACCAATGGAGGCCCCCAGACCCCAGCCCAAACCGCCAGCGGCTATGCTTCCAAAGAAAGTGCCTGGTCGTTTGAATTCCACTTGGGTCAATGTGAGATCATACTCATTGACAATGATGGTCTCATCATCCTTGATCTCATTGATACAATGTGAAATCCAGATGGGATCCAACGGAGAATCTTCCTTTACGCGCTCCAGCGCCCCCCTCCAGGCGGCCCGCTTCTCATCGTGGATAGCTTTCACCCTCTTGAAACACTCCTCTATTCGCCTCTGGGCTTGTTTGGGATAGGAGGAAAGCGCTTCGGTTAAAATGGGGATGGCCACGCTGGAATCAGATCTGATGGCGACGTCATATGGGAAAGTACGAATCGGGTAGTTCGCGTAAATCGGGTCAATGCCCATCTGAATAACCTTGCAGTTATCGTGAGGCTTTTTCACACTCGGATACCAGGGGACTTCACTATCGATGACCAGGATGGTGTCAGCCTTTTCGAGAAATGGGTTGGGATTAAAGCCCAGATGCATCGGATGATCGGTGGGAAAACACATGTACCGCTGATTGAACGTGACGACTGGAATCGCGAAGCTCTCGGCCAGAGTCACGAGATGTTTTACAGCCTCGAGGTTGCGCCCCACACTCGTTGTGATGATCAGCGGATTCTGTGCCGCTGAGAGCATCGTTGCCGCCGCTTCGATCGCCGCCGGGTCTGGGTGGATCCGACTCGTCAGGTCGCGCCGCGATGTGGATGACATGGTGAACTCGGTTTGTGGTTCAGCCAGAACCTCACGGGGAAGTGTCAGGTAGACAGGGCCCTGTGGTTGAGTCATCGCAATCTCCAGGGCCCGATCGACCACCGTCTCGAGTTGGGTCACATTCCGCAGCTCATAATCCCACTTTACATACTCCCTCAACATGCCAGCTTGGTCGAAGGTTTCCTGCCCCCAGTGGATATAGAGATCACGAGTTCCAGGGAGGCCTTCCTCGGTGATTGGCGTACGCCCGGCAGTAAACAGGATGGGAACATTATCGCGCGCAGCGTTAATGATCCCATTCGCCGCATTTGCTGTTCCGACATTGACGTGAACCATCACGACTTGGGGTTTTCCCGTGACCATGTAATACCCGTGTGCCATCGCAACGGCTGCGTTCTCATGGGGCACAGTGATGGGTTTGGGGAAACTTCTCCCCTCTTCGGTTTGGCGCGCAAAGGCATCGATCAAGGGGGCGAAGTCCGTGCCTGCATTGGCGAAAAAATATTCAATCCCTCGCTGGTTCAAGAGCTCCAGGTATGCCTGTGCTGTCGTCTCCACTTTGACTGTATTACGGTCCATTCGTGCATTCTCCTTTTCCAGAGCGGGTTCCAGAAGGCGCTTGGGCCAGATCACTGAAGCGATTGATCGTGGGAAAATCTCGAACAGATCTCTCGAGTCAGGAACGTTATTGCCAAATCGGTTCGCGCTTCTCTAGGTAGGCGCGTTTCGCCTCTTATGCGTCAACACTGCATTGGGCACGCTCCTGGAGTTCGAAATAATACGGCAATATGGCGTCGTAATCCATGTCGAAAGCTTTGTTTAAGAGCAGTTTGCTCATTCGCGTCCCTGCAGAGCAAACCTTTAGGTATTCTTTCGCCACGTCGTCGAGATGAGAAAAGAACTGATCTTTTGGTACCACATGGTCTACCAAACCGATTTTCAGTGCCTCCTCACCACTGATATTCTTTCCTCCAAGGACTAGCCTTTTCGCTATCCCCCAGCCAACATATTTGGGCAAACGCCAGGTGCTCAACCCAGGAATCAGAGACTCTTTAACGGCGGGGAGGCCGATCTGACAATCAGGGGTGCTCACACGAATATCGCAGGCCAAGGCCAGTTGCAAAGCTCCACCCAGACAGTAGCCGTGCATACCGGCGATCGCAATCTTCTCCATCGTCTCAAGAATCCGGAGCATCCGTTCCCACCGATGGTGATAGACCATTTCGATCCTGTCAGTCGCCACCTCCTTGAGATCAATGCCAGTCGAAAAAGCGCGTCCCTCTCCTCGGATAATTATGACCCGCACATCAGGGTCATCACGTAACGCCGCAGCCACTTGATTGAGTTGAACGTTGGCGTCGTTGCTCACAGCGTTCAGGTAACCCTCCCGGGTGAGTGTCACCCATGCTAGTTTGTCTTCTTTTTCCAACCGCATGAATTCGAATTCAAG
The DNA here is from genome assembly GCA_011773445.1 of Pseudomonadota bacterium. Taxonomy (GTDB): domain Bacteria; phylum Desulfobacterota; class BSN033; order WVXP01; family WVXP01; genus WVXP01. The sequence continues at coordinate 3,175 of WVXP01000111.1, read as the reverse complement.
CAGGGTATCCATCGCTTTCTCCTTTCTATTCTATCCACCGGAGCGTTTGAGAAGCTCGTTGCGGATTCTCACCATGGCGAGTGTATCTTGGCGACAATACTCCAAGAGCGCTTTTCGGATCCTTTCTTTCTCTCGGGCTGGCGTTTCCGGATCGATCATCTGGAGATACGCCAGGCCTGCCTGCACTCCCTCGTGAATAGTCAGAACATCGTAGGACATCGAGGGCACAAGAACAGGGAGAATATCCTTTATTGAAAAGGATCCATGGAATTCAGGATGGTAATAGCCTCTGCGTATCTCCGTGTGGAGGTCGCGACACCGCGTTGTCGTTGCCTCCAATTGATCTCGATATTGCGGAAGATGATCCCTCAGATCGGCTATTACCTGCGTCTCGTAGTTGCTAAAAGTGCAAATGGTCCCCTCCTCCCCCAGGGCCTCCAAAAGCGTTCGAGCCACTTCCTCTCTCGGATCTCTGTCTTCCCGGCACAGATAGGCTCTGTGGGTGAGTACACCATCCTCGGAGAGAATGTGGTCGGACCACTGAAAGGGCAACATTTGAAACGGATGGGTGTTTGCATATCGGGGAATCGCAGGAGCAACGGTCTCGAAGTCTAAGAAATGAATCGGATATTCGTAATCGCTCAGGACCCTTCCGAGGTCGGCCTCTACGTGCTCGGCATTCTTGATAACACACTCCCTTATCCGGGCTTGGAGCGCTGACATCTCCAGGGATTTAGGGACATCTCGAATGTCGAGGATCCCCATCATGGCGAGTTTGTCAAGTTGGTCTTGCCGAAGTCCCCAAAGTTCCTGAACCCAGTGATCGGGCATCGGCTTTCTGCAGTGGTCAAAGAATTCGCATATATAGGGTTTACGGCAATGCCTCGATGCATCGATTGGTGGTGGAGTCGCCTGACTCAGCGTGGCTCTGAAATCTCGGATCTCGGATGCGATTTCGGGTTGCATCTCGGCAATACGCTCTCTAAGGTCGGTGAAAGTGAATAGTCCACCCAAATCGAGTTCACGCCCGTCATACAGGTATTCGCGGTTCAAGTGAAGGATCCCCGCCCGATCTACCTCAAGACCAATCCCGGTCAACACGTAGTACTGAACGGCCACATCGTAGACGTTCTCCTCCTTTACGGATGTACCCGATTTAACCTCAACGAGGTTCCACAATTTACCCTTGGACCTTTCCAGGATGTCGGCTCGGATTCGAACCTCATCGAAAGTGAAAGCCGCTTCATAGATTACAAAAGTGCTTGGGGTATTGAGGGCCTCTCGTGTCGATCGCACGGCCTTCTCATGGTGAAGGTGATTCTCTCGAATCAAAACTCCCCCAGGATACCGGTCCCTGGCCAGCTCCCCTACCCTCTGACCCATGGCGAGTATGGCCCTCTGGCTGAGTGAGAGCGGAGAGGCCAGATCCGGCTCATGACACGCATACCACAGGCGCAGGGGACACTGAAGCCCCGCCAGAAATTTCGATTTGGAAAGAGGAGGAACCATCATTTGATGGGGATTTCCTATGGACCCGAACGACGGTAACCATAGTAAGGATCTTCAATGGTCACCATGATTCTTTTCTCATCTGCAGTAACTGCATAGTTCAGAAGATTCGACATTCCGAGATAGGCCCTCGGTTTTCCATCCCGATCACTGATCGTTACGATTCGGTGGCTTTTGGTCCGGGCCTGGAGTTCATTGAGGTACTCTCGGGATGAGTCCAACCCGGTCTTCTCGAAGAAAATGCTGTATTTCATGGACACAGCGATGCCGTCGTTGGGGATGTCCAAGAGTATAGCGTAGGATTCGGCTATAGGGCCATCGTAGACCGTAATTTCGTATGTTTCGTCTGGAATGGATGATGGTCCGACAAATGTATACACTTGAGGGCTCTGACATCCCCCCAGGACGACTCCGATTGCCATGATGGGAACTAGCAGAGAATTCCTTTTCATTGGTTTTCCTTCTGTCCTGCCATCTCCCGGTCCTAAGCCCTCTCGCCCAGGGCTTTGTCGAGATTGTAGGCAGCACTGATCAGGCCCAGGTGGGTAAAAGCCTGGGGGAAATTCCCTAAGGCTTCTCCACGCCGGCCGGTCTCCTCGGCATAGAGTCCCAGATGATTGGCGTAGCCCAGCATCTGTTCAAACATGAGCCTCGCCTCGTGAAGCCGCGCAGAATCAATCTGACCCGCCCGCGTCAGAGCCTCGACGAGCCAGAAAGTACAGATATTAAAGGTTCCCTCTTCCCCACCCACGCCATCGAGAGTATCCTGAGGATTGTAGCGATAGACCAAACTGTTGGAGACGAGACCGCCCCTCTCAGGTGACCGATTGATGGCATCGAGGGTCTTAAGCATTCTCGGGTCCGTCGGAGACAGGAAGAAAACGAGCGGCATCATCAGGTTTGCCGCGTCCAAAGATTCGCTCCCATAGTACTGGACGAAGGCCTGGCGTTTCGAATTCCATCCCTTGGCCATGATCTCCTCGTAGATTTGATCCCGGGCTTTCAACCATCGGTCTCGATCCCCTGGAAAGGAGCGCTTGTCTGCAAGCCGTATGGCGCGGTCAAGGGCAACCCAGCACATCAATTTCGAGTAGACGAAATGTTGCTGCCCACCGCGGACTTCCCAAATGCCTTCGTCTCGCTTCTGCCAATTGTCAGACACCCAATTGATCAGCCGCCTCAGGTGCGTCCAGAGTTCGTACGAAATAGGGCTCCCGTACTTGTTGTAGAGGTACACCGAATCCATCAACTCGCCATAGATGTCCAGCTGGAGCTGGTCATAGGCGCCGTTGCCAATTCGTACCGGGCGAGACCCCTTGTAGCCCTCGAGGTGGTCCAAGTTCTCCTCGGAAAGGGTGTGTTCTCCCTCAATGCCGTACATGATTTGGAGCGATCCATCTGGATTGAGCTCATGACAGCGAGCCTCGAGCCACTGCATAAACCCAGCGGCCTCATCGGCTAGGCCGATGCGAAGGAGCCCGTATAGGGTGAAGGCGGCATCCCGGATCCAAGTGTAGCGGTAATCCCAGTTCCGCTGGCCGCCCACGGCCTCCGGAAGGCTACACGTCGGAGCCGCAACGATTGCCCCTGTCGGCTCATATGTGAGGAGCTTGAGCGCCAAAGCAGAACGGTGAACCACCTCCCGCCACCGACCCGTGTAGGTGCA
>WVXP01000217.1 GCA_011773445.1 Pseudomonadota bacterium | reverse complement strand
ATCGACGTGGCCCGCGAAAGGCTTCAGGGTCGAAACAGGATTGGGACGACCGGCCGGGGGATTGGTCCTGCCTATGAGGACAAAGTGGGCCGCTGCGGGATAAGGGTCGTTGACCTTTTCGACGAAGGCGTCTTTGAAAAGAAACTGGAGAACAACCTGGTCCAGAAAAACTTCCTTTTGAGCCAGTTCCTCCATGAGGAGCCCTGTTCAAAAGATGAAGTCATCGAGCAATACATGGGTTTCCGAAAGAGAATGAAGCCCTATGTGTCCAATACATCCGTTTTTCTAAGCGACGCGATGAATAGGGATGAAAAAATCCTCTTTGAGGGCGCTCAGGGGTGCTTCTTAGACGTGGATCATGGGACCTACCCATACGTGACCTCCTCCAATACGGTGGCAGGCAATGCGTGTGCCGGAGCAGGTATTGGTCCCACAGACATCGACTATGTCCTCGGTGTTTCCAAGGCTTACACCACTCGTGTCGGAGAGGGACCTTTCCCCACAGAGCTGGAAGACAAGATGGGAGAGAAAATTCGGGAGCGAGGGGGTGAGTATGGCGCCACCACAGGCCGGCCGAGACGGTGTGGCTGGTTTGATGCGGTGATGGTCAACCATGCCGTGAGGCTGAACGGAGGAGATGGGTTGGTCATCACCAAACTCGACGTTCTCGATGAGGTTGAACGCATCAAGATCTGTACCGGCTACCAGCATGATGGCCAGGTGCTGAAAGTGGTTCCCGCGAGCATTGAAGTGTTGAAGGCGTGTGAACCTGTCTACGAGGAGTATGACGGATGGCTCGGTAGCACGCGTAATGCCAGGAAGTTTCTAGATCTTCCTGAGAAAGCGCAGGCCTATATCAAGAAACTGGAGGATTTCACGCAAACAAAAATTGTAGCCGTCTCCGTGGGTTCGGATAGAGAAGAGACCATTATGATCGAAAACCCCTTTCGATGAACGGGGCCATCGCTTCCGCAAATATCCCTCAGAGGGTCCCACCAGGGTTGCCTTTTTCGATTTCATGGGCTAGGATTCCAATTTGACCTGGATCCTGAATCCTGACCCCTGGCAACTGATATGAGGGGCCGTTAACTCAGTTGGTAGAGTATCTGCCTTTTAAGCAGAGAGTCGCTGGTTCGAGTCCAGCACGGCCCATCACCGTTTGGGTCCCCATCGTCTAGTCAGGCCAAGGACACCGGCCTTTCACGCCGGCAACGGGGGTTCAAATCCCCCTGGGGACAGTGAAGGATTTGGAGGGGTTGTCAAATAATGCAGCCCCTCTCTTTCATCTTCTCAAGTCCTTTTCAACCTTCAGGCTTTTGCTTGATTTTCCGTGCCTTCCTAATCGGCAATTTTCCATTTGTCATTGGATCCCGTGCTCTTTGTGTTTCCTTGCAATCGTTTCAGCCAAGTCATCGAGCGCTGTGAAATCGCTCTCTGAAGGCAACCCTTTGGCAAGAACAGGTTCCAGAAGCTCAACTTTCAGATTCGGTATCATCCCTGCCAGCGTTTCTACGGTCTTACCTCCCCATCCATAGGAGCCGATAATGGAAACAAACTTGGCTTTGGGGCGGAGCGCATTAGCCACGAATGTACCATAAACGGCCAAGGGATGAGGGCCCCCAAGCACAGTGGATGTCCCAACAACGATGGTACCCGCATCAACCAGGGCGATGGCGAGTTTACCTATATCGGTTACAGCCAGGTTGAATTGCTCGACTTTCACGCCTCTCTCCACGAGGGCTGCAACAAAATGATCCACCATCTGTTTCGTGCTCTGATGCATGGACACATAGGGCAAAATCACCGTATTTCTGGGAGGGCCCAGGATCCAATCCTGGTAGGCATCCACGATAAAGGACGGACGAGGATAGATGGGCCCGTGACTGGGGGCTATCATCTCTACTTCGTAAGGTGCGATTTTTTCCAGGTTCTTTTCGATCACATTTCGGAAGGGCATCATGATCTCGGCATAGTAACGTTTGGCTGCCTCGTAAATGCGCGTCTCATCGGTAACGTAGAGATCGGTCATCGCAATGTGGGAGCCGAAAAAATCACAACTAAATAGAATCTTATCTTCTTTTAGATAGGTGACCATTGTCTCAGGCCAGTGAACCCAGGGCGTGTAGATGAACTTCAATGTCTTGCCTCCGAGGCCTATCTCCTCGCCGTCTTCTACAGTCATGAAGGATTCTTCTGGTATACGCAGAAGGTCTATAAGCATCTCTTTTGCCTTGGGTGTCGAGATGAGTTTTGTAGAAGGATACTTTTGA